>NZ_JAPDDS010000006.1 GCF_025950085.1 Luteolibacter flavescens
AGGGTTCGAGAATAGTCCAGACGCGGTTGGAAATGTCGTGACGATGAAGATCCCGGCTCACGCAAGAGCAGCTAACGCATCCTGATTGTTAATCCAACCGAATCTTGCGACGACGCAGTCTAACGGGATACTGCAAGCTATCCCAAAACCTGTTTCATCAACAGGATCGAGCATGTCAGATTGACGAATCCTTGGAACATCGCCGTCGACTTCTCCCAGCGGATGCATAGCCGCCGGTAGTTCTGGAGCCAGCCGATCGTGCGCTCCACCGTCCAGCGTCGCTTGTAGCGCCGCAGCTTGCGGCCATCCTGCGTCCGGTTCCCAGGCTTCCGGTTGGAACGATGGGGGGAGATCATGTCCACACCCAGCCCGGCCAGGGTCTCATCGAGCTTGTCGGAGTCGTAGGCCTTGTCTCCGACAAGGCGCTCCGGAAAGTCGACCGTGACCATGAAGTCGAAGAGTGGCTCGACCAGCTTGCTTTCATGCGGGCTCGCGCTGCCGGTATTGACCGCCACCGGCAATCCCCTCGCGTCGACCATGATCATGATCTTCACGCCTTTGCCCGCCTTGGTGCCACCGATCCCGTCCCCGCCACCCTTGGCCTTGGAGAAGGTGCCGTCGATGAAGCACTCGTAGAGCTTGAAGCCGCCGCGTTCCTCGACCATCGCGCCGACTTCGGCGAGCAGTTGCTCGAACGCGCCGAGATTGACCCAGCGCTGGAATGCACGGTGGACCGAGCTCTTGGTGCCGAATTCCGAGGGTAGATCCTCCCACTTAGCGCCATTGTCGAGGATCCAGAAGATGCCCGCGATGGCCTTGCGCTTGTCGGTGCGTGGCCTGCCGCCCTTCGGCCTGGCCGGTTCGTCGGGCAACAGGCGGCAAAGCATATCAAGCTGGTCTTCGGAAAGCTCCATCATCGGACCGCATCAAGCACCATCCTTGCCAGAACCCAACGGTTTTGGGATAGCTTCTAGTGTCTGTTGCCCCTGCCGGGGCTGGGATGGGGTCTCAGTTGGGCGATTCGTGTTGGCGCGCGCTGGCGCTCTGGTGGTGAGGTACTGAGGGATGTCTTCCTGAGAGCGCACCGGTCAATGGACTGGCCCGAGTGGTCCTAGGCTGCGGATGTAGACCTATTAGCCCTCGGGGCGGTCGTTGTTTTTCGAGCGCGCGCGAGAGCGTCGTAGTTTGCCTCATTTTCGATCGCCGGGCTCTGATTGTGATTTCCACCTCCTGATACCGTCCGCTTTTCTCTCGTCGGTTTCGCTAGTTTCGTTGTCGATCCAATCGCTCCTGAGGAGGCGTGGCTCTTCCCGGGGGTGCAGGGGTTTTCCATCGGCGGTGAAGGTGGCTTCGGGCCGGTCTGATGACCGGCGCTCCCAGGGGGGCTGGCGGTCTGTGGAGCTCGTGCTTCCGGAGTGACATTGTGGCGGGGACGGGGTAGAGGGGAGGGAAGATCATGGATGTTTCCCGCTCGCATTTCCTGAGGTCCGTCTGGCTGGGGCTGGTGGTGCCGGGGTTGCTCGCCTTCATGTGGATCGTCTCGATGGACAGCGCGAAGGGCGTGTGGCTGCGTGACGGGCCATCGTGGTGGGGAGTGATGCAGTATGAGGGTGAGGCGGGCGTCTTCTACCATGGCAATGCTGTGCCGGGGGCCGCGGGGCATGAAATGGAGATGGTGAATGTGGGCGGCGCGGGCGGCAGCCCGATGTATCGCGAGCGCTGGGAATTCATCCGGCCCCACGGAGTGGTGGTGCCGCACTGGGTGCTGCTGGCGACCTACCTGCTGCCATGGGGCGCGTGGCTGGCGTGGCGATGGCGCCGGGTGGTGCAGCGGGAGGCGGAAATGGCGCGCATGTTGCAGGATTCCGCTCTTCAATCCACCGGCCGGTGATGTATCAAGCGGCAGGGAATGCCATGACATGCATCGGGCCCCGGGCCGCGGCATGAAATACGATAGATCTAGTAGAAAGAGACGATGGATGCGACGAGGGGACAGGGCATGATGTCGGGCAAGGGTGCAGGCTTGCGCATGATGGCCGCTGCGGCCGTGACCGCTGCGGTGCTCGTGCTTTTGCCAAGCTGCGGCTCCTGCGGAAGCGGGCGACCGCCCATGGTGGAGCGCGGCGTGAAGTACCAGCGAGTCACCATCGGTGCCTATGGCTCCGGAGATGCCATCGCGCTTTCCTCCAAGGACGCGCGGCGGCTTGTCGGCCTGCTCGGGGATTGCCGGCTGGTCGTGCCGGATGTGCCTCCGGATACGATGGTCTCGTGGTCGATGGAATACGTCGTCCACCTGCAGCCCGGCGCGCAGCCCGCAGACCAGGATCCCGGCGTGACCTTCACCGCGGACCGCGTGCTGCTCCACGCCTGCTGCATCCGCGACGGCACCCAGCGCGAGATCCGCGAGCTGCTGGATCCCTACATGGACCGCATCGACGAGGCATCCCGGCGCGGCCGCACGCCCTACACCGTGCAGCGGTAGCGGCCAGCTTCAGCCTGCTCTTGGATCGCCGCCGTCCTGGAGGCTTCAGACAAAGGAAGCACACCGCGAAAAACGCGAAATGGCGCGAAATCTGAAGGCATGATGAAAATCCCGAGCCAAAAATTTAGCGGGATCTCGCTTTGTTTCGTGATTCGATTTTACCTTCTCCGATGCCTGCGGGATGGCTACAGTTCCAAGTGAAATGTTCCGGACCCACAGCTTTCTTCCTGCCTTTAGATTTCGCGCCATTTCGCGTTTTTCGCGGTGAAATGAAAGCCCCGACCCTTTCGGAAAGCCGACCTCAACTATCCCGCACAAGCGCTGCTACGACCTTGCGTGACACACTCTAACAGATCTACGCATCTTCGCGCTCATCGCGGTTCGTTGAAAGCTCAAGCAGCTCGATGACGCGTGCCCCATGCTCTCGACCGAGCGCCTGCGGACTCCCGGGAAAGATACTCTAACAGATCAACCGCCCGCCGCGTAGCGGTCCGCCGCATCGTCGAAGCCGCCGGCTTCTTCCTCGATGTGGACTGCCATGGCATTCTCCTGCTCCAGGAGGGGGATGGCGTCGCCGCCCTGCTCTTCCAGGTAGCGCTCCAGGATCGCCTCCCGCGTCTGACGGTCCCGCGGGTAGGGATCGCCAAAGAAGGCCATCGCCTCCGCCAGCAGGTCCGCGCAATGCCGCATGCCCATCGCGCGAAAGGCCTCCACCGCCTCCGGTGCCAGCACGCCGGTGGGATTTGAGAAGAATTGCCCCAGCCCGCCATTCATGAATTCGGACTGCGCCCAGTGGGCGGCGAAAAGCAGTCGCGCCCTCTCCGGCGCTTCCGCGTATTGGCGAAGGAAGACATCGGGAGCATCGTAGATGCTGATGTCGTCCCAGAGGGGCTCCACGAGGGACCAGTAGCCGGTGCTCATGATGCGGGTGATTGAGTGAAATGAGTTATTGTTAGATAACTGTAGAGTGCTCTCCCCGGATCAACGGCGGTAGCTGCCGTCCGGCACGTGGGGGATGGGCTCCGGGTGGGCCATGCACCAGTCCACGGCGCGCTCGTTCACGCGGTAGTACGTGCTGCCATCGCCGCTCAGGTCCGGGGTGGCCTCGTCGCGGATGATGGTTTCCACGAGCTCGCGGATGACCTGCTTCTCCGCCTCCGGGAAGGTATCGTCCTCGGTGATCTGCCGCGCGACGAAGCGCCACATCGTCTCGTGGTCCGCGTCCCAGTTTCCGTTGCCATTCCGGTAGGCCTGGTCCACCAGCTTCCCGCAGATGCGGATCAGCTCGCCCTGGAGGGTCTTCGCCGGGCCGCTCGGCGGCACGTGGGCATCCCACAGGCGTCCGTGCTCGTGTTTCCAATTGTAGGGAGCGGGTGCAGGGGGCGGGCTCATGTGTGGGAATGTGTGGGAATGTGTGGGAATGTGTGGGAATGTGTGGGAATGTGTGGCTACCCCTTAGCGCAACATCGGAGAAAGGAAAGGGACGGTTTTCGTTAGAGGGGATCGTGCCGTGTGATCGGTGCGAGGCAGATGGATCGCAGGTGTTTGATGGCGAATGATCGCCGCAAGGCGGGAGCGCTGGCTTTAGCCGGCGAGTGCTTCTTTCGTGGGAGCATTCAAACGTTAGCAGCCCCTGGGAGCGCCGGTCATCAGACCGGCCCGACGTCATCCTTGATGTCCGCATAGCCCCTACTGGGAACGCGGAATTCATTCCGCCCGGGTCACCCTGACTGCGGCCTTCATCAACCACTGATGGACACGGATAAAGAGGGGATGGGGTAGGTGGCTTTTGGGACCGGGATGGATGGGATGGATGGGCAAGTGACATTCTGCCCGAGTCTCCCGACGCCGCTCGCCATCACCCGGTGCCATCGTGGTCCGCATCGCTCCGCGTGCGGCCGAAGTCATCTGGCGGCCAGCCCCACCGGACTGATCTAACAACGACTGACCGCCTCACCCGCAATCACATTCACCCGAAAAGCAGACCGCACCCGCAGCTTCCCCACCGGCGAACCGCACGCGGAGCGATGCGGACCGCGATTGGCTCCTGGTGATGGCGGGCTGTTAGGCTGCGCTCGGGCGGAATGAATTCCGCGTTCCCAGTGGGGGTGATGCGGGCTTTCCCGCTTCCACGCGATTGATTTCCTCCCATCTTCGAAATATCACATCTCCACCCCTCGTTTGTCTCGCGGCTTCGTCCATCCCGTCATGCGCCTCTCCCGATATCTTCCGCGGCTGATTTCCCTCGTGTCACTTCCGCTTCTCTCCCTGCCGGCTCATGCGGAGCGCGAGCGATGGAAAATGATCGCCGACGATTGGCACCAGCAGTGGGAAGTCGCGGAGCGCGAATGGTCTGCCGCTCTGCGCGCGAACCAACCCGGCGAGGCCCCCGGAGATCTCGCCCTCCTCGTGGCGGCTGCCGAGAAGATCCGCCCGCTGGTGAAGATCCGCGAGGCCGAGGGCCCGCCTTGGGAAAACCAGCAGGCGAGCGATCGATACCTGCGCATGGATTGGCAACTCGCCGTCGCCGCCACGGCAGCGGGCGATCATGCGAAGGCGCTGGAGTATCTCACGCAACAGGCGGCGACGCCGGTGTCCCTATTCGAGGGCTCCCGGAATCCGGATAGCTTTGCCCCTGATGTCCTGGCGCTGCACGCGGAAATCATGGCGCGCACCGGCAAGGTGGCGGACATTCAGCACTCCGGGTATCAGGTCTTTGGCGTGGTGTCTCCGGGCGCACCGCCGCGGTTCGTCTTTGTCCGGGAGCCTTTCGAGAAGGAGATCTCGCAGATCACCATCGAGGGTGTGGAGGACGACGAGCAGAAGCACGAGGTGTCGCTCTATGAAGCGACGGCGGAAAGGGACGTGCGATACCTCGGCAGCTCGTTTGTCTACACTGGGCGCGGCAAGCTGACCGTGTCCGTCGCCGACCGCACCGGGCCCGTACTGACCCTGCGTGGCGTCACGAAGATCGTGGAATTCCGCGGCGAACTTCACGTGCCCCATCTTCACGTATCGCCGCGCTCGGAGATCGAGCTCCGCATGAACGGGGAAAAGATCGAGCAACCCCTCGATGCCATCCGCCGGATGGACCAGGCGGGGGAGAAGTGACGACCGCATGGCTCCGGCATCGTGGTCCGCATCGCTCCGCGTGCGGTTCGCTGGTAGGGAAGCTGTGGATGCGGTCTGCTTTTCGGGTGAGCGTGATTGTGGGTGAGGGTGAGGGCTGGCGAGAAGGCAGTAAGATAAAATGCCTGGCACCCGCTACGGGAGCACCCCTTCGACTCAAGATTAGATTAGTCATTGCCCTCAGGCTTCGAATCCGGAGCGGGTTGAACAGCGCCGACTGGTTCCGCCGTTGCTGCTCGTGGATCCGGGGCGAGTCCACGGAGGATCTCAAGACGGTTCGGCGGAGCGTCTGGGGAGAGGAAATCGCCGATCGTATGCTCGGTTCGCCTTGGCCGACTCAGGAACTCAACCGGCCACTCTGTCCGGCGCTCCTCAGTCACAGGGACATATTCGCCCTCTGCGGTCTCGTTGATGTGCTCTTTCTGAAGGATCAGAGCCAGTGGTTCATCAGACCCGGGATTGGCCTTTGCAAATTCAAGGGCCTCCTCGCAGGTCTCAAAAGCGTAGTAGTAATCCTCACCATCAAACTCGTCTGGTGCTCCGCGTTGAGGATGGCACCACACGCGATACTCCAGCACCTCGTCCCAAACGTAGCCGCCGCCAGCGCCAGCGAGCGCCGGGTATTTGCTTACCATCTCAGGGGCGAGCACCGTTGGATAAGGACTCTTCATTCTTTGGCAGAACGGTTTTAATTGTTTGTCGAGAATGCGGTTCGCGAAGGCATATCCGGATCAAGTCGACTCGAACAGAAACGGGGAATCCGTAGTAGGTCAATCGGGTTCGATACTTGGAGACGCCCGAGAAATGTCCGATTTTTCTGAGCCGCGGGGAAGTTCTCTTAATGCGGTTGGTCGCTGGCTGGGTAATGGCACTTGGCGCTCACGCCAGGCGAAAGCATCGACATCCAGGATCAAGGAGATGCTCTGAATTCCGCGTTCCCTGTGAGGAGGGATGCCGGATGGCACTCGTTCATCCGGGGACTTCATTTTCCCAAAGTCTTTATCCCATCCATCCTGGTCCTGATCCCTTCAGTTCATCTGTGTCCATCCGTGTTTATCTGTGGTTGAAAAATACGAAGGCCAGGGATGGCCCGGGCGGAATGAATTCCGCGTTCCCAGGTGGCGCTCTCTGCGGAAATACTCGCCGGCTAAAGCCAGCGCTCCGCCTGCGGCAGCCATCCGGCCTCCGGCTCTACGCTTCCAGCACCCGCATCTTCCCCGTCACCTCGCGCTCGTAAGCGTGGATCCTCTTTCCGTCGGGGTTGATGAATTGCACCGTCATCTTCTCCTCCGTGACGTGGATGTGATTGAAGCCGCGCGTCTGCATGCAGAAGCCGCGGCCCTTCCCCGGCACCACCTCGTAACGGCTCGCGCCGCCGCCGCCGGAGACGACGAAGTCCGGCGAATACCCCTCCACCCGCAGATGCTGCAGATTGTGATCGTGCCCTGCCAGATAGAGGGAAACGCGGCCGTCCTTCAGGTAGGGCCCCCACTGCTCCAGCAGCTTCGACCCCGCCGCGTCGCCCCGGCTCTTCGTCTCGGAAAAGATCGGATAGTGCGAGACCATCCACAGCCACTTCGCCGCGGTGGGCTTGGCCATCTCCGCCGCCAGCCAGCGCCGCTGTGCGAGCTTCTCCTGCGGTGTCAGCGCGCCTTCGAAGTTGTTCCCGTCCAGATAGATCACCTTCACCAGCGGCTTGCCCGTCTTCCCCGGCAGCTCGAAGGCATACCACTTCGCCGGCATCTTCCAGCGGGATCCCGGGCTCTGCCGCGTCCGCGCGAGCTGGTAGTCCGCCTTCAGCCGCCCCTGCTTCGAGTCATAGCTCGGGCCGTAGTCGTGATTCCCCAGCGTCGCGTAGAAGGGGCAGTTGAAGTCCTTCTTCGGATACATCGCCGAGAAGCGCGCGGGGAATTCCTCCGGCATGAATTTCCCGTAGAAATTGTCCCCCAGCGCGAGTACGCACGACAGCGGCCGGCCGAGCGCCCCGGCGTAGGCCGCCATCTGGCGGGCCACCTGGCGTTGCTTGTCATTGTTCGTCCCGTAGTCGCCAACCGCCAGCAGGTCGATCCCCCCGGGCCCGAGCGCCGCTCCCTTGTCCGCGCCATCCGGAGCTGCGGCGAGCCGCCCCGCCAGCCCGCCCGTCAAGATGCCGGAGCTGAAAAGCAGCGTCGTCCTCAGCGCCTCGCGCCGGGACATCGGGTGGGGGGCTGGGTTCGAGTTTGAGGGTGAATGGCGGTTCATGGGATCGCGATCTGTGGAGAAGGATGCAGGGGGATTCGCGGGAAAAAGGGGACAGGCAGGAGACGGTGAGGAAATGAGAAGCGAAGCGGGACGAGGTGCGGACGTCACGATACGCCTGCATGCCTGCGTTTTTATCCCCCGCATTCGCTCGGAGCAATGCTGGGGTTGGGGGCTGCTAGCTGCGTGGGAAGGTAGCTTTTCGCGGTGCGGCTTCCGCTGGGAGCGCGTGCCACCGGCTCGCTTGGACGGTCGGCGAAGTGACCGAAGAAGCTGCTGCAACCCGAGGCCATCGTGGTCCGCATCGCTCCGCGTGCGGTTCGCCGGTCCGGGGAAGGCTCCTATCAAAGCCCGCACTCCCCCACATCCTTCCAGAGCCGGAGATTGAGATCTGCCTGTAGAACTGCTTCGCCGCACGCGGAGCGATGCGGACCACGATGGCACAGGGTCTCCGCAAGCGGTGAAGGTGGCTTCGCACGGCTGTCCTGTATGTTCAGAAATGCCACCCCAAACCCCTGATCTGCTGCGGGTGGCTTCCGAGAATGGGCCGATACAAAGCTCGTCGGAGGAAGTCACCCGCGGCGGATCGCCCGGAAGCAAACCCGTGTGCTTCCTTCGCCAACCGTCGAAGCGGGCCAGTCGCCGCGCGCTCCCAGGGGGATCTTCCGGAGAGAGCGGCTTTTGCCCGTGCCTCGCCAACTTTCCAAGCGGGCCAGTGGCCACGCGCTCCCAGCGGGGCATTCCGGAGAAAGCGGCCTTTGCCCGTGCTTCGCCTACCGTCCAAGCCGGCTGAAGCCAGCGCTCCCGGCTCCGCCGATCCTGTGCCGTGGTTTGGGGAGGTCTTGTTAGGCAAGCACGATCCGGGGGCCTGTTAGATCGCCTCGCCTTTCAACCCTCAACCCTCAACTCCCCCGCACGCAGTCACCCGCTTGGCTTGCATTCCGCGGCGCATGGGGGAGCCTCGGGGCATGGCCGTGACCCAATGGATGAGCTGGGAAGGGGGCGTCGATCTCGTCGCCGTGACTTCGATGGATGTGGCGATGCCGAATGTGATCGTCCACGTGGCGCGCATGGTCCACACGCCCGTGGGCTCCGCCCCGGCGGGGATCGTCCTGTGGCAGCCGGATCCCGCCGCGCCGCCGGTCGTCTGCGGCTTCGTCAGCAGCGATCCCGCGGTGGCCGCCTACTTCGGCCCGCAGATATTCGCCGGCACGCCTTTTGAAAACGCGCCCGTGCTCGATGCGCGGATCGATATCGCCAGCGGCCCCGTCACTTGCACCGCCCGTGTGGAAGTCGCGGGGCATGTCTTCGAGACCGAGCTGACCGGGCTGGAGCCCGCCGCGCTCATCCAGCGCGAGCCCATCGCCACCGCGCCCTTCACCCAGCAGGGCATCGAGGCCACCGCTGCCACGGCCACGCTGAAGGTGGATGGCCAGCCCGTGGACATCATCATCCCGCCCGTGGGCATCACCGGCGGCCCCTGCGCCGTCTCCGCACCCTGCGGCATCTACGCCCGCTGAGGCTTCCTCACCGGAGCCGGGGCCGGGGGAATGGAACTGGAACTGGACCGGGATGGATAGGATGGATGGGATTTGGAGAAAGGCGGAGAGGTGAGCGCTTCCGGCTTCCCCGAGCCTCCATCTGCCCCGGATGCCGCTACCACTGCTTCACATCCTCTCTTTTCCCATCCCATTCATCCTACCCATCCCATCCATCCCGGCCAGAATCCCCCGGCTGCCTGACTCACCAGGGCGCACCCCGGTCCACACCGCCCCGCACCTGTCCATCCACACATCATGGGACATCTCCATCAGATAGAAATCCGCCGTCTCCGCGTCACCTGCCACATCGGCGTGCCGGATGAGGAGCGCGCGCTGCCGCAGCACCTGCTCGTCACCGTGCGGGCCACCGTTTCCGCCTCCTTTCACCAGTTGGAGGACCAGATCGGCCGCACGCTGGACTACGCCGAGCTGGCCACCTCCATCCAGGACCTCGCCTCCTGCCGCCCGCGTCATCTGGTGGAAACCCTCGCCGCGGACATCGCCGGGCTGACCCTCTGCCACGACATCGTCACTTCCGTGGAAGTCACTGTGGAAAAGCACATTCTGCCGGATACGGAATGCGTGGCTGTGCATCTCCGCCGCGATCGCGGAATTGTCTAACTGTGTCGCGGTTCTCCCGGGTTGCATTGCCCCGCTGATCCGCCAAGCTCCCCGCACATGGATCAACCACAACCCGACGCGGAAAAGCTCGCCATCCGGTGCCCCGGATGCGCCCAGCGCTTCAAGGTGGGCCTGGAACTCCGCGACAAGATAGTGGAGTGCGGCACCTGCGAGCACCGCTTCCGCGTGAATGACGAGGTGGTGGTCCGCACAAAGAGATTCTACCCCGGGGAACGCAAGGACCAGGCGCTGGACAGCTTTTCCCGCGTGCCGAAGACCATCGCCTCGCCCACGCAGGCGACCTTCCAGCAGATGCAGTATTCGCCGGAGCCGGTCCACGCCCACCACCATCACCGCCCGCCGGCCGGGGCCACCGGCTCGCCGCTGCGGCTGCTGCTCGGCTTCGCCGCCGTCATCGTCGCGCTGGCAGTTGGCTTCATCCTCGTCTTTGGCGGAGCGCCCGGCGGCATGCTGGATGGTGCCTCGCTGTCGAAGCGCCTCATGCTGGCCGGCTTCTCCGCCGTCGTCTCCGGCGCCCTGCTCATCGCGGCAAATCCCTGGCGGCGTGGCCGTGCCATCTTCGGCGCGCTCGCCACCGCCGCCATCCTCCTCGCGCTGCCCTTCCTTTTCACCGGCGGTGAGACCACCTCCGCCACCATCGTGAGCACCGGGGACGACACCGGCACGGGTGGGGATGCCGGACAGCCGCAGCCCGGCCCCGCGGCCGAGCCGACCTCCGGAGAGCTCGCCCTGGCCGACTTCAAGAAGAAGATTGTCTACGATCCCATGGAGCGCGCGCTGGAGACGGACTCCGCCGCCATCGGCCTCTGGCTCCGCGGCTTGCGGGAATTCCACCGCCTGCAGGTGCGCGACTACATCGTGCGAAATACCGGCGCGGACCCCAGCTCCCACATGTACCCCCGCGAGGGCGACTACCTCATGGTCGTCACCGGGACGAAGGGCGACCTCGATACCCTCGCCCGCCTGTGCGCCCGCTTTGGCGAAGTCACCCGCCCTGCCGATGCCATCCGCGTCATCGAAGTCATCGTCGACAATACCAGCTTCCAGGAAGGCCCGCTCGACAAGCTGACCGACCCGCTGAATCCCTCCTTCTACGAGCTGAACAAGCGCGAGCTGGAAAGCATCGACCTCGATCGCGCCCGCCGCGCCGTCTCCCGCCTCGCCCCCGTCGAGCCCAAGTTCTACCGCAAGGACATCGCCCGCCGCCTCGGCGAGCTCGCGCAGGAAGGCGACGCCGCCCTGCTCACCGAGATCGGCAATGCCCTGCCCACCTGGAGCGAGCCCGGCGACGGAATGGAGAATGTCATCCGCGGAGTGGTGGAAAAGATCCCCGCCGGCAGCCCGGTGCCCGAGTCGCTGGTGAAATTCCTCGCCACCCGCCAGGATACCCAGGCCATCCCCCTCATCGACGCGCTCTGGCTGCTGGAGCCGAACAAGTGGGAAGAAAGCTACGGCAGCTTTGGCCCGCAGATCGAAGACAAGCTGCTGGACCGCCTCCCCACGACCACCGTCACCCAGCGCATGTCCGCCGTCCGCATCCTCGGCAAGGTGGGCGGCACCCGCTCCATCCCCGTCCTCGAGGCCTCCCTCCGCGAAGCCGAGCCCGAGATGAAGCTCCTCCTCACCCGCTCGCTGGAAGCCATCCGCAGCCGCAGGTAAGGGCCGGAGATCGGAAATCAGAGATCAGATGGCGGAGGTCAGAAACCAGAGCTTTGCCCGGTGAGCGGTGAAAGGCAAGTTGCCGAATGGTCATCGGCAGATGGCTGCCGGCAGGCGGAGCGCTGGCTTTAGCCGGCAAGTGTCCCTAAAGCAGACTGCTGCCATCACGGCCTCCACCCCGCGAAAGCGCCGCCGCCGCCGCCCAATGGCCCTCAGGTCACCCCGCCTCCACCGGCCACTTCGCCCGCCCATCCAAGCCGGCTGAAGCCAGCACTCCCGGCTCCGCCGATCCTTGCGTTCCCCCTGGGAGCGCGTGGCCACCGGCCCGCTTGTATAGACCGGCGAAGCAACCCCTCCCGCCCGCATCTCCCAGCCGCCGCAGGCGGAGCGCTGACTTTAGTCGGCGAGTAGCCTGTAATGGACCGTCACCCCCCCAAAAAAAAGAGAGCGTCAGTCACCGGACCAGCCCAATCCCGCCCAGCCCCATCAAACCCATGAGCCCCGACCACGCCTCTTCTCCATCCTCCCCGCCACCGGCCTGCGACACCTGCGGCCGCGAAGCCGTCATCGTCATCGACGCCCGCGGCTGGTGCGAATCCTGCCTCCACGCCCGCGGCTCCTGCTGCGCGGAGTCCGAGATGGAAGACTGATTTTCCCGCCCAACACCGGCAACGGAAACCGCAACCGCAGCACGAAACTCATCCCACCCGGACGATTCCCCAACCGCCAAGCTCCCCGAGCCCCGGATTCGATGCCGATATCGCGACCGATATCCGCCTCACCTCCCCGCGCCCGGCGTCGTCGCCGCAGGCTCGTCCTTCCGCGAAAACTCGGCGGTATTGCTCAGATAGACGATCGTCGCCGCGCTGAGGATCACAGCCAGCAGGACGACCAAGGTGAGCAACATGCCGAAACAAGACTTCATTCGCGTCCCCCGACCATGCCCACCTTTCCCGCCCCCGGCAAGGGCCGGTTTTCCGGAGATCAGAAGGCGTTCTGGCGGAGCGGAGCGCTGGCTTTAGCCGGCGAGTCATCCGCGCCCCCATGCCCTGGGCGATACGGGCCTTCGTGATGGACCCGGCAGTCAGGGACCACTCGGGCCGGTCTATTGACCGGCGCTCCCAGGGTGGGCGCTCCGCTTTTTGAAAGCCCCAGCACTCCCTCCGTCCGCCAAAAACCTCTCCGCGCTCCTCCGCGACCTCAGCGCCTCGGCGGTAAATCCCATCAGCCTCGACTTCCCCGGCCAAGCCGCGCCAGCTCCGGCCAAACACAGCCCGGCCTCGCGCACTTGGCGTCTTGGCGGTTCCACTTCCCCCATCCCCGGGGAAGCCGTCACTTCACCCGCAGCAGCGCGGCGTAGGCCCCGTCCGTCCCGTCGCGTTGTGGCAGCGCCTGGTGCGAGGCTTCCAAAGTGAGCTCCGGGTGATCCGCCAGCAGGGCCTCGATCAGCCCGGCATTCTCCTCCGCCTCGATCGAGCACGTGGAATACACCAGCCGCCCGCCCGGCTTCAGGCAGGGCAGCGCGTTCTCGATGATCTGGCGCTGCAGCTTCGGCAGCTCCTTCAGGTCGATGGGACGGAGACGCCAGCGCACGTCCACGCGACGGCGGAAGACCCCCGTATTCGAGCACGGCACGTCCAGCAGGATCGCGTCAAAGGCGCCCTGCCACTTCTCCGGAGCCGGCGTGCTCCAGTCGTGGCACTCGATCTCCGTGCCCGTGATGTGCAGGCGCTCCAGATTCTCCCGCAGGCGCGGCAGGCGCTTCTCATTCGAGTCCGTGCAGACCAGATCCCGCCCGCCGCCCTGGGCCGCCGCGATGAGGAAGGCCTTCCCGCCCGGCGCCGCGCAGGCATCCAGCACACGCTCGCCCGGCTGCGGGGCCAGCAGCTCCACGCAATGCCGCGTCGCGGGGTCCTGGATGTAGATCGCGCCCTTTGCCAGCAGCTCCGTCGGCACCGGCCCCTCGATCTGGAAATACCCGTCCGGCAGGCCCTCCACCGGCGTCTGCTCCGTGCCGTCCGCCGCCACCAGCGGATTCCACCGCGCGATCGTCGGCGCGGGACAATTGTTGAAAGCCATCAGCTCCAGCGCCTCCGACTTGCCATACGCCTTTGACCAGCGCTTCAGCAGCCAGTCCGGGTGCGAATGCACCACCGCGGCCGGCAACTCGGAGACGTCCTGCAGCTTCTTCTTCGTCGCCGCCGCCCGGCGCATCACCGCATTGATCAGCCCGCGCCCCGCGCTCTTCCCCAGCTCCACGGTCTCGAAGACCGCCGCATGGTCCGGCAGCTCCAGGATCAGCAGTTGGCAAAGCCCCACGCGCAGGATGTCCCGCGTCTCATCGTCCAGCCGGCCCTTCCGCAGCTCGCCGATCCAGTGGTCCAGCAGCCGCAGGTTCCGCAATACCCCCAGCACGATCGCATTCAGCAGCGCCCGGTCCGCCGCGGACAGGTCATTCCGCGAAGCATGCCGCTCGATCAGGCTCTCGGCATACGCATGGCCCTTCGTCCAAGCCCGGAGAATGGAAACAGCAGCACGACGCGGGGATTTCATAAGGCAGAGACGGAAGACTGGAAGACGACAGACGGAAGACTGGAAGCGCGGGGGAGGAGAGGGAAGCCGGATGACGGGCAGCTTTCAAGACTTCCCTCAGGGGAGGCGGCCACCTCACCCGCAGCAGGAGCCCGAAATTACCTTCAATTTACCCACCGCCGGGGGGCATTGCGGCATCATGGTCCCCATGCAGCGTGTTTTCCACCTCCTTCGCCTCCTGCTTCTGCCTTGGGTCGTGTCTTCTTCGCCATCGCACGCGGAAATCGAGGTGACATTTCTCCCGGCCACGAAGCCTGAAAAGGTGATCACGCCAAAGGCCACCCCGCCAAAGGTCGCGCCGACCGAGAAGCCTGCCCCTGCGCCCAAGCCGGAAGAGATCGATGGCGTGGCGGCCTATTACTTGGGTCGCTATGGCAAACCTCTGAAATCCGGGAGCTTCGACGAGCTGAAAGAGGGCATGACGCTGAGGGAGATCGTCACCCTGTTCGGCCCCGGATCACAGGAGCCGTGGACCGGCTTGAAGCGCATCGGGTGGTGGTGCCGAAATGGCAAGGGCCTATATGTGGAGCCGCCTTTTAAATGGGACGCTAAGGCAGAATACTATGTCGTCCAGAGCGGCGTCGACCAGCGCCATGACGAAGTGGCTCTGCTCGCGAAATCCTTGATCGCGAGCATTAAGGTCACTGGATCGAAGGCGGAGATTGCCCTGACGCACGACACTTACGAGGCCAAGGCCCACGAGGTAAGAACCTACGAGGCGGGGCAGACGTTTCAGAAGACCGAGCCCCTCCCGCAACTGGATCTCCGCATCTCAAAGATCGAAGGCGACGCCGTGCATTGCCGCTACTCCTATCAGGCCGAACCGAAAGGCCTGCTCCGATACTCGGAAACCGGGACGCTGATCCTCCGTGAAGGAAAAAGTAAATAGGAGCTATGCCCCCCGCCGCCCGGTCACTTCGCCTTGATCTGGTAGAACTGCTTCGAGGTGTCCGGCTTCGGGTGGCTGAAAATCATCGGGCTGCCCAGCGGGGACATGTTGTCCAGTCCATCACCGGCGGATAGCTGCAGGCTCAGGTTCACCTGATCGTATTCCAGCCAGATGATCGGCGAGCCCAGCTCCAGTTGCGCCGGGCTGCGGCGCAGGGTCAGCAGCAGGGCCCGCATCTCCGCGGTTTGCAGATTTGCCACCAGGGGATCGAGGCCGCTCAGGTGCTCTGCGCCATCGTCCAGCCCGTCGCCATCGGTGTCCGCATCGAGAGGGTCGGTATTGAGCGCCAGCTCCTCCGCATTGGTCAGCCCGTCAGAATCCGCGTCCTCGTCCTCCGGCAGCGTCTGCGGCGGTGCCTGCTCCAGCTTCCTGATGGAGAAGCCCTGGTGCGTGAAGGCATAGACGCAGTTCTCCGCGGCATCGTAGTGCATCAGGCGGGAGTCCAGCCCGTGATTCAGCAGGGACTTCGCATTCCCCGTCGTGGCAAAGGTGGTGGTGTCCCACACCTGGCTCGAGCCAAAGGCCACGGACCCATCGGCATTGAGAGCCTGGATCTGCTCCGGGAAGACGCCGTACTGGATCAGCAGGTTGTTGGCGTTGAAAAGGACGCTTCCATACGCCAGCCGCTTTCCGTTCGCAGAGATGGAGTAGTTGTTGTAATCCCAACCGTAGGGATAGGGACTGTAGGGGTGCCGATCCAGCTTGAACGCGACCGGCTCCTCGATGTCGAAGACGCCCATCTCTCCGAGGTTTCCATCATAGACATACTGTCCGAAGAGCTTGGTCTTCGTGTCATTGACGACCATGCGGCTCTTGATCTGGAAATTACCGATCTTCCCCAGCTCCGTCTCGGTGGTCAGATTGACGATCCCGGTCTGCCCCGCCACGTTGTGGATATTCCCGTTCTCCCATGCTCCGTCATTGTAGTAGAGCCGCTCCCCGGGACCGCAGACGAGATTGACGGGCTGATACTTTGTCAGGAAATGGTGAGTCTTCGTCTGCGTGGCCAGATCGACCACCGAGATCTGGTATCCCGCGGGCGTTCCAGAGCCTATGCCCCGGTTCGCCACATACATCTTCGTCCCCGCTGCATTGATCGCGAGCGAAGTTGGCAGCTTCCCTACATAGACCGGCTTGATGGTCTTCAATTGCAGGTCGATGAAGAGCACCTCGCTGCCCGTCCGGTTCACCGCATAGAGGAAGGGGCGGTTCGGGTCCTTGACGAGATCGACGATCACCGCGTCCAGCGGGATCGTGTCGGTCACTTCCCAGTTGGCGCGCGCGACGCCGTGCAAGCACGCGATGGAGCCGAGCACGAGTGAAAGAGAAAGGAGGGAGGGGGAGCTTTTCATGGTCACGTCAGGGCCGTTCGTCCGCACCGGAGCCCCGCACGGCGTGGGAGAGAGGTGCGCGCGCAATCTCTCCCGGCGATGATAGATCATCAAGGATATAGACATCACGGGATGAAGCATCCGGCGCATGTGGAAAGCTGTCTCCCCCTTGCCCTACTCACAGCAGTCTTCCCCGCGCGCTCTTCATCGCCCCTGCCTGCCCGCATCTCAAGGCCCGGGGTGCCTCCCACCCGGCTCCCGCCGGGTCAAGGGCCCCGCTCTGTCTGGAAAGGGGAGAGACCTTCAATATCAACCGAGCAGATCGTCCAGCGTGACTCCCTTCACCACGTGCCCCGTGGTCCGGGGCCGGAGTAGATGCCCGTATCTCGCGTGGAGCCGCGGGAACTTCGCCTTGGCATCCTCGTCGCTCAGCCGGTCATCGTGCGGTCTTGCTGGCGGTTCATCGCCGAGGACGAGATAGTGGAGGAATCCTTCGCCGTCCTGCCCGTCGAGAAGTGCCCGGTCAAAGACGTCGCAAACCCTTGTGACCAGATGGTATTCGTCGAATCCCGACGAAACCGGATCATCGGCCAGCTCATCATGATTTCCCACGATCCGCTGATACCTGTCCTCGGGCAGCAGCGTCACGCAATCGCGGAAGTCGATGAGCCCGTCATTGCCCGCCATCCCGTCCGAAGCCAGGAACGCCGCCATGGCGAATTCCGTCGTGTGAAGCGCTTCACACCGCAAGAGAAGATCCCGACCGATGACCGCAGCCTCCGCCGCTGACATCGACCGGCACTCCGCCTCCAACCGCTCCGCCACCACAGGAAACCCCGGCGCCCCGGCCCATAAGCGCGAAAGAAGCTGTTGGGTCAGTGGATTCATGCTTGGTGCAAGGTAGCTATCTTGCGCCGGGAAAGGTGCAAGGCTTCAGAGTCCGCGATAATCCTAATCAAGACTTCCGTGAAAAAGGGGCGATGGGTTGGGCTCCCCAGCTTTAAATAATGGATGCTACTTGTCGTTTGATCCTGCCCGCTGCCAAGCCTGCCCCGCCTAGAGCCCGCGTGGCCTCATGAAAGAAGAGTTCGTTGGAGCCGGGCCGCTTCCTTCCAGATAGGCGCGGATGGCACTGCTGGAGAAGGCATAGCCGGGTGATTTGCCGATTCCCACGCCACGATCGAGGATCGGGCGAACCTTTTCCAAGGCCGCCTTCCGGTCCTTGGAGATCGCACAGGCGGCGACCAGCGCCAGCGTGTCCATGCGGCGATCTCCCGCCGCCGCGCCTGCCAAGGCTTCCCGCTCGAAAGCCGCGTAGTCTTGCTCCACCCAATAGGCCAGCGTCCGCAGCAGCGGATGCTTGGAGCGGGTCATGGCCTTGGAGAAATCGTCTGCGACCGACGCTTTCATCTGACCCGGATCACGCCACGCGTCGTACAGGCACCAGGATACCCCGTGGCCTAGCTGCGCCGGCAGATCCTCGGATGCCGGATAAAGATAGACGAAGATGTAGCTGGAGCCGTGGTTGCATGAATGCGTCCACGGTCCCGACTCCGCCACCCAAGCCTCGTGGATCGCCAGCACGCGTTCCATTTCCTGCACCATCTCGTCATATCGCCCCTGCTTCTTCAGGGCTTGCAGCACACCGTCGAGGGCGGCTTGTGCTTCGTTCTCGCGGCGATTCAACTCCGCCCGGCGATCAAGCTTCCACAGCAAGGTCCCGCCCCACAGGCCGAAGGCAATACATGCAAACGCCGTGATCGCGATGGCCTTGCCCGATGGACGCTTCAGCTTCCGGAAGATCATCGCCATTACGACGCAAGACAAGAAGGCTGGCACCAGGGCCGCCGCCGCGCAGCGCCACATGAATGCCGTCAGCTCTCCTCCGCCTGCCGGGGAAGCCAAGAACCGCAGATCCGACAAGGTCACATCCCATCGCAGCCCGAGCCCCCAAGGAATCGCGATGCCAAAGACCCCGATCAAGACGATCAGCAAGCTCAACCACATTCGCATCCCTTATCCTGCGGCCAGGCCTTCCTGCCGCCAATCCGAAACGGAAGTCACCCGGTGAGTCGGATCCTGGCGGTCCCGCGACCTTCCCTGCTTCCACGCACGGAGATGATCGTCGTATGCATCCGCTCCCGGGCGGTGGTGGTGCATGCGGGTGGTCCCAGGGTGATTGGACGCTGAAGGCCGCGAACGAGGAGGTTTTTCGTCCCAACGGGACCGGAGTAATGAAGCCCGGGGTTGCGAAGCTACCCCGGGTGCACCACCGGGGATTGCCTACGCCGACGGCGTTGTGTGGAAGAGCCCGGAGTGTCCATGTGGCCGACACCTTCCACAACGCCGTTGGCGTAGGAGAGGTGTTGTGACGGTTCCCGGGGTAGCCTCCTGCGTCGGCAACCCCGGGCTTTGTTTCGCAGTCCCGTTGGGACAAAAAAGGCGCGGACCGGAGTCCGCGCCTCGTGATTCAAGTCTTGTATCTTGCGTCTTCCAGTCTTCCGTCTGCCCGCAGGGCTCAGCGACCGATGGAGACGTATTCGAGGCCGGCGGCCTTGACGTCCTTGGGGTCGAGGAGGTTGCGGCCGTCGAAGACGAGCGGGGTGCGGAGGCGCTTCTTGACCTCGTTGAGATCGACCTTCGCGAAGGCGGGCCACTCGGTGGCGATGACCAGGCAGTCGGCGCCGTCGAGGGTGTCGTAGAGGTCGGTGTGGTAGGTGATGTCGCCCTTGAGCTCGCCGAATTTCTTGGCGGTCTCGATCGCTTCCGGGTCGGTGGCGTGGAGGGAGGCACCCTCGGAGAGCATCTTCTGGGCGAGCTTGATGGCCACGGATTCGCGGACGTCGTCGGTGTTCTGCTTGAAGGCGAGGCCCCAGAGGGCGACCTTCTTCTCGCGGAAGACCCAGAGCTTCTCGCGGATCTTGCCGAGGAAGCGGTCGAGCTGGTCGAAGTTGATCTTCTCGACTTCCTTCAGCAGGCCGAAGGGCTGGCCGAGGGTCTCGGAGATGTGGATGAAGGCCTTGATGTCCTTCGGGAAGCAGGAGCCGCCGTAGCCGAGGCCGGCATTCAGGAAGGAGCGGCCGATGCGCTTGTCCATGCCGATGCCTTCGGCGACCTTTTCCACGTCGGCGCCGGAGGCCTCGCAGATGTTCGCCACGGCATTGATGTAGGAGATCTTCAGCGCGAGGAAGGAGTTCGCGGCGTGCTTGATGAGCTCGGCGGAGTTGATGTCGGTGACGAGCACGGGGGCGACGAAGGGCTCGTAGATCTTTTGCATCAGCGCGAGCGCGCGGTCGTCATTCGACCCGATGACCACGCGGTCCGGGTGGAGCAGGTCATCGACGGCGCAGCCTTCGCGGAGGAACTCGGGATTCGACACCACGCCGAATTCCACGCCGGCGGGGGCGTAGCGGCGGACGGTCTGCTCGACCTTGTCGCCGGTCTTCACGGGCACGGTGGACTTGTCCACGATGACGCGGTAGCCGAGCTCCGGGGTGAGGCACTGGGCGATCTCGCGGGCGACCTTTTCGATGAAGGAGAGGTCCACGGAGCCGTCCGGCTGGGGCGGGGTGGGGACGGCGATGAAGATGACGTCGCCATTCTTCACGCCTTCCTCGGTGGAGGTGGTGAATTTCAGGCGGCCGGCGGCCACGTTCTGCTTCACGAGTTCCTCGAGGCCAGGCTCATAGATCGGCACCTGGCCGGAGAGCAGGGTGGCGACTTTCTCGGGATTGTTGTCCACGCAGGTGACTTCGTGGCCGACTTCGGCGAAACAGGTGCCGGATGTAAGACCGACGTAACCGGTCCCGATGATCGTGATCTTCATGTGATAAGAGGAGGGGGGGTGGTGAAAACGCGGCGGTGTCTAGCAGCCCGGACACCCCCGTGCAAGCTCCGCGAAAGCGTTATTCAGGCCACCTGCCTCCAAAAAAGCACCGCCGCGATGCCCAGTCCGATGACCGCCACGATGACCCGCACGGCCACTGCCGGGATGCGCTGGGCGAAGTGGGCACCGAAGAAATACCCGGGGATGGACCCGGCCACGAGCCACCCGGCGAGCCGCCAATCCACGCTGCCGCAGGCGATGAAATAGACGACCGAGGCGGCATTGCAGCACAGGGCGAGCACGGCCTTCAGGGCATTCATGCGGTTCAGGTCGCGCAGGCCCAGCAGGCCGAGGCCGGCCAGCATCATGATGCCGATGCCCGCGCCGAAGTAGCCGCCGTAGATGGCCACGCCGGCCTGGAAGGCCATGCCCCAGGGGCGCGGGCGGTCCGGTTCGGCATCGTGGCTTTCGCCGCGCTTTTTCTTCAGCCAGCGCTGGATCAGCGGGTTCAGGAGGAAGAGCGTGGTGGCCATCAGCAGCAGCCACGGCACCACGGCATCGAAGTAGGTGCTGGGCAGTGCCAGCAACAGCCAGCCGCCCGCGAGCCCGCCGAGCAGGCTGACGGTGCCCAGCGGGATGATCCACGCCCGCACCTCCCGCAGCCGATGGCGAAAGGCCCACACGCTGCCCGGCATGCCGAGGAAGAGCGCCACGGTGGACGTGGTGTTTGCCAGCACCCCGGGCAGGCCCGCGGCCATCAGCGCGGGGAAGGTGAGCATGGTCCCGCCGCCCGCCACGGCATTCATCACCGCCGCGAGAAATCCCGCGGCGAGCACGATCCATTCGGCATGGTCAGGCATGCGGGGAAAGGAGGTGTTTTAAAGGGGGAAGGGAATGGCAAAGTGTGAGGCCGCAGCGCGCCGGGGGTGGTTTGCTGGTGGGGGGCTGCTTATTGGGTGAGTGAAGGTGAGGCGGGTGTGCGGGGTGGAGTGGTTCGGGGGCCGTGGGTAGGGTTTGCCGCCAGATGGCTCCGGCCGCACGCGGAGCGATGCGGACCACGATTGGCACAGCGTCGTAGCGGGTTCACTCAGGTTCTTCATCCCATCCATCCTATCTATCCTGGTCCTGATCCCTTCAGTTCATCTGTGTCCATCCGTGTCCATCCGTGGTTGATGGATGCAGCAGTCGGGATGACTCGGGCGGAATGAATTCCGCGTTCCCAGTGGGAAGGCGGTCGCTGGTGAAGACTCTACTTTTTCCGGCTGCGTCCGCCCTTCGGGTATTTCACCGGGCGGCGCTCGGCGGTGGCGGCGGGGGTGCCGTCCTTCAGCGCCTTGATCTGGTCGCGGAGGTGCGCGGCGCGCTCGAATTCCAGCTTGGCCGATGCTTCCAGCATCTCCTTCTCCAGCTCGGCGATGACCTTCACCTTGTTGTAAACCGCCTCGTCATCGGAGACCATGGAGCGCTCCAGCTTGTCCGCGCTCTCGCGTTGGTTCGAGTAGAGCTGCAGGCTCTCCTGCACGGCGCGCTTCACGCTCTGCGGGGTGATGCCGTGCTTCTCATTGTGCTCCATCTGCCGGCTGCGGCGATACTCGGTCACGTCGATGAGCCGCTGGATGGAGTCCGTCACCTCGTCGCAGAAGAGCACGCAGTGGCCATTCAGGTGACGCGCCGCGCGGCCCGCCGTCTGGATCAGGCTCGTCTCGTTCCGCAGGAAGCCCTCCTTGTCCGCATCCAGGATGCAGACCAGCGAGACCTCCGGCAGGTCGAGTCCCTCCCGCAGCAGATTGATGCCCACGAGGATGTCGAATGCCCCCGCGCGGAGTTGGCGGAGGATCTCCACGCGCTCCACCGTATCGATGTCCGCGTGGATGTAGCGCACCTTCAGGCCGGTGCCTTGCAGATACTCGGATAGATCCTCCGCGGTCTTCTTTGTCAGGGTGGTGACAAGCACGCGCTGGCCCATCTCCACGCGCTGGCGGCAGAGCTCGATGGTCTCGTCGATCTGGTGCTTCAGCGGGCGCATCGATAGCGTGGGATCGAGCAGTCCGGTCGGGCGGATGATCTGCTCCACCACGAGCGGGCGGCCCGGCTTCTCCGGGTCGAAGTCGCCCACCGGCTCCGCGCCGCCGCTCGGCGTGATGCGCAGCTTCTTCAGGTCGATGTGGGTGAAGCCGCGGTCATCGCCGCGTCCCTTCACCGGGATGAAGCGGCGGTTCTCCGGTCGTGAATTCACGATCTCGAATGGCCCCGGCGTCGCGGACACATACACGCGCTGCTTCGTCATGTGCATGAATTCGTCGAAGCGCAGCGGCCTGTTGTCCATCGCGCTCGGCAGGCGGAAGCCATGGTCCACCAGCACCGTCTTCCGGCTCTTGTCGCCCTCGTACATCCCGCCCACCTGCGGGATGGTCACGTGGCTCTCGTCCATCATCAGCAGGTAGTCGTCCGGGAAGAAATCCAGCAGCGTGTGCGGCCGCGATCCCGGCGCGCGTCCCGTGAGGTGACGCGAGTAGTTCTCGATGCCCTGGCAGAAGCCCATCTCCTGCATCATCTCGATGTCGTAGTCCGTGCGCATCCGCAGGCGCTGCGCCTCGATCAGCTTGCCCTCTTGCTCGAACTCGGTGACACGCGCGTCCGCCTCCTTGCGGATCTCCACGATGGCGCGCTTCATCTTGTCCCCCGGCGTCACGAATTGCTTCGCGGGGAAGAAGGTGTGCTTGTCCACACGGTCGATCGTCTTGCCCGTGAGCGTGTCGATGGTGGTGATGCGGTCGATCTCATCGCCGAAGAATTCCACCCGCACCGCCGTCTCGTCGAGGTAGGCCGGGTGGACCTCCACCACGTCCCCGCGCACGCGGAATTTCCCGCGGCCGAAGGCGATGTCATTCCGCTCGAAGAGGATGGCCACCAGCGCCTGCAGGAAATCATCGCGGCGGATCTGCTGGCCCACCCACACCGGCACCATCATGCCCTCGTAGTCGTCCGGCGAGCCCAGGCCGTAGATGCAGGAGACCGAGGCGATGACCACCGTATCCTCGCGGGTCAGCAGCGAGCCCATCGTCGAGAGACGCAGGCGCTCGATCTCGTCATTGATGGACGAGTCTTTCTCAATGTAGGTGTCCGTCCTCGGGATGTAGGCTTCCGGCTGGTAGTAGTCGAAGTAGCTCACGAAGTACTCCACCGCATTGTGCGGGAAGAAGTTCTTGAATTCCGAGTAGAGCTGCGCGGCCAGCGTCTTGTTGTGGCTCATGATGAGCGTCGGCTTGCCGATTTGCTCGATCACGTTTGCCATCGAGAAGGTCTTCCCCGAGCCGGTCACGCCCAGCAGCGTCTGGTGGGTATTGCCCGCGCGGATGGACTTCACGAGCTTCGCGATCGCCTGCGCCTGGTCCCCCTGCGGGGAATACTCACTGGAAAGTTGGAACGCCATCCGGCCCCTCTTCTAGGCGCGGATCGCATCCCCCGCAAGAGGCGCGGCGGGGGACGGCAATTTCCCTCTCGCAAACATGCCTCCATTTCTCATGATGCCCCGATGAAGCGCCGGGGATTCCAAGCTTTCGCGGGAGCGATCTGTAGCCTGCTGCTCGGCAGCGCCGTGGTGAATGCCCACGAGGATCCCCTTGGCGAGATTCATCCGGAGGTGTCCGAAAAGGACGGGAATTTCGCGATCAAATTCCGAGCGTCCATCCCTAATCAAACCCCGGAGGATTGGCTGAATCCGAAATACTTCGGGATGATCTTTTCCCCCCAGGGGAAGCTGCTGGCTCCCCGGCATGCCATACCTACCTCGCCGCCGGATAAGGAGCACTCCGATCCGGAGTCGCCATCCAAGGAAAGCCTTCGGGTGGGGGAATTGACAGGGACTTTCACCAAGGATCCATCAGGGAAGCCCGGCTACGCCATCGAGTCTCCGGACGGATCTACCCGGCGTGTGAAGCTGCTCTGGCCGGATGGCGTAAAGCTTGTTCACTTGGAAAGCTCCATCCCGACGAAGGAGGGAATCGCGGTCATCGGAAAGGAGGACCTGGAGATCCTGAAGGTCTATTGGTTCCCCCTGGAGGAAGGCGTCAAGCCGACCATCCTCACCATCGGGGTCACGGAATGCATCTATGATTTCCCCGTGGCTTCCAATCCCGTCTTCGCCGGTGGGCGGCTCTGGGTAGCCTACATGCGCCCGGAGATGGCGGGGGCGGGGGATGACAAGAAGAAGGTGACGAAGCTGCGGCTGTGGTCATGGAAACCCGGGGAAAAGGACGCCCGCGATGAGGAACTCGACTCCCCCGGGGACTGGAATACCAGCCTTTCCCTCTGCGCCATCGGTGACCGGCTTTGCCTTGCCTACCATTGCGTGAACTACTCGAAATGGAAGAGCGAGGAATCGAGGATCGTCACTGTCTTCCGTGAGGCGAAGTAAGAAGCTCGGCTGGGAACTATCCCGTAATCTACATCACCAGGCCGCCGCCCCGATTATTCGTAGTCGTGGTGGTGACACCACGCGAGGCCGCGGGTGAAATAGTCGGGTTTGGCGGTCCGGGTAAGGTTGGCGGTCCGCGTGAGGTCAGCATTCTGGGTGAAGTTGGCAGTCCGGGTGAGTTTGCAGCCCGGGGTGGCCTCCACCTCGATCCTCTTCGTCCCGGCAGGGACGGTGGAGATTAGCCGGTGGCGTGAGCCACCGGGATGCATCCGGCGAAAGATGGCCGCCCCGGCAGGGTCGGCGGAGGGGTGCGCGACACCTGCGATCCACCCATCATCTGCCATCTGCCGCCCCTGCCGGGGCTTGCATATTTTTCGGGCGATAAACCGGTGGCTCACGCCACCGGCTAATCTCCGGTGCCCCTACCGGGGCAAAAGACCAAAGCCCCGGTAAGGAGCCGAGCCGCAGCAGGGACAACGCAGCAGGGGCAAAAGACCAGAGCCCCGACAAGCAACCGAGCCGAGGTAGGGGCAAAAGACCGCGGGAGGGAGAAAAGACCGTGGCCCCGGCAAACTACCTCCTCTCCCGCCGGCTGAAGAATTCCTCCTGTGAAGGGCTTGCCCGGGCTGCCGGGATTCGCCTACCTACCGGCCATGGAAATCATTCGCGCAGGGGTTGCCGGGGCAGGATCGATGGGGCGGAATCACGCCCGCGTTTACAGCCTCATCCCCGGCGCGAAGCTCTGCGCCATCTACGATGCGGATGCCGGGCGCGCGCAGGCCATCGCGGATGAATTCGGCACCGTGGCCGTTTCTTCGCTGGAGGAGCTGGCCGAGCGCGCGGACGCCATCAGCGTGGCGGTCCCCACCATCGCCCACCGCGAGGTCGGCTGCCGGCTCATGGACCTGGGCGCGCACGTGCTGATGGAAAAGCCCATCGCCCCGTCCGTGGATGACGCGCAGGCGCTCGTCGAGGCGTCGAAGCGCACCGGCCGCATCCTCCAGGTCGGCCACATCGAGCGCTTCAATCCCGTGCTCCGCCAGCTCGAGCAACGCCTCACGCATCCGAAATTCATCGAGGCGCACCGCCTTTCCCCCTTCCCGAACCGCAGCATCGACATCGGCGTGGTGCTCGACCTCATGATCCACGACATCGAGGTCATCCTGCATCTTGTCCGCTCGCCCGTCGTCAGCATCGATGCCGTGGGCGTGCCCGTCCTCATGAAGTCCGAGGACATCGCGAATGCCCGCATCCGCTTTGAAAACGGCTGCGTGGCGAACGTCACCGCCAGCCGCATCAGCCCGGAAAAGATGCGGAAGATCCGCGTCTTCCAGTCCGACTGCTACCTCTCGCTCGACTACCAGGAGCAGGCCGGCCAGATCCACTGGAAGGAAGGCATGGGCATCCAGCGCGCCGAGGTGGAAGTCGAGAAGGACGAGCCGCTGAAGCTCGAGCTCGCCGCCTTCATTGCCAGCGTCGCCACCGGCCAGGACGCCGCCGTCACCGGCCAGCAAGGCACCGCCGCGCTGGAGCTGGCGCTGGAGATCACGAGGCTGATCCACGCTTGAGAGGGAGGCGCACGGGACCACGATGGCACCGGGTCTCCGTCGGCTAGGAGGGTGGCTTCGGGCCGGTCTAATGACCGGCGCTCCCAGGCTGCCGCAGGCGGAGCGCTGGCTTCAGCCGGCTTGGACAGATCGGCGAATCATGGGCAAAGCCGCTCTCCCCGCAGGCTCCCTGGGAGCGCGTGCCACCGGCTCGCTTGGAAAGACCGGCGAAGCTACCAGCAAAGCTCGCTCCACCGCCCCCCACTGGGAACGCGGAATTCATTCCGCCCGAGTCACCCCGCTGCTGCCGTATTCGTCAAACACGGACGAAGAAGGGGATGATGAAGCAACGCCCCAAGCACGGATGAAAGCTGACACACCAACGTCGGCCTTCGGGAAAGATACTCGCCGGCTAAAGCCAGCGCTCCGCCTGCGGCGCCTGGGAGGTGAGTGGTCAGGCGGACAGTAGGGATCGCTTCGCCGATCTTTCCAAGCGGGCCAGTGGCTGCGCGCTCCCAGGGCGCACAAGCAGCGGCGGAGCCGGGAGCGCTGGTTTCAGCCGGCGGGTATTCCTGATCAGCGGTGCGCCAGCGGGCAGAGGCCGTAGAGCGTGGGCTGGCCGGTGAGAGCGGCGGCACAGATTGCCGCGGCTTCATTCGCCGCCTGCAGGCCGTAGGAATAGGGGCGTAGGCCATTGATGTCCGGCAGCGCGATGTCGTGGATCACGCGGTCCGCGGTGCCGGATTCATTCACCAGGCGGTACTCACGGTCGTAGGCGAGTCCGCCCAGCTCCAGCGCGGGGCCGGAGGCGGTGTCGGTCACCTTTGCCTCGTCATCCATCTCTCCGGCGCGCCGCGGATCGCGGAAGCGCACCGTGGCCGGGGTGGCGATGCCTTCGCCGAAGATCGAGGGGAAAGGATGCTTCCCGGGCGCGGAGGGCTTCTGGCCGGAGGACTCGATGAAGATGCGGAATTCCTCCGTGCGTGTCTTCCCGTCCTCGCCATCCACCTCCACGCGCGTGCAGCCGTCGCCCGGCTCGTGATCGTGCACCTCGGCCATGCCCGCGACGACGTGGACGATGCCTGCCGCGCGCAGTGCCAGCAGCTTCCGCGCAGAGTCCGCGGGCATGGCGGCCACCACGCTCATGACGAAGGGCAGGATGTCCGCCTTCAAACGGGCATGATCTTCCGCGGGCAGCAGCTCGGCGTGGAAATTCAGCGTGTAGAAGAGATCGTCCAGATACTCCTTCCAATGCGTCGGCGTGCCTTCGCGCGTGAGCTTCTCCGCGATGGCCAGCTCGCCCGCCATGCCCTCGAAAGGATCGTCGTAGTCATGCTCGGCGGAAAGCGTCTCCACCAGATCGGCCAGCGTGAAATCCTCGGACTCCAGCCGCGACGCGATGTCCGCGCGGCCATCCAGCGTGAAGCCCTCGATCAGCACCGGGCGGCAGACCTCGTCGAAGTAGCTCGCGAGCGAAATGAAGCCCGCGGCATCCACCAGCTCCGCCAGCCGCTCGCGCGTCGTGTGCCGGTAGATCTTCCGCATCGGCTCCGTTTGCTCGAAGAGCAGGTGAGGGAGCTGGCCATCCGCCGAGTGGAGGATGAGGCGAAAGCCCTCCGCCTCCGGGTGCAGCGTGTAGGTGAGCTTGCCATCGTCATCGTGATGGAATGCGCCGTGATGATGCGCGAGCGTCGTGACCACGTCGAAGGCACTGAGCGACGCGCCCAGCACGCCGACGTCGAAGGTGTAGTATTCGCCCTCCGCCGGCAGGATCTTCGCGATCGGCCACGGCGAGGTGAAATAGCCATCCTCCGTGCGATCGCGCGAGGGCCACTGGTGCCCCGTCGCGATGACCAGCGAGTGAAAGGAGAAGTGCTCGCCGCTTTCCAATGTCACCACGGCTACGTGGCCGCGCGGGTGGCTCTTCACGTCGGTCACGCTCGTATTCACGCGCTCCTCCACCTCCACGCCGCACTCGTGGAGACGGCGCAGGATGAGCAGATACTGGCTGCGGAAATACGCACCCAGCGCGAGCCGCGGATAGATGGCGGACTCGCTGATCTCCTCCCGCCGGATGCCCCACCACTCGAGTTGCTCGTCCTCCGCACCGCAGAGCCACGTGGCCAGCGACTCCATCAGCGGCGGGATCTCCGCGGAGGAGATATTCGAAAGATGATGCCGGTCCGTGGTGGACTCGCTGTAGGGCATCCCCGTGCCCGCCACCGCCGACTTCTCGAAGATCGTGATGCGCGCGGGCCGCGACGATGGCGGTGCATCGAGCAGATGACGCAGCAGGAAGATCGCCGATGGCCCGCTGCCGACGATGCCGAGCGAGCCTGACGAGGGAGACGCGTCTCCGGGAGGGTGGTGAGACATGGCAGGGGATGGTTCTTTTCTAACAGGATCTAACAGGTTCGTCAGATCTCGTTCGATCCGCCGCCGGAGCCAGCTTCTCCCTTGGGTCCTTCGGGGTCGTGCTGCTTCTCCAGTTCGGAATTCAACGGATCGCCCGCGGCCTTTCCGCCGAGCGCACCGAGGCCCGCGCCGACCAGCGCTCCGATGGCCATGCCGCCGACTCCCGCGAAGCCTCCGGCCGCTGCGCCCACCGCCGCCCCGGCGATCCCGCCGACGGACGTGCCCACGGCACCGCCGAGTCCCTGGCTTCTCACCACATGGCTCGTGCCGTGGTCGTTTGCCTCGGGGTGCTCGGTCGGTGTTTCGGTGGGGTCCTGGCCTTCCTGATTGTCCTGGTAGTGGATCATGGTGCCATCCCCATGCGCAGGACGCATGCCCGCGGTGCCAAGACGCGCTGAACCCTTGAAAACAAGCCTTTCCCCGTCATCCGCTGCCGCCTCACGATGGAAATGCGCAAGCCCCGCAGATGCGATTTGCACCGGTGCGGGGCTGCGTGATTCCGGCAAGTTCAGAGGCCGTCGCTGATCTTGAAGAAGCCCTTCCCGGCGGAGAGATTGGTGATCGTGAAGGTCGCCGCGGCTCCGGTGCCATTCAGCGTCTGGATCGGCTGGAAGGGCGAGACGAGATCCGGCGAATGGAGCAGCGTGTATTTCACGCCCGCCTTCCCCTGGAAGCCCAGCACCAGGTGGCCCGCCGCATTCCGCGTGGTCGTCACGCGCAGGTCCAGCGGTGCCGCGGTCGGCTGGTAGGGATCGGTCCTCAGGGCCAGCGCCCGGATGGGCAGCGTGATCGGCGTGAGCGTGGTCGTCCGCGCGCTCGCCGTGACCGTCGTGGCCTGCGGGGTGATCACCAGCGCCTGCGAGGTGAGCTCAGGCGTCTTGAAATTCACCGTCACCGCCGAGTAGTCCGGGCAAGCGGCCACCACCGACAGGTAGGTGGGATAGTAGCCGATGACACGCAGGCCATCGCCGAATTCCGAGGACAGCGTGCCCGTCGTGTCCCGCATGGAAAGCCGCGCGCCGCCGCTGAAGGTGTCGTTCCGCACGAAGGCCTGCACCGGGGATGCGCCCGCGGGCACCTTTACCACCAGCGAGCGCGTCTTCAGCGAGTCGTCATAGACATCGAAGTAGGCGGCATCCGCCTGCACCGCGATCATCGTCGCGTAGCTGCCCGCGCCCTCGTTCACCGGCGGGCGATACTCCGCGGAGACTTGCCCGGTGGCATTGCTCACCCGTGCCACCACCGGCTGGATGGACGGTGGATTCAGCCCCTCGATGTCATTGCCTGTCAGCCACACGCTGGCGGAGTCCGGCGAGTAGGCATTCACCATGAGACTCGCACCGGCGATGGTGGTGGACCACGCCTTCGTGCCGTCCGGGGCGAACTTGATCAGGTGCGTCTTTTGATCATACGCGAAGGTCTCCATGTTCAGCGCGCTCTCCACCAGCGTGAAGATGAAGGAGCCGTCCGGCGCGGGCATCATCGCCGGGCTCGCGCTGATCGTATTGAAGGGCGGGGACGATGCGGCCCAGGTGAAGGTCCGCGACCAGCTCACCGCGCCATTGGAGTCGAGCTTCACCACCAGATACGTGTGCGCGGCACCAGCCGGTGACATCTCCACCGTGAGGTAGTGGCCTGAGCCATCCTGCAGGCTGGTGAACATCGCGGTCTGCGGATCGGTCTGCCCCTCCGCCACCTGCGGCAGCAGCAGCGGGCTGGAGTAGGTCCTGCTGATCGCCAGGGTGCCCGAGGCATTGAAAGAGACGAGGCCGAGGGTCGTGCCCTGGTCCATGAGTTGCATGATCTTGTCCCCCGGGGCCAGCGTGGCGAGCACGTCGTCGGTGTTCGCGGTGTGGCTGAATTCCACGGCGAAGTCCTTTGCGAGCGTGCTGCCATTTCCCACGCCCACGCGGGTCTTGCCGCCCGGCACATTGTAGATGGCGAAGTATTTCGCGGGATTCGAGCGCAGCGGGCCGGCGATGGTCGGGTAGTAGCCCGCCAGCGGGCCGGTCTCCAGGTAGGCCGACCACTTGTGTGCGGCATTTTGATCATAGTAGCCGAAGCCCGTGACGGGATACGTCGCCTGGCCGTTCGGGAAATTCATCTGCGAGAAGAAGACCGCGCCCGGAAGGCCCGGGTCGGTGGACATGCTGGCATAGGTGAAGGCGGGCAACGCAGGGTCATTCTGCCGGATGACATGGCCGAAGGGCTGGATGCCATGGCTCGCGGCCGTGAGGGACATGAGCGTGGTGAAGGCGATGCGACCGAGCGGGCGGGGGCGGGAAGATGACATGGACATGACGGCCGCTGGTGTATCTCGATCCGCGGAATTTGATATGGGTCGAAAGGTGCACCCCATTCCGGTGTCATCGGATGGCAATGGCTATGCGCTCGAGGTGGCACAAGGCCTCCGTCCCTTCTCCCATCAAGGCCTACGCGATCAAGGGGGTGTCGGAAACTTGACCATCGCGGTGTGTGAACAATCCTCCGCCGCATGAAGTTCATCCTTACTTTCGCGGCCATCTTCGGGCTTTGCCACGCGGCCTCCGCAGCAGTGGTCGTCACCATCGATATCTCCAGTCCCGGAGCCGTGGTAATCACCACCGTCGGCGCCGGATCTTCCTCGACGGGGGACCTCACGGTGAATTTCGCCGGCGGGATCTCGTTCCTCGGCTTCTTCACGGATAACGAACTGATCACGGCGGAAGAGCCCGCTCTCATCTCCGGGAACTGGCGGGCAAGCGGCACGAGCACCAGCTACAATGAGATGGTGACCTTCGAGTATGGCAGCCCGGATGTCGTTCCCGGTGTGGATCTCAGCATCTACAATCTCGGCGCGGTCCTCTCCGACGACCAGAATTTCGTGCTCGGGCAGCAGGCATTTTTCGGAAGCTCCGTCGTGGACTTCTCGTCCCTCACCCACCTTCCTGCCGTCGGAACCACCGGCAACGTGATGCTCGGCTACAGATCGTCCCATGGAGGCGTCATCGGCCAGTGGGAGGTGATCCCGGAGCCGACCACGGCGCTCCTGGGCCTTCTGGGCATGGGTGCCTTCGCCGCCCGCCGTCGCCGCTGATCACGGCCATGACCACGTCGCCTGTCTGCTAGTGTGGCAGGCGATCTCGTTCCGCAAAGGTTGCCGGAGGCGGAGCGCTGGCTTTAGCCGGTGAGTATCCTTCGGCAAGGCCGGCCTTCACCAAGACCGGTCTCCGCAAGTATCGACGTCAGCGCACAGCAAACATGCGCGCGTCGGTGAATCGTCACCTCACCATCCCTTCTTCATCTGTGTCGATCCGTGTTCATCCGTGGTTGATGAAAACGGCAGTTGGAGCGACCCGGGCGGAATGAATTCCGCGTTCCCAGTGGGCGTAAAGATCGCGATTTACTCGATTTGCCGGAGGCGGAGCACTGGCTTTAGCCGGCGAGTATCCTTCGGCAAGGCTGGCCTTTACCAAGCCGGCCTCCACTACTACCGACGTTAGCGCACATCAAACATGCGCGCTTCGGTGAAGCGTCGCCTCACCATCCCTTCTTCATCTGTGTCGATCCGTGTTCATCCGTGGTTGATGAAAGCGGCAGTGAGAGCGACCCGGGCGGAATGAATTCCGCGTTCCCAGTGGGCGATTCCCAGTGGGCGGTTCCCGATGGTGGGTGATGCGGGCTTCTCACGGAGACGTGTTGGAGCTTCTTCGGAGAAATGCGGAGCGCAGGGTGAGGCGGGCCGGTCTGATGACCGGCGCTCCCAGGGTGGCGTTCTCAAGCAAGCATTACTCGCGGATGCGGTAGAAGTGCTTTCCGGCGGTGGCGTTCTGGTCGGTGTAGGTGGTCTCGCCGGCCATGCCTTGCACTTGCCCGAGGTCCTCCCATTCATCGAGATCTTGCGAGCGCTCCACCCGGTAGAGCTGGCCTGCCGCGGAGGCCCAGGTGAGCGTGAAGGTGGAGGCCATCGCATCGCGACTGAAGGACACGATCCGCGGTGCGGGATACTCCAGCGTGATGCCGAGCGGCGCGTGCATCTCTAGCCCGTAAACGACGCCACCAACCGGATTGAGATCGATGCCGTTCGCGGTGAGGTCTTCCAGCGTGCCGTTGAAGTTCCAATACGCCACCAGCCCCGGCTCGTTGCCCTGCAGGCCGTTCGCCAGGCTGCCGCGGATCTCCTCCACGGTGCGCGCGGCATTCCAGATGCGGATCTCGTCGAGGTAGCCGTGGTAGTAGCCCGCGCCAAAGGCGTCGCTGAGCTTCCGCCCGATCATGTGGTTCGCATCGGTCACGCTGACAGGCGCGGCGGGTGTCGCCGTGCCGATCGCGGTGCCATTCAGATACGTCACCACCTTCGTGCCATCGTAGGTCACGGCGAAGTGATGCCAGCCGTCGGAATTCGGCCCGCCCTCGTCGAGCGCGAAGGGCAGTCCGGTCTCGATGACGCTGTCGTCTCCCCAGAAGTAGTGCCGTACCACCGAGGACCCCGCGAGGCGGAAGCCGTTCGCCTGGCGCGTCGCCTCATTTCCCCAGAAGACGAATGTGCTGCCACCGAGCGGCTCCGCATTGATCGTCTCCGGATTCGCCCACAGCTCCACGGTGAAGGGCTCGTTGCCCGACGGGATGACCCCGGCCGCCGGGGCGAAGGTGAGATGGCTTTTTCCATCCAGCCGGATCGAGCCATTGCCGGTGAAGTTCGGGTGGCTCGCGTCATCGAGCGGATCGGTCGAGGCCGCCACTTCGTCGCCATCGGAGTAGAGATCGCCATCCGTGTCCACCATCAGCGGATTGGTCTGGTGGACATTCACCTCCGCGCCATCGCTGAGGCCGTCGCCGTCGGTGTCCGGATTCTGGCTGTCGGTGCCGAGCAGGCTTTCCTGTTCATCGCTGAGGCCGTCGCCATCGGAGTCGGCACCCGGTTGGAAGACGGACAGCTCGTCGAAGGGCGCGAACTGGCTGTTGGTGCCATTCCCGCCGAAACGCACCCAGATCTCCGTGCCATCCGGCAGACCTGTGAGATCCACCGTGCCGCTATGGTAGCCCACGCTGCCGATGCCCGCGGGGATGACCGAGAAGGTGCTGCCGAGCTGCACGATGCCGGGCGCCGAGCGGATGTCCACGCCATCCCCCGGGAAGAAGGTCTCGTCGGCGGTGAAGAATTCCAGGTCCGCGCCGGTCGAGGCATTCCCGTCCGTGAAGATGCCCTGATAAAAGCGGAAGCCGAGCTCCGGCGCGCGCGACGCATCGTAGGTGCCGATGGACTGGTAGATCCATCCGGTGCCGCGCAGCGCGAGATGCCGGCTCGGCGAGTAGCCGTTGCCGCTGTCCGCCTGGATCGCGTTGAAGGGATTCACCCACTCGGTGTAGCTGGCACCGCCGGTGCTCGATTCATACCACGCCGTCACGTCCTGGTTCTGCCCGGTCTGGCCATCCTCGAAGCTCCCGCCGATGACCTGCGGGGCGGCGAATGCGGGGAGACTTGCAGTGAGCGATATGACGAACGAGAGGACTTGGGGTTTTCTCATGATGGATCTGGTTTCATCATGACGATTTCATCCGCGGCCCGCGGGCGACCACCCGATTTCAGGTCGCAGAATCCCGATTTCCGATCACGTCCGGGAGGCTGACCGAAAACGCCGCCTCATCGACCGAAAATGCCGTGGCACCCCCGCGGGTGGAAGGGGCACAACCAACGGCGGACGCTGGCAAAAGCCCGGCCGCCGACAAAACCCACCACCGCCAAACCCATGAAAACCTCCCTCCTTCTCATCGCTGCCGCCATGGCCTCGCTGCCCGCCGCCCGGGCCGCGCTCACCGTCACCGCGGGTGACTTCGATGACGGCCTGACCGGCCAGCAGTTGAATGTGGCCGGCTGGTTCGACAGCTCCGTCGGCGGCTTCGTCGAGTGGAACAATGCGGCGGAGTCCATCCAGAGCGATCCCGCGAATGGCTACGTACAGAGCCGCCATCTCGCGATGCGCGGCGATGGCTATGTCTATCAATCGCTCGGCACCTATCAAAGCTCCGCCGGCACCGCCGCGCAGTGGCAGGTCTATCAGGGTGTCTTCGCGGACAACAATGCCTCGGCCGGCTTCACGATTTCCTTCTACGCCGGAGCCTTCCCGGGGGCTTCCGAGGGCGTGGACATCGCCGGTGCGGGCCTCGCCATGATCGGCTCCGCATCCAGCCTGAGCCCGCTGGGAAATCCCACATCGCTCGCATCCGCGGGCTACCGCAGCGGCTCGCTGGATCTCTCGGCGCTCGCCGAGGGCACCGAGGTCTGGGTGGCCATCCGCGGCACCGGTGGCGGTGGTGCCTTCGCGCCGCTGGACAATTTCTCGGTGACGCAGATCCCGGAGCCATCCGTCGCATTGCTCGGGCTGTTGGGTGTGGCCGGATTGCTCGTGCGGAAGCGTCGCTGAGGCGTCCGCCGCATTCCTGATGGATTGTCACGCCGCAAGCCACCTGCCACCGTCGAGGACACGGAAAACCCTCACCCTCATTTTCACCCCGACCACGAGACCATGAATCTGGAAGACGCGCTGCGGAAGATCGACGAGGGCAGACTGAATGAAGAGGCCGCCTCGGGACTTCGCGACTGGGTGCTGGATGAGCCGGACGCGCTCGCCCGCCTCGCCGCCGCGCCCGCCCTGCTCACCGGTCTGCCCGCGGGGGGCTCGCCACGCGAGGCCCAGCCCCGGCCATTCCTCTCGCGGGGAAGGCTGGGTGCGCTCGGTGTGGTGCTCGTCGCGGGGCTGGGCGGTGTGCTCACCTGGCAGGCGCTGCGCCCCGGTGCGGCCGCGCCACCGGCATCCGTCGCGGCATTCGTCACGGTCTATGAATCCCGCGCCGAGGGTGGCTTCAAGGTCGGGCAAATGGTCCCGCGCGGTCGCTACGACCTGCGGCCCGAGGACGAGATCGCCATGGTTTTCAGCTCCGGTGCCCGCGTGGAAATCAAGGGCCCCGGTGCCTTCGAGATCCTCGACGAGCGGAAGATGTTCATGCACGAGGGCCTGCTGAAGGCGCGCGTCGATGGCCGCCTCGGTCCCTTCCAGGTGGAGACGCCGGAGGGCCGCGTGATCGATCTCGGCACGGAGTTCACCGTGGCCCGCCCGCGCAATGGCTCGACCGAGGTTTACGTGAACGAGGGCTCCGTGCGCGTCGAGGCAGGCGGGAAGGATCGCCTGCTTTTCGAGAATGAGGCCGCCACCGTCGCGTCCGGTGAGATGGCCGCGGAGGACTTCCTGAAGCATCGCTTCGACACGCCGCTCGACCTTCACGAGATCGCCAGTGCGAATGCCCGCGCCTCGGCGGAGCCCTCGACCGCGCCGCCATCGTGGATGGACACGTGGGATCTCGCGACGGCCAAGCCGGGCGACAGCACGCCCGCGGAGTCCGGTGCCTTCAGGCTGCGCGGCGGCATTGTCACCGATGGCCTCACCTATCAATCCGGCGGCTACACGCTGCGCACCACGCCGCACGCGATCATGACCGGATCGACGGTCGGTGACTTCGAGTGCCTCATCCAGATGCGGGACCGCCGCGACACCGGCACGGAGAGCAGCTACGTCAGCTTCCTCATGCGGCTGCCCGATCCCGACCATGGCATCGAGACCGCCTATGCCGGACTGTCGTTTCTAACAGAAAGCCGCTGGGAGCATTTCTTCGTCGGCGATGGATGGTTCAAGTCCGGGCTCTGCATCCACGAGGGGACCACCGTGCCCGGGAAGTCCCGCGAAATGGAGACGCCGCTCGGCATCCCGCTCGGAAAGGAGACGGTGCTCGTCGTCCTGCGCATCGACCGCCTGAAAAAGGTGACCGACGTCTGGATCGATCCTCCGCTCGGCCTCGCGGAACCGCCCGCGAATGCCGATGCGCGTTGGCAGGATGTGCCGAAGTTCGACCTGCTGGGACTGCGCTCCGGGCACTACGTCCATGAGGGCGGCTACGTCTGCATCTTCGATGAATTCCGCATGGGCTCGGACTGGCGCACGGTCCTGCCGCTCGAGCCCGCGAAGTGATGCCCGCCTTCCTTTCATGAAGCGGATCACCGTCATCCTGTCCGACGCGGACGAGCGCACCATCCTGCGGATGAAGGGCGTCGGCGACTTCTTCCTCGGGGCCGCCGGATACCAGGTGGACTATCGCATGGCAGACAGCTCGCCCCCGCTCGCAGGCGAGACGGACGGCATGATCTTCCTCGGTCGCCCGTGTGGTGCGCCACCGCCGGGAGTCCCTGTCGTCGGCGTGGGGGAGGAATTCCACGCGCGTGAGGTGGCGGTGTGCCGTATCCGCGAGGACGCGGGCGCCGCGGGCATGGCGGCGGGTGATCTGTTGGCACGACAAGGCGTCGCCCGCGCGGTGATGATTTCCTCCGGCAGGGCAGGGGACCTCGCGATGTGGAAAAGCTTCCAACGGGCCATCGCACGATGGGACCTGCCGTGCCATCACCATGAACTCTCCGATCCCGCGCGCGGTCTGCCCGGGCAGGTGCGGGACCTTCTCATGTCAGGCCGCTGCGGCGTGCTGCTGACCTCTCCGCTGCTCGCCCTGCCGCTGCACGAGGTGAGGCTCGCGGCGAAAGGATCGCTGTGGATGACCGGCAGCGATGCCCCGGGCATGGCCGCCGCGCTGGAGCTGACCTCCGGCATCGAGTCCTCGCGCCGCATGGGCTGGCTGGCCGCTGCATGCCTGGTGAAGGCGATGCGGGGCGATGCCGTGCCGCCGCTGCTGGAGGTGCCGCCGCACGGCATCGCCCACCGCCGCAGCACCTATCCCTTCGCCGGGTCCGGATGCGCGGAGGTGGAGCGCGCGCTCGCCTTCATCCGGGATGCCGCGGAGCGCGACATCGGCGTGGACGACGTCGCGCGCGCGTCCGGCGTCTCGCGCTCCGTGCTCCAGCGCCGCGTGAAGGAGACGCTGCATGTCTCGGTGCTGCACCTCATCCAGTGGCACCGCATCGAGCGGGTGAAAACCTGCCTCTCCGACCGCAGCCTCGGCATGGAACAGATCTCGGAACTCACGGGCTTCTCCTCCTCCGCGCACATGACGGAGGTCTTCAAGAAGTGGACCGGCAATACACCCACCGAATTCAGAAACCAGCTCAAGGCCCGCCCATGACTTTCCTCCGCGCCACCCTTCGCACCCGCTTTCTCGCCGCGGCATCGTGCCTGCTTTCCGCCGGTGCTTCCCTCACGTCTGCCGCCGGGCCGGTGCCTGCCGTCGAGCGCCTGCGACACCATGTCGAGCAGTTCAATGGGCGGGACACGGACCTCTATCCGCAGTCGATCCCGAATGCGCAGGCCTACGATTTCCTGAAGGAAAACATCCCGCTCTTCGACGCGCCGGACGAGGACTTCGTGCGGACCTACTACTTCCGCTGGTGGGTCTATCGGAAGCACGTGAAGGCCACGCCGGAGGGGCGCGTGATCACCGAGTTCCTCCCGCCCGTGCCCTGGGCCGGGAAGCACAATACGATCTCCTGCGCGCTGGGCCACCACCTCATGGAGGGCCGCTGGCTGCGCGACCGCGGCATCATGCGCGAGAATCTGCAGTTCTGGCTCGGCAAGACGGATGGCGGGCACTTGCGGCGCTACAGCACCTGGCTCGGCACCGGGCTGTGGGAGCTGCACGAGGTGCATCCCGACGAGGCTTTCCTGAAGGACTTGCTGCCGTCGCTGGTCGCGAATTACGAGGGCTGGGAGGCGACGCATCTCTGCGCCGACGGCCTCTTCCAGCAGACTGACAATGCGGACGGCATGGAGGTGTCCATCGGCGGCTCGGGCCGACGCCCGACGATCAACAGCTACCTCTACGGGGATGCGCGCGTGATCGCGAAGATCGCACGCCTCGCGCGGAATTCCTCGCTCGCCGGGAAGTACGACCGGAAGGCAGACGACCTCCGCAAGCGCGTGCTGGCCACGATGTGGGATGACGATGCGGGCTTCTTCCGCGTGCTGCCGGGCAGCGAGGGGGAGAAGCGCGCGGACGTCTCCGAGCTGCTGGGCTACACGCCGTGGCTCACCGGGCTGGCGGATACCGGCGAGCGCCACTCGCGCGCGTGGCGGCTGCTCACGGACTCGAAGGGCTTCCTCGCTCCCTACGGCCTCACCACCGCGGAGCAGTCGCACCCGCAGTTCGCCATCAGCGGCACCGGCCACGAGTGCCAGTGGAATGGCCCGAGCTGGCCCTACCTCACCTCCGCCACGCTGAAGTCGCTCGCCAATGTCCTCCACGCAGGCGGGAAGCAACCGCTCACCCGCGGCGACTACTTCAAGCTGCTGGCCAACTACACCCGCTCGCAAAGGCTGACAGCGGCAGACGGCACCGTGCTTCCCTGGATCGATGAGAACCAGGATCCGTACAGCGGCGAATGGCTCGCCCGCAAGCTGCTCATCGAGCGCCACTCGCCGATCCGCGAGCGTGGGAAGGATTACAACCACTCGTCGTATTGCGATCTCATCCTCTCTGGCCTCGTCGGCATCCGGCCCGCCGTGGGGAACAAGCTGGAGATCGACCCGCTACTGCCGCCCGGACGCTGGCGCTACTTCAGCGTGGAGCGCGTGCGCTATCATGACCGCGAGGTGTCCGTGGTGTGGGATGAGGACGGCCTGCGCTACGGACGCGGGAAGGGCCTGCGCCTCATCGTGGATGGCAAGGTCATCGCCTCTCGCCCCGACCTTGGAAAGCTCTCCGCCGTCCTGCCTGCCCGATGAATGCCTTCTCCCTCCGCGCCGTCCTGTTAGGCTCTCTTTTCGCCGCCTCCGCATCGGGCGCGCCGCTGATCCTCGATCCCGCACAGGTCGATGCCCACCTCGATGTCTTCCGCGAGGAGGACCGGTGGTATTTCAATGTCGCGACGGACGCCGCGGTCTCGCAGGTGAACCACGGCACCTACGGCGGCCAGTGGGTGAAGAATGCCGCTGCGGCGGACTACCTGCGCACCAGGATCCCGCTGCTGGACGTGCCCGATGCCGCGCTGGAGAAGACCTGGTACTACCGCTGGTGGGCCTTCCGGAAGCACATCAAGAACATCGGCACGCCGGTCGCTCCGGACTTCATCATCACCGAGTACATCGACCCGGTGCCATGGGCGGACTCCACGAATGCGATCGTGGCTCCGGTGGGCCACCAGCTCTACGAGGCGCGCTGGCTGGATGACCCGCAGGTCAGCCGCGACTACATCCGCTACTGGATGACCCACGCCGCGGCGAATCCCCGGCGCTACAGCGCGTGGCTGGCGGACGCCACGCTGGCCCGCCACCTCGTCATGCCGGATGACGCGCTGGTCACCGAGATGGTCTCGTCTCCAACGAACCGCCTCACCCTTGACTCGAATTGGCAGGGCTGGGTGCTGAAGGACTCGCGGCCCGGCGGGGAGACCCAGCAGGCGAGCTACGATGCCGCCGACCGGCTCTTTTGGCAGAATGACGACCGCGACGCGATGGAGGTGAGCTATGGCGGCAGCGGCAAGCGCCCCTCGATCAACAGCTACCTCTACGGCGACGCGCGCGCCACGGCGGAGATGTATCGCATCGCCGCCCGCCATCAGCCGGCGCAGGCCGCGACGCACCTCGCCTCCGCCACCCGCTACGACGGCCTCGCCGAGGATCTCCGCGAGGCCGTGCAGACGCGGCTGTGGGATGAGAGTGACGAGTTCTTCAAGACCGGCTACGGCTCCGGCGGGAATGACGGCCCGTCCTCCTCCGCGGACTCCGGCACGCCGCGCCACACCTGGTGGGCACCGGATCACCTCGGCACCAGCGAGTGGGTGCAGTATGACTTCGCCAGTCCCGTGACCGTGGATCGCTGCGAGGTCTATTTCTACGATGACCGGCCCCATGGCGGCACCCGCGTGCCCGGCTCATGGGAGCTCCAGTACTGGAATGGTACGGCGTGGCAACCGTGCGTCCGCAAGCCGGGGCAGACCTATGCGGTGGAGCGCGATGTCTACAATGGCGTCGCCATCGAGCCCGTGACCACCTCGCGGCTACGGCTGGCCGCGTCGTTGCAGCCGGGCTTTTCCGCGGGCACGCTGGAGTGGCGCGTCTTCTCGACCGGCGGTGCGAATGTCTCCCTCGCCGCCACGCCGTCCGCCTCCTACACGGACATCTACGGCGGCACCGTGGCCGCGCTCAATGACGAGGGCCGCTACCCGGTGCAGGATCGCCGCGAGCAAATCGGATTCACCCCGTGGTATTTCGGCCTGCCGGAGAAGGACGCCGCCGTGGACTACGACCGTGCGTGGTCGCACCTCTGGAGATTCACCACGAGCCACGGCCTCACCAGCGGGGCCACGGATGAGGCGGGCTACCAGACCGGGCAGCTCGGAAGCTGCTGCCAGTGGAATGGCCCGGTCTGGCCCTTCGCCACCACCATCACGCTGAAGGCGATGGCGCGGCTGCTCCACGAGCACCAGCAGCCCTACGTGACGCGTGGCAATTACCTCGATCAACTGAAGACCTACTCGGACAGCCACCGCTTCACCCTCACGCGCGGCTCTGAGACGCGCACGCTGTCTTGGATCGATGAGTCGATGACCTCCGCCGGACCGGGTGGCGGGCTGTGGACGCACATCGGCGGCAATGGCGTGCAGCCCGGCAATGCCCCGCGCGGATTTTCCTACAATCACTCGGGCTTCGCCGACCTCGTGATCACCGGCCTCATCGGTCTGAAGCCGCGTGCCGATGACATCGTGGAAGTCGCCCCGCTGGTGCCGCTGGATGCAGGCGGCGGCTACGTGTGGGACCACTTCTGCCTCGACCAGGTCGCCTACCGCGGCCACCAGCTCACGATCCTCTACGACAAGACCGGCCTGCACTATGGCGCGGGCCAGGGGCTCCACGTCTTCGCCGATGGCATCCGCATCGCATCGTCACCGTCCGCCGGTGCCGTGCAGGGCGTGCTGCCAGATGCCATCCAGCGATGGGCCGCGCCTTTCTTCCCCGGCCATCCGGACCAGCAGCAACTCGCCGCGGACGCCGACCCCGATGGCGATGGCTCGGACAACCTGCTCGAGTATCTCTCCGCCACCGATCCCTCGTCGTCATCCTCCATCCCGTCCACGCGCGTGTGGATCGCCCCGGTGGACGGCCAGCCGGTTGATTCCGCGAAGCATCTCCACGTCGAAGCGATCGTCCGCGAGACGCCCCAGAACATCACCCTGCAGCCGCAGCTCTCCGCCAGCCTCGCGGATTGGGAAACCGGGAGCTTGTCCGTCGTCGAACTCCCCGCCATTCCCCGCGGCGATGGCACCGTCCTCCGCCGCTTCCGCAGCGCCGACCCCGTATCGTCCGTGGATGCCGCCTTCTTCAGATTTCGCGCCACCTTGCCTGTCGCGGAATGATCGGGCGGCAAGGAATCTGCAATGTCCGGGCTTGCGATCCGCACCCTCTCGTCATCCGGTGGCCGACTCGATGCACGCTGCCGTTTTGTTAGACTATCCCGCTTCGAGCTATCGCCGCCTCACTGGATTCACCGAAGAGATCGAATCGTGAATAACGCGAAATACCGCGAAATTTTCAGATCGGATTCTCTCCCTTGCCTTTGGATTTCGCGCATCTTCGCGTCCTTTCGCGGTGAAATAAAAGGCCCGAAACCTTCAAGCTGCCGTTACCCGCGATATCGAGTAAGCGGCCACGACCTCGCGTGAAAACGCTCCATCACCATCTGGCCTGCAACACCCGGTGATCAGCCTTCACACGATGCCCGTCCAGACGTGGCACCTGACCTGCGATAGCGGGCTGCATGACCACGAAACTCCTGATCAAGTGGGCCGGCATTGCCGCAGTGATCGGTGCACTCCAAGCGCCACTCTTCGCACGCGATGACGGCAAGGTCGGCAAGATGGAGCCGGCCGACTTCAGGAAGACCACCGAGAAAGCAGGAGAGAAGATCGCAGCCCTGCTCACCGTCGACGCCCCATTGTCCGCCGTCGACCGGGCCCTGATAGGGGAGCTGGCACTTGTAGGCCTCGCCCAATTGCAAGCGAGCGAACTGGCCGCGACGAAAGCGCGGGCAACCGAGGTGAAGCTGATCGCGGAAGAGGAAGCGAAGGAGCAGAATGCCATCGCCGCCAAGCTCAAGGAAGTCGCCACCAGAAAATCCCTCACCTTGCCCACCGAACTCGACGACCAGGGAAAGGAGCTCTTGGAGAAACTGGAAGCCATCGGCGACGGCTTCGACCGGCTCTACCTGCAGGAAGTCGGAGTCCGCGGCCACGAGGAACTCAAGAAGACCATGACCAAGGTCCAGCTCCAAGCGACCGACCCCACGCTCAAATCTCTCGCCGCAATGATCCTGCCCCTCATCGAGATCCACATCACCGTGGCCCAGGATGAAATGGCGACCCTGGGATAAGTTCACCAGAAGCCCGGCGCAGCCGGCTTGGACGGATGGCGAAGCACGTATAAAATCCGCCTTCTGCGACCGGCCTAGCTGGAAGCTCGCCGCCACTGGCCCGCTTGAAAAAAATTGTATGTTCTTTTGAGCCGCAAAAAGTTGCCTGTCTCCCTGAATCCGGGCATTGTCAGCAGATCAATCCCACGGGATGAGTCTTAGATGAAATCGACTGTGGTGGTTTCGATTGTGTGAATTTATTGTGACGGTAGGTAGATTGATGTGGTGATTAATATAGTAATGAGGTTCAACTTTGCTTTCTTGTTTTTACTGTTTTCTCCCTTGGAGGCTTCAGTCAGGGATTCCGCGATTGATGAGTTGTTGCTTCCAATGGTTTTATCTTACGTGCAAGGCGGGCACAATGACAAGATAAAGTGGGATGATAATAGAAATGGTGGATATCTGCTGCGATTGGAGATGGACGTTACGGGGGATGGTAGATCGGAAGTATTTATTGCCTCAACGCTGAATTCAAATAGATGGGGTCACTCATGGGATGTTTTTGATTTTACGGAGAATCGGATGCTTCGTCCGTATGACGAGTCAATCTCATTTGGTATTGCGAGATCGGTTACTAAAAATGGACAGACGTCACTTGATGAATATCCTTTTGGAGACAAAGAGCGTCTTCGGGTAAGTGATGAGAAGCCCTACGAAATCATCCAGTATTGGTTTTCTTTTCCTCGGATCACTGAGGATAAAATCTATGTGAGTGAGGAAGAGGCAATAAAAATTCGCTCAGCTAATCCCCGCGAACTTCCGAACCTGCAAGCGATCCTGCTGGCTGATTACTTGGTAGATCCAGACGCGAAATGGAAGGATGTTGTCGGCTATGGAATTGATATGAGCGATTGTTGGTATCTGGATGAAGATAAGGTAAGAGCCGAGAACAACACGGACTTCACTCCTCAAGTGGCTCTGTTACACCTCGGCCTCGCCCCAGCGACGCCCGAAAATCAAAAAAAGGTGAGCCGGCCAGAAAAAGCCGCCATCCCCTCCCGCTTCAAGGAACCGGCGGCCAGAAAGGCAAAGGAACCACCGCTGACAATAAACGGCGAAATTCTTTCATCCAGGCGATGGCCATGGGTGGCTGTGATGGTCGGGGCTGCGCTTGGCCTCCTTTGGGTATTCCTAAGAAAATGGAGGTGACGAGTCCCGCTTCCACGTCGTCTCTCTGAATTGCCAGTGAAAATCATGCGACCGGGCTGGAATCTGCGCGTCACTTCCTCGGCCTCCGGATCCGACGCATGCTGCTCTCCCCGCGCCGCCAACCCATCGTAAAGCACCTCACAGCCCGACGGGCTTAGGACGGAAGCACCGTCAGAACGAAGCGGCGCATCAGAATGCGATTGGGCGACCAGCGAGAGGGCTCATCCAAAATTTGCGGGGAAGCTGCCGGAAATCAAAACCGGCGGTCGGGGCGCTCGGAGAAAGCGTCTCTTTTCGTCTCCGCAGTCCTCTCAGGGAGAGGATGGTGGGCAGGGCTGGATTCGAACCAGCGTAGGCGTTAGCCAGCAGATTTACAGTCTGCCCCCTTTAGCCACTCGGGCACCTACCCATTTGTATCGGCGGGGGCAAAGAGCTATGGAGGGGGGCGGGCTTTGGCAAGGGAAAACCGATCATTATTTGCGATGGGCGGGGTTTATTTTCGCGGGGAGCTGTTAGGGAGGGTGCAGGAGGGGTGAAAGCGGGGAATTCCTGGTTTTGGCTGGGGCTCGAGGGGGGGTGAGGGGAGGCTGCTGTGGCGGTGGGTGCCGGGGATGATGGGGGGAGACTTGTGGAGGCGTGGACGGGGTTGGAGACCGCGGGCGGTGGGCGTGGTCTTGTCTTGATCCGGGAGGTCGGTTGGTTGAGAAAAGGGATAGCGGTGGATTCCGTGGGAAATCATGCGGCCATGAATGAGCGATCAAAGGTGACGGCGGGAGTGGGGGAGGGTGGATGCGCGTTCGCGAGGGCGGATGGCGGGGTGATGGCGATGGTGCGGCAGCGGTGGTTTGGGATCGGGGTGTGTTTGCTGGCGATGGGGGTGGGGGCGCTGACGTTTTCGCTGGGATTTCCGCAGTCGGGGCCGGGGCGGAGTGCGGAGGTGATGGGGGTGATTTTTCAGGGGCCTTTCGGCGGGCGGGGGATTTTCCCGTGGTTCGGGCCGGTATTGTGGTCGGTCTTTCCGTGGACGGCGCTGGTGCTGCTGGTGTCCCATCCGTTGCGGCCCAGGGCGGTGACGATGGTGACGACGTGCATGGGCGGCGCGCTGTGGTGGCTGATGGGGTGGTACGGGATCGCGGTGGGGTAAGGCCGGAGGGCGGCGCAGGCGGAGCGTTGGCTTTCGCTGGCCTTGGGCATGCGGGCGAGGTGGCCATTGGAAGCCGGGCTCACCGGTGGGCATCGTGGTCCGCATCGCTCCGCGTATGGTTGAGGGCGTGACGGAGGGGGCTGTCGCGGGGATACTCGCCGGCTAAAGCCAGCGCTCCGCCTGCGGCGCTCTCCGCACCCTCGGTATGTCCGCCAGTCCGGAAAGCGGGGCCTTGTATTGGAAGAAATCGGGGGTATGCCGGTGGGCATGTTTGCGATGCGTTCCCTGATGCCGGTTTGCGGGTCTTTTGTTGGCGCGGCCCTCGTGGTCGCGGGGGGCTTGCAGGCGCAGGAGAAGCCGGCTCCTCCCGAGGGAAATCCCGCGGCGGCCGAGTCAAAGCAGGCGCCGCAGGAGGTGCCACAAAACACGCCCGCGCCCGCTCCAGCCCCGACAGGTGCCGAGACGCCACCGGCTGCGGAGGCCAAGTCGCTGGCCCGGACGGTGAAGGTCCAGGCGGATGCGTGTTCACAGGCGTCGCTGCGAGGCGATTTCGAGGCGTCGCTGCCCTTCGTGCCCAAGAAGCTGATGGACCTGATGGGTGGCCGCGATGCGCTGAAAAAGATGATGGAGCAGGGCCAGGGCGAGTTGAAGCGCCGCGGCGTGACGATCGACTCGGCGACGACGGCGATGCCGGAGGAGCCAAAGAATCACGGCGGCCTGCTGGTGACGCTGGTGCCGACGACGACGCACCTGACGACGCCGCAGGGCAAGGTGGTGGCGACTTCCCACCTCATCGCCATCTCGGAGGACGGCGGCGAGCGCTGGGTCTTCGCGGATACGGCGACGGTGAATGAGGAAAAGCTGGCGACGCTCTACCCGGCGCTGAAGGGCAAGGTGAAGATTCCTGCGGCGACAGCGCGGATGGTGGGGGAGAAGTGAGGGGGCTAGAATGAGGTGTACCCCACGGGGCTCGACGGCCTTAGGCGATTGAAGACATGAACATCCAATATAGGGTCATAAAGAAATTCGCTTTTTTGATATGTACGATTATCGGTATCGTCTTCATGTTTGCATGGTTCAGTGGGAGCGAGGTTCGGGCATTTGTGAGGATGCAGAATGTCCCCATCGAGTTTCACGGTAAGGTTGTTGACGAGAATGGTGCTCCATTGGGGGATGTTGATGTGAAATATAAGGTCCTTTCGGGATCGTACATCTTCAGTGGACCGAAGCAGGTTTCCTTCAATTCATCGGTCGTCACAAAGAGTGACGGGTCTTTCTCAATTGGCCGCCGGGCTGGCATGATTTTGATAGTGGGGCCCCTGGGGAAAGGAGGCTATCGCGATGTCCTGAGCGATGGTCGTAGTTTTGGTTATGGTGGGGTTCCTCAGCCTCACCTTCCGGACGTGGCAAATCCCGTGGTTTTTCTCATGGTGCCGGAAGGAGCTGCCCGTCTTGAGAAGATAGATTCGCCACGCCTTTCATTTGCCTGGAATGAGGGATCAATCAGGGTCCCGGTGGCAGGTCTGGGAACTTTGGTTTTGGATCCGGTGCGGGCTGTGGAAGTGCCTGTCCTAGGTGAGAAATTCGATTGGAAGATTGGATTGAGCGTCGAGGGTGCGCAGATCGTGGACTGTGGCATCGAGTTTCCGGTCATTGCTCCGGATTCCGGCTATGTCGGGAATCTCAAATATGAAGCATCCAAGGATGATGAGGAGTGGCCTTCCATGCTGAGACGATACATTGCCTTTAAAAGTGATACTGGAGAATATGGATTGATTGAGTTGGGGATCTACGTCGATCGACGGAATCATCGAGTCAACGGGACGCTGAATATTATCAAGAATGCTTCCGGTGCGCGGAATTTGGATGAACCTTAGACAACATCATCTGATTGGAAAAGATCGCAGGGTGTAGTGATCCGATCTTGTTGCTCGCTGGCTGAAGCCAGCGCTCCGCCTGCGGCGCGGGAAAAGAAAAGCGGCGACATTGCTGTCGCCGCTTTGGTGAGCCTGGTGCTTTTGCTTTCCCGGTCCGGTATCAGCGGAAGGGATCGGCGAGCGGGTCGGGGCCGCTGCGGTTGGTGAAGACGGGGACATTGTCCCACTCGAATTCCCAATCGGGGAAGCCCTTGGTGATGCGCTCGCGGATGGGATCGACGATGGCCTCGGTGGTGAAGATGGGGAGAATGGGGCGGCCATTCCCGGCGGTGCGGTATTCCTTGTCCTTTTCCTCGACGAGGAGGAGGAAGCCGACGACGCCGCCGGGGCGCTCGCCGATGGCGAGGTCCATCTCGAGCTCTTCACCGGCGCGGACCTGGATCCAGTCGCCAAAGACGAGCGTGCCCATCGGGCCGGGGTAGGCGTCGCTGCCTGCGGCGGGCTCCCACTTGTCCTGCACGGGGGCCTGGAGCTCCGGGCGGGCGGCCACGAGGCGGAGGCGGCCCTTTGCCTGCACGGCGATGTAGTCGTCCGCGGAGCCGACGAAGCGGAAGCTCATGGTGCGGGGCGCCTTGATCTTGCCGCGGTAGTGGGCGAGCCAGCCGGAGGGCTTCATCTTGTCGCCGGCGCCGAAGAGGGCCGGGCCCTCGTCCGCGGGGCGGAGGGGGATGGCGAGCTGGGTGAGGTAGAGGGTGTCGGGCGCCTTGAAGAATTTCCGGAAGGCGGAGTCGCGGAAGCGGCGGTTCTGCAGGTCGTGGGCGCGGGTGATGAAGTGCTGGGCATTGCCGATATCGTATTCAACGGCCTTGCCCTTCTCGTCCTGCTTGAAGTCGTAGAGGTGTCCGGCGAGGGCGTCGGAGCGGTCCTGCTTGCCGCCGAAGACGGAGGTGGAGACAAAGCCCTGGCCGACGCCGGGGCCGCTGCCCATGCCGCTGCCGGAGCCAAAGCCCTTGCCAATGCCGGTGCCGCGGCCGCCGCCGGCACCACCGCCGGAGCCGGAGCTGGCGTCGGACATGGCCATGGGCATCGAGGCACTCGCGAAGTCAGGGGAAGCGTCCGGCAGGGAGAAGGAGGCGGGTCCAGCGACCGCGATGCGCTTCGAGAGGGCGGGCGAGGTCATCATGCGCTGCTGCGCCTTGATCTTGCTGACCGTCTGGCCCTCGTTGCCGCCACCACCGCCGCCGCCGGGGAGGAAGTCGATTTTTTCCTCGGGGGGCTCGACCCACTTCACGAAGTAGAAGACCGCCAGCATGAGGAAGACGAGGTGGATGATGACGGAAATGGAGAAGGCTCCGGCTCCGAATCGGCGGGGGCGGCTGGGGGTGACGTAGTCGGATTCTTCAGTCATGAGGTCACAGGTCTGAACGCAGGAGAAGGTAGGCTTCTTGGATGGATTTGCGCGCGAAATTCAAGGGTGCCAAGGCAAAGATTGGGAAATCAGGGGTTTGTGGCGTGATTTACTATGGAAAGTGGTAGGGGGAACGGTGGGAAATTGTGCGCGGTGATCGGTGAAGGACATGAGAGCGGCCCGTGGGCATCTCCGGGGGCGTGCAGCTTGCTGCGGAGGGATATGGCGACAACGAAACGGGCGAAATTGACGAAAGGAAGAAGTCGGGACGGGGGGATGATGAACCGCCAAGACGCCAAGGTCGCGAAGGAAGGTGATTGGGGTGATTGGGGTGATTGGGGTGATTGGGGTGATTGGAGTGATTGGAGTGATTGGAGTGAGGGGATTTTTGTCCCGGTGGGGACCTCAGGATATTAGCCGGTGGCGTGAGCCACCGGGTATCTGGGCAATGATGTATGCCGCCCCGGCAGGGTCGGCGGATGCGGCCGGTAGGGTGTTCCTAGTGGGGGCGATCGGGGATGGGGGCTTCTGTCGCCCCTGCCGGGGCTTGTGTTTTCGTTGGCGACGCGGATCCGGTGGCTCACGCCACCGGCTAATATCCGATGCCCCTGCCGGGGCTGTGAGCCGATGCTCCTGCCGGAGAAAAGCTGCTGCCTCTGCCTGGGCCGAGAGCTGGTGGGAGGCTGGAGGTCAGTGAAGGAGACAGGGGAGAAATGGTGAGAGCCTAGGTATTTTTGTAGGTCTAATAAGTTTGCCAAGGAATACATGGTTTGTTTGATGGCTAGCCATGGGATGGCGTCTCTTGGAAAAGAGAAAGGCGTCTTTTCATCGAAAAAACATGCGTATTCAAGATCCCGGATGACCGGGGGACGCGGAGGTAAACTAAGATCCATTTCGCCAGAATATACATGCCAAATTCCAAGTTTTCCATTCCGCGCGACGTGTCGGAGTGATAGGAGGATGAATAGGCGAAATCCCTGAAAACCTGTGGGATCAAGGGGTCGCATCCGCACCCGCAAGGACAGGGCCGGTCTCTTGCCGCCCGCTCCCGCTGCATCCTTTCCTCGCTTTCTGAACCCATCCCCCGTCCGCCATGCCACGATACCTCGTCTCCTTCCTCGCCACGACGCTCGCCGGATCGGCGGTCGTGGATGCGGCACCCTCGGTCACGAAGCTGAGGTGCGAGGACTTGGCAAATCCGACGGGCGTGGAGGTGGCGCAGCCGCGGCTGAGCTGGTGGATGACGTCGGACGTCCGCGGCGACACGCAGTCGGCGTATCAGGTGGTGGTGGATGGCGTGTGGGACTCGGGGAAGGTGATGTCCTCGCAATCGATCCACATCCCGTACGCGGGGCCGGCGCTGGAGCCGGGTCGGCGCTACGAATGGCGCACGCGGATCTGGGATGCGGAGGGCGCGGCCTCGGCGTGGAGCGAGACGGCCACCTTTGCCACCGGCATCCCGTCGTGGTCCGGGGAGTGGATCGGGCAGGAGAGCGCTGCGTGGCATGCGGGGATCGCAAGGGCTCAGTGGATCTGGTTCCCCGAGGGCAGCCCGGCGAGCAGCGCGCCGGTGGGCACGCGGCACTTCCGCCGCAGCTTCACGCTGGTGGAGGCCCCTACCCGGGCGAGCTTCACGGTCGCTGCGGACAATGGCTTCGAGGTATCCGTGAACGGGACGAAGGCGGGCGAGGGCAGCGATCTCACTCACCCGGGCCGCTTCGACATCGCGCCGCTGCTGCGGGCGGGCGAGAATGTGATCACCATCACCGCGTCGAATATCGGCACCGGTGCGAATCCCGCGGGCCTCATCGCGGGCTTGAAGATGGACTTCGCGAATGCGGCACCGATGGAGATCCACACGGACGCGCGGTGGCAGGCGAGCACGGACGGCAAGACGTGGAGCGCGGCGATGCCGCTGGGCGGCTTTGGCATGGCGCCGTGGGGCACGCTCCACGGGCGGAATCCCGCGCGCTACCTGCGGAAGGATTTCACCAGCGATTCTAACAAGGAAATCGCGCGTGCCACGGCGTATGTGTGCGGGCTCGGTTTCTTCGATCTCTTCCTCAATGGCGAGGAGGTGTCCGACCATGTGATGGACCCGGCGCTGTCCGACTACTCGAAGACGGCTTACTACGTCACCTTTGACGTGACGGACCGCATCCGGCCGGATGCGAATGCGGTGGGCGTGGTGCTGGGGAACGGGCGCTTCCACGCGCCGCGGCTGAGCGAGCCGGCACCCACGCAGCACTTCGGCTTCCCGAAGCTGCTGCTGCAGATCGACATCGAATACACCGATGGCACGAGGGCGACGGTGGTGAAGAGCGACCCGACGTGGAAGATGACCGACGACGGCCCCATCACCGCGAACAACGAGTACGACGGCGAGGAATACGACGCGCGGAAGGAGATGCCGGGCTGGGCGGCGGCGGGCTACGATGACTCGGCGTGGGCGGCGGCCACCGCCGTGACGGCACCGGGCCCGCAGGTCGCGCCGCAGATGATCGAGCCGATGCGCGTGGTCCGCGTGATCGAGCCGGTGGCGATTACGAATCCCACGGAGGGGAAGTACATCGTGGACATGGGCGAGAATTTCTACGGGACCATCCGCCTGAAGGCGAGCGCGCCGGTGGGCACCACGGTGAGCATGACCAGCTCGTATAGCCTGAATGCGGATGGCACGCTGAAGATCGCGGACAACCGCAGCGCGCTGTGCACGGACCGCTACACCTTCAAGGGCGAGGGCGTGGAGGTGTGGACGCCGCGCTTCAAGGGGCAGGGCTTCCGGCGCTTCGAGGTGAGCGGCCTGCCGGAGGCACCCGTGCTCGCGAATTTCGAGGGGCTGGTGATCAGCACGGATGTGGAGGACGCCGGGGCATTCGAGTGCTCGGACGAGCTGCTGAATGACATCCACCGGTCGGTGAAGCGCGGCCTGCGGATGTTCCTGCGGAGCGCGCCGATGGACCCGGACCGCGATGAACGGCAGTCGTGGATGGGCGATCCGGCGAAGGACGCGGAGAGCGGTGCCTACAATTTCAACGTGGCGGCCTTTTACTCGAAGTGGATGGACGACGTGGCGCGCTCGCAGCGCGGGGACGGCTCCATTCCCGACGTCTCGATGTATTGGAACTGGGGCGATGGTGTGGAGTGGGCGAGCGTCTTCACCATCCTGCCGGAGTGGATCGGGGACTTCTACGGGAACCCTCGTATTTCAGCGAAGCACTACCAGGCGATGCGGAAGTGGGTGCTGGCGATGCGCCGCCACGAGGAGAAGGACGGCACGCTGCGCGGCGCGAGCTACGGCGACTGGTGCGACGTCTCCACGATCACCTCGGGCATCAACAACGGCAATACTTCCTCCGCGCTGATCTCGTCCGCCTACCAGTATCACAACTACCGCATCATGCAGCGGCTGGCGACGACGCTGGGCCGCACGGCGGATGCCGCGACCTTCTTCGAGCTGGCGAACAACCTGAAGGTGGCCTTCAACGCGCGCTTCTACGATGAGACGACGCATGTCTATGAGTCGGACACGCAGTGCGCCTACGTGCTGGCGCTGAAATTCGGCCTGGTGCCGGACGGGGACAGGCCCGCGGTGCTGGCGCGGCTGGTGGATGACATCATGGTGAAGCACCACGGGCATCTCACCGTGGGCCTCATCGGCATGCAGTGGCTGATGCAGGTGCTGGGCGAGGAGGGCCGCTCGGATGTGGCGTGGACCATCGCGACGCGCACCGCGCGGCCGAGCTGGGGCTACATGCTTTCCAAGGGAGCGACGACGATCTGGGAACGCTGGGACGGCGACACGCGTGATGCCTCGATGAACAGCGAGGCGCTGCTCATCCTCGCGGGGAACCTCGACGCGTGGTTCTACCAGTATGTGGCCGGGATTCGCCCGGGCTCCACGGCATTCAAGCGCATCGTGATCCAGCCGGAGATCGTGGGCGATCTCACCTCGGCGAAGGCACACTTCGACTCTCCCTATGGCCGCATCGCGAGCGAGTGGCAGGTGGTCTCGCCGACGGAGGTGACCTTCACGTGCACGGTCCCTGCGAATGCGAGCGCGGTGATCCACGTGCCGGTGTCGAGGGTGGGGAATGCCACGATCACCGAGGGCGGCGTGCCGGTGTGGAGCGGCGGGGCCTACCGTCCGGGCGTGAAGGGCCTGGGCTACGAGGGGGCGGATGAGAAGGCGGTGCACCTGACTGCGGGCGCGGGCACGTATGAATTCCGCATCACGGGCACCTCGCTGGTGAAGCCAGGTACGATCATTCTAGTAGATAATGACAGCCCGGGTGCCCGCCTGCGTGGGAGCTGGACGCGTGGCACGAGCACGGAGGTGGACCAGCGCCACGGGGCGAGCTTCTCCTTCGCGGTGGCGGGCACGGGTGACTCGACGGCGGAATTCCGCCCCTACATCCCGGCGGCGGGCAACTACAAGGTGCAGGCGCGCTGGACCTCGCACTGGAACCGCGCGACGGATGCACCCTTCACCATCCGTCACGCGGGCGGGGAGACGACCGTGAGGCGGAACCAGGAGGAGAACGGCGGGAAGTGGGTGGACCTGGGCACCTTCGCATTCGACTTCGGCGCGGAGGGCAGGGTGACGCTGACGAACGATGCGGACGAGCACGTGATCGCGGATGCGGTGCGCTTCGTCCCCGTGGATCCCGCGGATACCTCGCTGATCTCCGGCGATGGCTTTGACGGGAAGGACGTCCTTCCCGACGCCTGAATCATCCCGGCTCGTCAAATGCCGCGCGGCCGGTACCGTGCTTGAGTGGCCATGCGTCCGGTTTGCCGATGGAAGTCCTTCTGGTTCGGCGTGCTGATCCTGGCATTCCTTGCATTCGCATGGTGCCGTTCGATGAATCATCGGGACACCTTGGTCGGCCACTATGGCCCGTGGGAGGGAGGCATCCTCAGCGGGAGCGGTGCGCTGAAGTATGTCGGGGAGTTCGACCGGGAGAATGAGCGGGACCTCTACTTCTTCACGATCACCGCCCGCCTGCCATCGGAGGACGGGCAGGTCTTCGCGAAGGCGTGGTCGCTGGAGGAGTTCGGGCCATCCATCGGCTACTGGTTCCTCATGCTGCTCTTCGCGATTCCGTGGGGCGCTTTTCTCGCGTGGCGCTTTCGCCGGCAACGCGCTCTGGGGAACTCATGATCACAGGGGCGAGGGAATCTCTGATTCCTCAGTTTCATCAGTGGTTGATGAAAACAGCATTCGAGTATGACTCGGGCCGGTCTAATGACCGGCGCTCCCAGGGGAGGTGACCGGATCAGTCGATGGTGAAATCGACTTCCGTCTTTTGTCCTTCGAAGCGGGTGAAAGTGCCGATGCCGAATGCCTTGATCTCGCTTTCGGGTGCGGTGAGCGACCACTTCTTCTCCCCGCCTTGGAAGACACTGTAGGTGATCTGGCTGCCGTCACCGGAGATGCTCCAGTTGTAATCCATCTTCTCCTTCAGATCGATGAACTCGGTCTTGAGCTTCTCCTCGCCCACTTCCATGACGATGAGGTAGCGCGCATTGTCCTCGGCGGAGGAAACGCCGACCTTGATGGTGCCGGAGCGCGGCGAATAGGGGACCATGGCGATCTTGCCGAGGTGCAGCACCGGGGATCCATCGACGTTGCCGCCGGCATTCTTCATCTCACCCTTGATGCGGATGCGTGTCTGTTGCTTGCCTGCGGTGACGGTCACGCGATGTTCGTCGAAGATGCCCTTCATCTTCGGATCGATCTTCATCTCGCGCCGGTTTGCGGTCCACGGATGGATGGCCACTTCCTTTGCGGTGATCGGTGCAGGCTTGCCCTTGGCGCCTTGGGCCGAGGCGATGTCGGCGGTGATGAAGAGGGCGAGGACGGGCAAGAGCCGACAGAGGAAACGGAGATTCATGGCGAGGGACATGACATCTTTCCAGACATGCAAAAAGGACAATATTGGAGATGGGAGGTGACGATTCTTGAGTTGTTCCGCCGGGTGGGCGAGTGTGTCTTTTTCGGTGTGTTTTCCCGCCTTTGGGTGACGGATGGTGATGTGCTGTCGATTTGTCGAAACGGGCCGTTGGCCGCGTGCTCCTAGGGCAGCACAAGGATCGGCGGAGCCGGGAGCGCTGGCTTTAGCCGGCTTGGACGGGCGGGCGAAGTGACCATAGGAGCTGGGCTTCACCTGCGGCCATCGTGGTCCGCATCGCTCCGCGTGCGGCGAAGCCATATCGCGGCGGTCTGCTGCCAAGACACTCGCCGACTAAAGTCAGCGCTCCGCCTGCGGCGGCTGGGAGTGGGTCGATGCGCGCAGTCAGGGATTGTCCGGGCCGGTCTGATGGCCAACGCTCCCATGGGCGCTGCACTTACTCGTCGGAGATGACGACCTTGCGCTCCCTCTCGGGGGCTGAGGGTGGTTTCTCAGGCAGGGGGCCGGCAGCTTTCCGCTTCTTCTTCTTCTTCTCGTGGTAAAACCACACGAGTTGCAGTGCGGAGACGATGATGACGTAAAGATAGAGGATGCGGTTTCGAAAGTTGGTGTCCTCGATCTGCGTGTAGAGAATTCCCCACACGGAGCCGACGACCACCGCGAGAGTGATCCGGATGATGATTTCTTTCCGATTCCGCATTTGCCTTCCTAATCCTCTGCTTCCCATCACGGATGATATCTCCCGGCCGGGTTTGCAAGGATGGATGAAGCCGCCGCATCCTCCGGTTGTGCGGACGCGGGGATGGTGGAGGGTAGGGGATGGCGGGTGAGCGGCATTTCGACTTCGTGGTGATCGGTGGTGGCAGCGCGGGCTATGCGGCGGCGCGTGTGGCACGGGAGGCTCGCGACAATGTGGCGATCATCGATGGCGCAGAGCACCTGGGCGGCCTCTGCATCCTGCGCGGCTGCATGCCATCGAAGACGCTGATCTATTCCGCCGAGGTGCTGCACCTGGCGCAGCGCGGGCGCGAATTCGGACTGGTGATCCCGGAGGCGCGCGCGGACATGGCCGCGATGCAGCGGCGAAAGCGCGAGGTGATCGAGGACTTCGGCTCCTATCGCCGCGGCCAGCTCGAGGCGGACCACTTCACGCTGATCCGCGAGCGCGCGAGATTCGTGGATGAAAGGACCGTGGTGCTGGAGCCTTCCGGCGACCGCATCACGGCGGACCACTTCATGATCTCCACGGGCTCGGTGGTGAATGTGCCGGACGTTCCGGGGCTGGCAGAGACGCCGCACTGGACGAGCGACGATGTGCTGGATCTCGATTTCCTGCCGGAGTCCGTCATCGTGCTCGGCGGCGGCATCGTGGCCTGCGAGTTGGCGCAGTTTCTCCGTCGTGCGGGATCGCGCGTCATCCAGATCCAGCGCAGCGGGCGCATCCTGCGGAATGCCTCGGAGGATGCCGCCGCTGTGGTCACGCAGGCCTTCCGCGACGAGGGCATCGAGCTGCACACCGGCACCGCCATCCGCGGGATCCGTCGGGAGGGCGATCAGGTCGTGGTCACCTACGACTGCGACGGGAAAGCCTGCGAAGCCCGCGCCACGCACCTGCTGAATGCCCTCGGACGACGGCCCGCGCTCGACGGCCTCGGCCTGGAAGCCGCAGGCGTGAAGACCGGCGAGTCCGGCATGATCACCGTGAATGAACACCAGCGGACGAGCAATCCCGCCGTCTATGCCGGCGGCGATGTCACGGGCCCGCACGAGATCGTCCATCTCGCGGTGATGCAGGGCGAGCTCGCGGCACGGCACGCGACGGGCAGGCCCGCCGAGCCGATCGACTACGACCACCTCACAGGCGTCACCTTCACCGACCCTCAGGTCGCCTCCGCAGGCATCACGCCCGCGGACGCGGAGAAGCGCGGCATCCGCATCAAGTCGGCGACGTATCCCTTCGACGACCATGGCCGCTCGATCCTGATGGGTGCGACCTATGGCTACGTGAAAGCCTGGGCCGACGTCTCCACCGGCAAGCTGCTCGGTGCCGAGTGCGTGGGGAAGGACGCGGGCGAACTCATCCACGGCATGGCCATCGCCATCACACTCGGTGCCACCGCTCGCGACCTGCTCCGCGTGCAGTGGTATCACCCCACCCTCAGCGAGATCTGGAGCTATCCGCTCGAAGACCTCGCCGGGGAGTGATGCCTACAGCGTTTTTCAGAACGTGGTGACGCGCACGCGGCCGAAGCGCTTCGGCCCGGTCGCGGGGTCGATGAAGGTCACGCGTTCCCAAGTTCCATCGATGGAGACGGTGGCGACGGGTGCGATCTCCAGCGCATGCAGCGCGTCGAGCGACGAACCTGTCTCCACGGTGTAGGTGATGACGGGCGAGCTGGCGGCCTTGCGGCGGACGAATTCGATCACGAGCCTGCCTTGCGCATCCGGGTAGATGCGTGGCAGTCCGGCGCTGCCGCCTTCGGGCATCACGCTCAGGTTCGCGCTGTCCAGATCACCGGCATCCGGAGCCATGTTGAAGGCGTACTTCAGCAGGTTCTCCACGCCATCGGCGGAGGGGCTGCCGTTGTCCTGCGAACCATTTGCCGCCAGTCCGTGCAGGAAGCGCCAGTCATCGAGGGGAGTAGCCGGTGCATTGGATCCGCTTTCAAATGCGCCGATGTCCGGCGCGTCTCCCCACGAGAGCGCCTGTGGCGGAATGATCTGCCGTGCGAAGGGCGCGGTGCCGTCTATCTGCTCCCAGCTTACCTGCATGGCGGCTCCGACCGCGGCCTCGTAGTAGCCGATCCACAGCGCATGGCGGCCTGCGGTGAGCTGCACGGTGCCGCTCACATTCCGCACCGAGTGGGCTCCATTGTTGTCCACCACCACATTGCCATCGATGGCGAGCACGGAGCCGTCGTCGCTCCGCGTGGTGAAGCGGTAGGTGGCCGTCTCCGGCACGGTGATGAAGCCGGTCCACAGCGCGGCGACATTGTCCACGGCGAGCGGGATGCCGAGTCCGCCGAAGATATTCCCGCCCGACTCGCCGCGATCCAGCACGCTGCCATCGCCCGCCGTGGTCTCCGTGCCCGCGCCGAAGTCGATGCGCGGAGTGGAGAGGGTGGCCACCGGAGTCAGTGCCTCCAGCGCGCCGGGCGCGGTGAGCAGGGTGGTGGTCGGCGTCGTTGCCAGCGCGTAATAGTGCCCCAGCAGGCCGGTGTTTCCGGCACGTGCCACGCCGCGCTGGTCGATGCGCGTCCCGGGGATGGAGATTCCTCCATTGTTCGCGATGCTGCCGGGCCGCAGCGCCATGGTTGGCGTTGGGCCACCATTGTCGGACAGGATGTCCAGGCGGAGCTGGGATGCGGTCACGCCGGTCAGGTTTCCCTTCACGCCATTGACCAGCCCGCCGCTGCCGCCCGCACCTACTAGATTGTTCGTAGATTGCGCGGAGAAGGTCCCGCTGCCATTGCCGCCGGATGTCACCACACCGTCGGTGCTGTTCCCGGCGAGGATGGAGTTCACCATCGTCACGGCCGTCTGGTAGATCCAAAGCGGGCCGTTCGGGCCGGTATTCCCGCTGATGGTCACGTGGCGCAGCGTTGCTTGAGTGGCTCCGATGCCGAGGGCGCTCGCATGATTGGCGGAAGTGTTCCCGGTGAAGGTCGAGTTTTCCGCGAGGAAGAGCGGCGATTCTCCCCAGCTCTGGATCGCGCCGCCCTCGGTGCCGGCATGGTTTCCCGTGAAGGTGCAGCCGCGCACGGTCAGCGCGCCGTGGCTCCAGATACTACCCCCATGGTCGATGGTCCGGCCGCCGGTCAGCGTGAGATTCTCCAGCCGCAGCGAGCTGCCTGAGGAGACATGGAAATGCCGGAGCTGGACCCCCGGAGCGATCGCCAGCGTGATGCGCGATCCGGAAGTGGGGCCCACGATGGCAACGTCATGATTGTAAACTTCCATCGCGCTCGCCGTGCCCGCGTTGTTCCACTGCGTGGACATCGTGATGGTGCCGCTCAGCTCCGGCGCGAAGGTGATGACGTCCGTGCCCGCGCGTTTCTCGGCGTGGTAGAGCGCCTCGCGCAGGCTGGTGCCGGTGCCCAGCTCCGGGACGCTCGCGCCATCGTCCTCATCGACCAGCGTCGTGACGACCAGCGAAGGCGCGAGCACCTGCCAGACACTGCCGATCCCGTCCGCAGATCCGATCCGCTCGTAGCAATTCCCGGCGGCGTTTCTCAGCAGCACCTCGCCATTCGCACGGGGATAAAGCTGCACGCCGGAGGCATCCGCGAAAACGGGTCCGTCACCCTCTGCCCAGCGATACACCGCGTGATCGGCTGTGCCGCCTTCATTGAGGAGGAACCACGTCGCTCCATCCCCGGCAATGACATGCGCCATGACCTGCCAGGCGCTGCCTGCTCCCGTCGCTGATCCCGCCCGGGCTTCCACGCTTCCATCCGCGCGGCGCACCAGCACCGTGCCCGTGGCAGCCTTGCCGATTTCCTCGCCCAAGCCCCCGCCGATCCAGACGGCGGGCTGGCCCGGCTCCTGACGGTAAACGCGCAGCTCGCTGCCGATCGCCACCGGTCCCAGATACCACTCGGCATTGCCCGCGGTGAGGATGGTCCCGTAGCTCTCCAGCCCGCGCTCATACGCGCCGATGTCCACGCCGGTGAAGCGCACCCTCGGCCTGCCTCGCTGGTCGGTCGCGGCAGCCCCGGTCACGGTGCCCGCGTCTGCCGCCGGGCTGCCCTCCAGCAACGCGAAGGTGAGGGTCGGGCCGCCATTGTCGGCCAGCTCTCCCAGACCGGGCTCGGTCACGCCGACGATGTTTCCATTCACACCGTCAGTCAGGTTTGACGAGCCGCCGGTGCCGATGAGGTTGTGCGAGCTGGCGGCGGTCAGCGCATGTCCGCTCAGGTCCGAGGCGTTGCCGTTGTAGGCGTTCGTGTTGTTGACCACGATCGAGTTCGTGAGCGTGACCCAGTTGGCCGAGCCGGAGCTGGACAATCCTGCCGCGTGGATCGCGATGCGGTCGGCGGTGTTGCCGCAGATGGTCGTATTCACGATCTCCGCGCGTCCCTGGCTGTCGATGGCGCCGCTGAGGAGGGTGTGGTTGTTCGTGATCGTGCAGTTGACGATGCGTGCGTTCTTTTCCCAGGAGTTGAAGATCGCACCTCCCGATCTCGCGGAGCGATTGTTCCGGAGGGTGCAGCGCTCGATCAGGAGCGTGCCGGAGTTGAAGACGGCGGAACCGGAGTCCCCATGGCATCCGGAGATCGTCAGGTCCGAGATGGCCAGGTTGCCATTGACCATGAACATGCGGAATGATCCGCCGTTGCCGTCCAGGGTGATGCCTTCGTCACCGGGCAAGCCGCGGATCGTCAGGTTTTTGGTTACGGTGAATGCCGTGCCATTGGTCGACTGGGTCACCTGCAGGGTCTGCCCTGCCAGCGCGGGGGAGAAGGTGATCGTCTGCGGGCCGGTGAAGCTGTTCGCGCGATTGATCGCTTCCCGCAGGCTGCGGCCCGTCCCCAGCGTGGGATCCGGGCTGCCATCGTCCTCATCCACGGCGGTGGTGACCGTCAGATCCTCCTGCACCACGTAGAGGGTGAATGCTTGCGTGACTGTCTCGCCGAAGTCGTTCCGTGCGGTGATGGTGAGCGGGTAGGTGCCTTCCGAGCCCAGCGCCGCGGTCCCGTGGAGGTCGCTGTAGCCGGCGGTGATCCCCGTCGGCAAGGTGCCGCTCACCTGGACCACCGGCGCTGGATCCCCGGTCGTCGTGATGTTGAACTGCGAGTTCATCCCCACCTGGAATGTGGCCGCATTCGTGCTGGTGATGGCAGGCGGGACGGCCCCGGCGGTCACGACCAGCTCGAAGGACTGCGTCGCCGTTTGGCCGAATTCATTCCGCGCGGTGAAGGTGAGCGGATAAGTCCCCGCGGTGCCCGAGGCGGGATTCCCGATGAGGGCTCCCTGGGGATTGAAGTTCACCCCCTGTGGCAGGTTTCCCGTCATGGTGATGACGGGAGCCGGGGTCCCGCTGGCCGTGATGCTGTGGGTGAGGGGCGAATGAACCCTGAGGGACACCGATGGCGCGCTGGTGAACTGCGGCGGGACCACATGCGTCAGCAGCATCTCCGTGATGCTATTGCCCAGCGAGGACACGATGTCCTGCGCACCATCCCCGTCCAGGTCTCCCGTGTTCAGTTGGAAGCCGCCCCTGTTCAGGGGCTTGCGGGTGCCAAAGGTGAAGCTTCCATCCGCCTGTCCGCGCAGGATGACGGCGTAGCTCTCCAGGACCACGGAGGAGTCTGCCCAGAAGACGAGATCCGCTCTCCCGTCGCCGTCCATGTTTGTGGCGAGCAGGCTGGCATGTGCCGGCACGAAGGTGTCATTCGCAGGCCCCGCCCCGTAGATGGCCACCCCGTTTACGCCATAAACGGTCCCATTGTTGAAGATGGAGCCGAAGGTGCCGTCGCCATTTCCCATGACCACGCCGACATTCTGGCCGGCAGGGAGATTGCCGCTCTCGTCGGCCACCAGCAGGACGGCGAGGTCGGTCTTGCCGTCGCCATTGAAGTCCCCGAGCGCGGTGCGTCCGGTCGGTCCCGGCATCTGCATTTCCCGGTGGCGGGCGAAGGTGCCGTTCCCCTGGTTGAGGAAGCTGATCACGGTTCTGCCCCCGTTCGGCGCGCTGACCACGAAGTCCGGCCGGCTGTCGCCATTCAGGTCGGCGACGCTCAGCGACCGGGTCATGGTGTAGCGCGTCCGGGCGGAGGCATCGAAGGTATTCCTCTGGGTGAAGGTGCCATCGCCATTGCCGGTCAGCGTGGTGACCAGTCCCTCCATGGCGTGATTCAGGTAGCCGGTGGCGATGATGTCGGCCTTTCCGTCCTGATTGAAATCGACGATCTCCATCGAGACGGCACGCAATCCCAGATCGGTCACCTGCTGCGGCAGGAAGCCGCCATTGCCGTCCCCGAGCAGCACGCTGATCGTGGCGTCCCCCAGGTTTCCCACGATGATGTCGGGATGCGCGTCGCCATTGACCCGCGCGACCTTCACCTGGGTGGGTGAGTCCCCGGTGTTGAAGAAGGTGGCGGTGCCAAAGGTGCCGGTACCAGTTCCAAGCGCGACCGCCACCTGGGAGCTGTGGATGGTGCGCACCATGTCCAGCTTCCCGTCGTGGTTCACATCGGCGAGTGCCGTCGCGTAGTTGGAGTTCGGGGGAAAGGTGACTTCATTCGACCTGAGGTGGTATCTCAGGTCGGGATTGGCGGCATGCAGGCCCGCCGTCATGGCGAGGGCCGACAGCCAGCCGGGCAGGAATCGTGATGCGGGGAACCGGGGGAAAGCAGTCATGTGCTGGAGAGATGAGGCGATTTGATTTGCTCAAGTCCTCAGCGGTCCAGCGCATAACCTTACCGGAAACGCGGGATTTTATTCCGGAAAGTTCTCCCCCTCGCGAGGGCGGCTCATTGCCCGGGCTCGGCTGTGATCGCCGGCAGCGCGAGCACCCTGCGGGCCCAGATGGAATACTCGTCCGTGGCGGCGGAGGCGGCGAGGCGCTGCCTCAGCAGAAGGATGCGGCCGATGTCGCTGACTCTCATGGCATTGCCCTGTTCGTGGAGAAGCGCGAGGCCTTCTAACAGATCCGGGAACCACGGCGGGACCGCACCGCGTGGCTGGGGCACAGCCCAGAGCTGGCCCTCCCGCATCCACGCGCCGAGGTGCACTTGGCGGCCGTCCGGCGACATGATGGCGCGCACGCCCTCGGCATCGAAGCCCATGCCGCTGAAGTTCCCCGGGTGGTGGACGCTCACGCGCTCGCCCCGGGCGGTGTCCCAAAAGCTGAAGCCCGTGTGATCGAGCACCATCAGGCACTTCCCGTCCGCGGTGAAGCGCACGGTGGCGGCGGAGCTGGGCTGGTGCATCGGGCGCGAGGCGGGCGTGCCGGTGAGCGGGTCCCACAGGCGCGCGGTGCCATCGCGGCACGAGGTGGCCAGCAGCCTGCCATCCGGGCTGTATTCCAGATGGGCCAGCCACGTCGCGTGCAGCATCGGCTGACCGATGGGGCGGCCCGTGGCGGCATCCCAGACGCGGGCCGTGCCATCGTAGGAGGCGGTGGCGACATGCCTGCCATCCGGGCTCCAGCTTCCGGCGATGATCGCGTCGGTGTGGCGGGTGAAAGACGCGAGCTTCTTCCCCCCGTGGAGATTCCACACGTGTGCGACGCCGTCCGTGGACCCGGAGAGGAAGCGGTCGCTGCCATCCGGGGCGAAGCGCAGCACCTTCACCTCGCCCGGGTGAGCCAGTGTCTGCACCAGCTTGCCCGTGGCGGTGTCGGAGATGCGGATGTGGCCGTCATTGTGACCGGCGATGATGCGCGTGCCATCGCGCGAGATCGCCGACGGGCGGATCGCTCCGGGATGGTGGACCGGCGGCCACAGCGGCTGCCGCGTCGCCAGCGTCCACCCGTGCAGCCAGCCATTTTCGGTGAGCGCATACAGGCGCGCTCCATCCGGTGAAAAGTGGAAGCCATACACGTCGCCCTTCGTCGGCTCGTCCAGCACCACGCGACCGGTGGCGAGTTCGTAAACGTAGGCGCGGAAATCCGGCGAGATGCTGAGGCAGGCGAGCTTGCCATCCGGGCTCAGGCGATTGATCGCGATCTCATTGACCTTCCCCGGCACCTGTCGCTGCGGCGGGCGCGTCACGGACGAGCGCCACACCGTCATCACCGTTGGCGATCCCGCACGCGCGCGCTGCGTGGTGAGCACCGTCTTGCCATCATGCGAGACGTCCACGTCCGCGGCCCTGTCCACCATGTCGAAGCGGATGGGATGGCACAGCGCCTCGCCCGTCCCGGCATCCCACGCGATGACCTGGCCATCCCGCCCCGAGCTGACCATGCGGCTGCCATCGGGCGAGGAAACGAGCACGGTGGGATTGTAGAGGTGCTTCATCGTCGGCGAGGTCTTCACGCCGGAATTCGTCTCGTACATCGCGAGCTCGTTCCCGCCCACGGTGAGGGTCACGCGCGAGCCCGCGGCATCCAGCGTCACCAGATCCACGGGTGAAGGCGAGCTGTCGATCTCGCATCGCGCCTCGTTCGTGGCGGCATCCCACACGCGTACGGTGAAGCGACCGTCTGCCAGGGCAAAGCGTTGCCCGCCCGCCGCCAACGCCCCGTTTCCGAACTCCTCCTTGGCATGCACCTCGACCAAGCGCCTGCCTGATGCGACCTCGATGAGCGAGGCGTGCCTGGCATTCCACACCAGCGCGCGAGATCCATCCGCGGAGATCGCCGCCCTGCGCACGCCGCCTTCGACGGTGAGCACCTTAGGCATCACATGCGGCACGGCGCAGGACCACACCTCCGCCGACTCCGCCGAGTGCCCGAGCAGGTGCGTGCCATCCGCGGAGAACTTCAGGAAACCGAGCGCGGTTTTTCCTCCGCGTGGCAAGGCGACGGGTGAAGCCTGTGCGCTCTCCCATGCCAAGAGCGGCCCGCCATCCATCGCCACCGCGAGCGCCAGTGGTCCGCCCGAGACGGCGAGTGACTTCGCCGCGTCATCCAGCGGCAGCCGTGCGATCTCCGCGCCGCTCTCCGCATTCCACGCCCGCACAATACGATCCCTGCCTGCCGCGGCAAACCAGCTCCCGTCCGGTGCGAGGCGCGGCGCTGTGGCGGGCGGTCCGTCCAGCGTGACCGGTGGCCCGGCGGGGCAGGGGAAAGGCTGCTGGTCCACCACGGACATCGCCAGCATCGCGGCGGGCCAATTTCCCGGCTCGGCCCGCAACAGCGTGGCCAGTTTTGCAAGTGCCTCCGGGCCGGCATTCGTATCGATCTCCCGCACGATGCCGGTCCAGTGCAGGTGCTCTAGCACCTCCTGCTGGTGCCTGCGTGCCGCCTCCGCGCGGCTCCATTGCCAGGAGACGCCGCCCAGCCCGAGGACCAGCGCGAGCGCCAGTGCCGCGAGCAGGCTGGAGATCCCCGGACGCCGCCGCGCCCAGCGCCACACGGCCTCCGGCGCGGTGACCGGTCGCGCCATGATGGAGCGTCCGGAAGAGTAGCGCTCCAGATCCTCCGCCAGTGCGTGCGCGGTGGCGTAGCGGCTGCCCGGCTCCTTCGCCAGGCACTTCATGCAGATCGTGGCGAGGTCGCGCGGCACGCCTTGCAGGGGCGCGGGCATTTCATCCACCACCATGCGCGCGGTGGCGAGGGGCGATAGACCGGTGAAGGGCGGCCTGCCGGACAGCAGCTCGTAAAGCACCGCGCCGAGGCCATACACATCCGTCGCCGTGGTCACGTCACGGAGCCTGCCATCCGCCTGCTCCGGTGCCATGTAGCTGGGGCTGCCCATCACCGCCAGCGAGAGCGTCCGCACGTTGTCCGGCTCGTGCTCGTGGATCATCTTCGCCAGGCCGAAGTCCGTGATCTGCGGCTCCCCGTTTTCATCCACGAGGATGTTCGACGGCTTCAGGTCGCGGTGCAGCACGCCGCGGTCGTGGGCGAAGGCGACCGCATTCGCGACCTTCGCCATCATCGTCGCGATGGCCCCGTGGGCATCGCCTCCTGCGGCGCGGTCCAGTGCGGTAGCCCAGCCCGCGACATTCCGCCCGCCGAGCACCAGCCGCATGGAAAAGAAGTGCTGCAGCTCGTGCTCCCCGATTTCGTAAACCGGCACGATATTCGGGTGGTCGAGCCGTGCCGCGGCGGCGGCTTCCTTGCGGAAGCGCTGCACCGTCTCCCCGGTGGCCAGCTCGCCCGCGAGGATCATTTTCACCGCCACCTCGCGACCGAGGCTGATCTGTCGCGCGCGATAGACGATGCCCATGCCGCCGCGCGCGATCTCCTCCAGCAGCTCGAAGTCGCCGAAGCCGCGCACCTGCGGTGCCCCGAGCAGATCGTCGTCCTCCGTCTCCACGAAGATGCCGAAGCCGCTGCCCCTCCCGATCCCGACGCCGAACCCGAGCAGGCAACGCGGGCACTGCCCGAGCGGCGCGCCGGGTGGAATGGCGGAGCCGCAGAGCGGGCAGGTGTCGGCCGGATCGGCGGATGTCGGATCGTGGGGAGGCATGGTCCGTGGGAGGTGCGGGCTTGTCTCTCTACTCACCGGTGCCCGCGGATTTCTTACACACCCGCAACGACATTCATCAGATGGGCCAGCTCGGCCTCCACCTCATCGGAAGTCTCCACCGTCTCCGCGATCGCTTCGCGCAGCAACTCGCCATAGCGCCGCCGCATGCGGTGGACAGCCACGGCCACGGCACCCTCGCTGATGCCGAGCTGCCGTCCCAGCTCGCGATGGCCCGTGCGGTCGAATTTCCCCGCCAGGCAGGGCAGCAGTGCCCGGAAGACCTCGCCACGGCCGGCACGCTCGTAGTCCTCGCCGAGTCGCTTGCCCGTCTGCTCCAGCAGGGAAAAAGCCCAGCTCCGCTCGAATTGCGCGTCCGGCGTGAGCGGCCCCGCGGGCTCGAGCGCAAATCGTCGCTCCGCCTCCACCTCGTCGATGGGGACGAAGGAAACGCCGCCGCCGCGTTTCAGCGCAGATTTGTGGCGCTGCTCGTGGCCCAGGTGATTCTTGATCGCGCCTAACAGGAAGGACCTGAAGCGGCCCTTCCCCGGCGTCGCGCGCGCCAGCATATCCCCGGACAGCAGATGGAGGAAGAAGCCCTGCGTCAGATCCTGCGCGTCCGGCACCGCATGGCCGCAGCGCCGCAGATAGGCGTAGAGCGGATACCAGTAGCTCTGGCAGAGCTTTGCCATCGCATCCTCGCAACCGTCCTCACCGGCGCGGAGGATCAGGCTCCACCGCGTCGTCTCGAATGCATGCGACCCGTCGGGCGCGGCTGGAGAGTGGGGGCGGGACTCCATCGGACGGCCCGCAGCATCACTTTCCCGTCCGGAGGTTCAAGTCCCGCGTGCTGCCATCCTAGTGGGAGCGCCCCCCTTGGGAGCGCCGGTCATTAGACCGGCCCGAGTGTCCTAGGACTGCCCGAGTCACCCATCGTTGTCGCACTGGCGAAAGTGCGGAGGATGTCCCTGTAGCGGACTTCTTCCGCGGCCTCAGCTTTCCAGAGCCAAAGGCCTCAGCTCACCACGTCCGCGGGTTCAGTTCTCCGGGGCCAGAGGCTTCATCTCTCCACGTCTGCGGGTTCGGCTCTTGAGGGCCAAAGGCCCGACCATCCCTCAGCCCGGGCCAACGGCCCGGGAAAAGCATCGCAGTGAGGGTGGCGGCCTGAAGGGCCGCGATACGTGCGGAGGGGTTTCAGTCGGAAGCCCACGAAGCAAAAGCCATGCGTGAAGGCGCGCCGTCCGGGTGGGGGCGGCGTTTGTTTGACTGACCGGCCTGCATCCTATCGCCGCCCTTCAGGCCGCCGACCTGTGTCGATAGCCAACCCCGGCCGTTGGCCGGGGCTGAGGGATGGCCGGACCGTTGGTCCTGGAAACCCGGGCTTCTGACGGCAGGCCTTGCACGCTTTACCTGCTGCTCCGGTGGCGTCACCACCGCGACCACGGCGGGAAATTACCTGCTCCTCCGGCTGCTCAATACTCAATCTGGAAACGCTCTAACAAAAAGACCGGCCCGCAGTTTCCTGCGGACCGGCCGGGGAGGGTGCCGGGGTGTTAGTCCGGCAGATTCCTAGTGGGGGAAAATCACCACGTCATCCACCACGGCGCGCTCCGTGGAGCCGCCGGTGCGGGCGCTGAAGCCGAAGCGTCCATCCTCCGGTAGCGTGAAGCCGGGCAGCGCGACATCCGTGAAAAGCGTCACGCCATTGAAAACAACGCTCACACCGGCGGTCGCGTCGTAGCGGACCTCGACGGGAACGGTGACCCCGTTCGTGAAGGGATTCGTCGGGTTGTGGGCCACCGCCGTGCCGTCGCGGAAGATCCGGACCCCGATGGAGCCGTCGCCGCCGTTGTTATACGTGTCAAAGCTGATCGTCAGGTTCCGCGCCGTGCCGGGGCCGTCCTCGCGCCAGGTGCCGGTGCCCAGATCACCCACGGAGAAGGCCACGCCATCGGCAGGATTGACGTGACCTGCCGGGCCGAGATTCAGCGTGAAGCGCGCGGTGAAGCCGCTCATGCCGGAACCTGTCACCGGGCCATCCAGCACGACTGCACCCTGCTGACCTCCGCCCGTCTCATCGGTGAGCTGGATCCCCTGGCTCGTCCAGATCGCATGGCCCCGCAGCGAGGCCGCACCCGGGCCGGAGCTGAAGTCATTCACATACGACGGAAGCGTTAGCACCTTCACCCGGCCAAAGCGACGCGTGCCTCCGGTGCTATCCGTCACCGTGACGCGCTCCCATGCGGCATCCAGCGACGTGACGCTGGCCGCGGCGAAACCGAGCTTCGTCCATGTCACGAGATCGCTGCTCGCCTCCACCGCATAGGTGATGCCGGGGCGGCTCGCGGCCTTGCGACGGACAAAGGTGAGCGTGAGCCGGCCTTCCTCATCCAGCTCCATGCGAGGCAGGCCGGCGCTACCATCGGCGGCCAGCACGGATGCGTTTGGCTTCCCAAGGTCGGCCGGTTGGCTTGCCAGGTTGAAGGCGAACTTGAGCAAATTCGACACGCCATCACCGGAGGGATTCCCCTCGTCCTGCGAACCGTCCGAGGCGAGCCCCATCTGGGATCTCCAGCTCGCCAGACCATCGCGGATCACGAAGAACGCGCTGGCCGTTGTGGATGGCGCGTAGCCCGGACCGTAGGCCACTGCGCGCACCGTGGCCGTCTCCGCGAGCGCAAAGGCCTGCGTGTAGATGCTGCCATGCGTCGCCGTGGGAGTGGTGCCATCCAGCGTGTAGCGGATCACCGCGGCGGGCGAGGCGGTGGCCAGCGTCACCGTCGCACTGCCGTCGAAGGCACCACCGGCCTCCGTGAATGCCGGTGTGGCGGCGGGCTCGGGCACGCGCTCGTAGGCACCGATGTCCGGCAGCGCTCCTTGCGGACGGGCAATGCCGCGCTGGTCCGTGGTGATCCCCGCGATGACGACGGCGGCATCGACCGCAGGGCTGCCAAAGGCAAGCGCCACGGTCGGCATGCCGCCGCCATTGCTGTTGGACGCGGCGAGGATGCCTGCATTCGTGGCGGAGAGATTCAGCAGGTTGTTAGACGAGGCACCTGCGAGTGCCGGCCCGTGAACGTCGGCACCGGCAGGCGCGGTGTTTCCGGCCACGATCGTATTCACCGCGGTGAGGCCCGAGGCCCAGAGATTCAGCCCGCCGCCCTGCTCCGTGGCGGTATTGTGGGCGATGGTCGCGTGCTGCACCGTGGCGGAGCCATTGCTGTGATGGTAGCCGCCGCCGCGTTTGGCGGTGTTTCCGGTGATCGTGCAGTTCTGCAGCGTGGTCGCGGCATTTAGGGAGAAGATGCCGCCGCCCTCATCGAGCGCCGTGTTTTGGTCAAAGGTGCATTCGGTGGCGTTCAGCGTGCTGAGGTTGCAGATGGCTCCGCCGTTCTTCGCGCGGTTGCCGGTGAGGCGCACGCGATGCAGGTCGAGGCGGCCGATGTTCCAGGCGACTCCGCCGCTGTCGGTGGCGCTAATTTCACCGCCGGTCAGCACCAGGTTCTTCAGCGTGAGGAAGGCATTTGTCTCCACAAGGAAGAGCCGCCGCGAGGCCCCCGGCGCATTGAGCGCGAGGGTCACGGGCGCTCCGCTGCCACCATCGATGGTGAGCGTTCCCACCGCGACCAGCGCGGTATCGTAGCCGGATGTCCACCCGTCCGTGAGTGTCACCGTCTGCCCTGCGAGTGCGGGGGCAAAGGTGATGGTCTGCGCACCCGCGAGAGTGCGCGCGTGCGCCACGGCTTCGCGCAGGCTGGTCTTGTTATCCAGATTGTCCGTGGTGTCCGTCGCGAGGTCCACCACCAGACGCGGCGCTTCCGTCACCTTCACTGTGAATTTCGCCGCCGCGCCATTGACCGTGTAGGTCACCTCATGGGTGCCGACACCGGCGGCGGCCGGATTGAAATTCGACCCGCTCACGCCCGGCCCGCTGAAGCTGCCTCCCGTGGTCTGCGGCCCGGACGCGGCGAGGAGATCGAAGGAGGCATCGGTCACCTTCCGCGTGAGCCCTGCCGTGGCGGCGGCATTGAAGGTCGGCAGGTTGATGCACGTGAAGGACGTGGAAACCGCCGCGTTGCTGGCGATGAGCCGGAAGGTGCCCGCCACGTTGTTCGCCGTGAACTCGGGGGCAATGATCCTGCCGCTGGCATTCGAAGTCCCGATGCCGCGCGGCGCATCGAAAGGGAATCTTGCCGAGGCGCCGCCAGCCTCGCTCTCGATGGTGAACGAGACCGAGTGATTGTTTCCAAGGGCCACACCATCGGAGTCGCGGACGGTCAGGACTTCCGGGCGCGGGAAAATCGTCCCGACCGGTGTGCTCAGGGTCGCCACCAGGGGGTCATACTTGTCGATGACCCTCACCCAGGCCGTCCTGCTATCCGCCACCGTGGGTCCGGCATTGCTGACGCGCACCCAGAAGCTCGTGTTCTTCATCAGTGGCGCAGTCTCGAAGCTCCCCGTGGTCGTCGTGCCGACGTGCTTCGAGGTATCCGGTGCGACACCCTCGTACCAGTTGTAAACAAGGTCGGTGCCGCGCGCGCCGATGGTGTAGGTCCGCCGGTAGCCCTTGAAGGCGGACCCGTCAAACATCCCGTCCTGCTCGTAGATCTCGGCTGGCGCGATCCCGGTGACGACCGCATCATTGCTGTCCGTGTAGGTGAATGGGGAGAATACCGAAGCCCGGCAGAAGTAACTGGCACTGCCGGGTGCGGTCATGACCGGGGGCGTGTAGCTGGTGCCCGTGGCACCGGGAATCAGCGTGGCCGACTGGAAGGCATGGCGCGACCCCTTGTACCACTGGTAGCTCATCTCGCGCGGGTCATCCCGCAGGACGGCAGTGACGGTCAGGGTGGTGGTGCCGGGGAGATTGACGTAGGTGTTGGCCGGATGCTTCGTGAAGAACGGCGAATTCTGGAACTCATAGTGGAAGCCCGTGAAGGTATTCAGGACGCTGGGCGATTCGGTGCGATGGCCCGCCCAATTCAGGCCCAGCCAGCCCACTCCCGAGTTCGTGGCCGCCGTGACCGTCCAATGCAGGTTTGATCCGGGCGTGGTCGGCACCACGCTCGTGATGGTCGCCGGAAAAGTGGGCTCCGAGAAAGCGAAGTTCTGCGCGGTGACTCCGGCGATCGGTTCGTCGAAGGACACTTTCCACCGGACGGAGGCCGCCGTGGTGGGAGTCGGGTCGAGTTGGACGATGTCCGTGACCTGCGCGCTCTGGAGAACGGTGACCCGGACGTGGTGGGTGGGTCCTTCCGCCGGCCCATAGCTGAAGGGAATCGTGATGACGGAGCCCGCAGGCAGCGTCTTCGGATAGACCCTCAGGGCCTTGCCGGGATGAATCCGGTTCGACGCCTTGCTGGGGTCAGGGGCGAAAGTCCCGAGCGAGGGCCAGACCGCCACGGCTGCCACCCCGGTCACACTCGCCATGCGGGCGACCGATGGCGAAGGATCCGTATAGAAGTGAAGCAGTTGGCCCGAGGTATTCGTGATATCCACGGAGTTGTCGCGGCCCGGAAGATTCGGCGCGACGGTGGCGGTGATGTCTTGGGCTCCAAGTCTGGCCGACGAAATCACCAGCGCCACGAGGAGGGAAAAGAGGAGGGGGATCTTCACGATGAAATGCTATGTCATCGTGATCCTCACCCGCGGACCGCCCATCCTTACCGCCTTCCCGAAAAATTCCGCCGGCATTTTTCGCGCCGCAGACATCTTCGAGGGCGCTTCCACCGCCCACGAAAAAGGCCCGGATTTCTCCGGGCCTTGATTCACAATAGATGGTGCTCGAGGGGGGACTCGAACCCCCACGGATTACTCCACTAGATCCTTAGAGAGACGCGCAACCCGTTGAAATTGTTGACTTGGTGGAATCCCTTAGAGCCGTATGGGCATCGATTTTCGTTTCTACAGGTCCGACAGATACCGACCTAACGTTTCATCGGACGAAATCGGATTTCAGCCAGCCTTGAGGTCCAGCCACGGCGCGATGGTGGCAGCTCCCTCTGGCATGAGATCGAACCAGGCTTCCCCCTGCTGCCTCGTCCGTGGATTGTGGTAGTGCCCGTGGAGCATCTCCTCGCTGGTGCCCATCTCCTCCGCCACGGTGATGAGATTCCGGAGCACGCCATTCCGATACGATGCGTAGCTGTGCCGAAGCGCGTCCTGAGGCCACTTGGTAAACCGCTCGGGAAAGCGCTTCGCGAGCGCCTTCCCCCACACCGTGGTGGCGCGTGGGTGGACCTCCGTGGGATTCTCCGTGCAGATCGGCCCTGTCCAGGTAGGCCCGGCGCCGGCGGCTTCGAGCCACGCGCGGGTGACGGGGTGTAGCGGCACGATTCGCGCACGTCCGGTCTTCGCCACTTCCGCCGGGATCCGGATGACGTTCCACTCCCAATCGATGAACTCCCACCGCATCCGCGGCTTGGGATTGTCTTCCTTGGGAGCGAGCTCTTCCGGGCGGATGCCCTCGAAGGCACCGAGTACCACGATCGGAAACCACTTCCGTTCCACGATTGAGAGGAGGAAGAGCAGCTCGTCGGGCTCGAAGATCTCGAGCTTGCCCTTTGGTGCCTCGATCGAAGGGAGACGGTCGGCGAGCGTGGTGGGTTCGTTGCCGGCGATGCCGTCCTTGAGTGCCCATCGCCAGAAGTTCACCAAGTAGCCACGGATCGCCTTCTTACGCGCCGGGCCCGCGGTGCCGGTGCGGTTGGTCCACCACTGCTCCAGCTCCCCGATCTGGATGTCCGTGAGCATCACGTTTGCGAAGTCGGCCGCGAGAGCATCCATGTCGCGCTTCACCTGGGCGAGGTGGGGAGTGGCGTCCTTGCCGGCCATCTTCCATGCGAGGAAGCGGGTGACAGCGTCCCGCACCTTGCTGCTCTTCTTCCGGCTCGCGAGGAACTGCAGCACGGCCTCTTGGTCTGCCACCGAGCATTCGCGCTCGATCGCCTCGTGGAAGGCAAGGCGCGCCGGCGGGAGAGCGGTCCAGATGGTGCCGCGCTGCTCGATGTCCTCGAGCGTCTTTTCGGCGGTGGCCTTCGCCTCATCCTTCGTCGGGCGGGTGATGTACTGCCATTTGTCGAGCGCCGTGCGCCTCCAGGCAAAGCGCCAGCCATCACCGTAGGGATAGACCGTGAGGTGGGAATTTCCTCGCGAGACGCGGAATGTTTTACGCGCAGGCATGATGCTGTTCTTGGGGTTGAGCATGGCCCTAATCAGCGCGCTTCACTCCAACGTTTAAGGTCGATCATCTCCGGATACCCCAGCACCTTGACAAGGGTGTATTGGATATCACCGGGCTGAAGAAGATACTCCCTAGGAAAGGCGGAATTAATGTGGCGAGCGATGGGAACGCCCTTTGAAGTTGCTTTTTCCCCTTCTATGCTCGAGCGGAAGTAAAGTTCACCGATGCCGAACCCGTGCGGGGTGTTGTATACGACGACTTGTCCTGCCTCTGGGAAATCCAGATAGTGCCATGGATCAAGAGCGACTAGGGCACCACTAGGGATTTGTGGGTGCATGCCCTTCCCGTAAACACGCATTATGTTGCCCCAGCCTCCGCTAGAAAGCAGGTGAACCCAATCGTCACGGTGTGTAAGCGGTGCTCGTCCCCCGGCAAGTGCATATCCGCACGCTGCCTGACCTAGGAACGGCTGAAAGCGGCCCTTATGGTGAATGCCGAGGACTCGCTCGTCATCGTCCTCAGGCACCTTGAATTCAGGACTCTCCCAGTAGTCTTCGAGCTGTTTGAGAAACTCGCCAGGTTTTGTTTCGACCAGTTGCACTAACTGGCGGTGCTCTGCGTCAAGTCGTTCGGCGCGCTCAGTCCGATAATGATGCTCCGTAACTACGCGTCTAACAACGTCATCAGGAAGTTGGTCGTAGGGAGAAGAGTGGGGATCCGTTAGTTGGCTTGTTACCGTAACCGGAAACTCGATCTGACCAGTGGCTTCAAATGCACGGAGAACGGCATCTAGCGCTTGGCGAGTGATCTCCGCGCGGGATAGCGGGCTCTCTTTCTCCAGAGCTTCTAACCTCTCGACCATCTTTGGATTCAGACGAACGGTGAGATTCACATCTTTTATTTCTCTGGCCATAAATGAGTTGTGATTGCACGCACGTGTTCGCACACAAAATGATTTGCGTCAATTTAATGTGCGGTGTATGTGCTTTTCGTGTGCGCTGAAGATGCCGCGCGCCTTTATTCAATCGAATCTGAAGATGAGCACCAAAAAGACCAACATCACCGTAAGAGCCCGCCCCGAATTGATCTCCAACATTGAACGAATCGCCAAGGCGAACTGCTCCAGTAACGGTCGCATCATCGAGCTAGCGTGTGAGCGTTTGGTGGACGAAGTCCGCCAAACTGGCCGACTTCCCCTTCCCCCCGTCGAGCTTGAACCCGCTATCACGGAGGGCTGATTCGATGACATTCTCCCCTGAACAAGAGGCACGCGTCATCGCAGAAGCAGCGAGGATCATTGCCGAGCAAGCGATACGAGAGGCGGGCAGCGCTAAGCGCCTCGTCACCTTCCCTATCCCCACCATTTGCCAGATGACGGGACTCTCCCGGCACACCGTGCCGCAGCGGATGCCCATCACTGAAACCACCCCCGGCAAGCACGGGGTCACCTTGGAAAACTTGGAGAACTATCTGGACGGCAAGACCATCTGGCCGGGTCAAAAGCGCCTTGCTTCTACAGGAAAGTGAAAGAGCCGGTGTCTTCAGCACCGGCCCCTTCGAAGTCGTAACCCTGATTGATTAGACGTGAAAACCTTAGCAACCAAAAGACCGGCCGTCAACGCCGGGAAAACTCAGAAGCGGATCCAACCGACAGCCGCTCCCGCTTCGGGGAAATCCGAAGTCCTTCGCATCGAGGTGCCCCGCGCTGACCTCGACGTATTTACTGCCTTCGCTGATCACTTCGCGCTCACGCCCGAGATGGTGATGGAGCATGCGGTTTTCGCGCAGGTCATCGCGTTTGGCGACACGGCGCTTGGAGGCCTCGCATGGTTCGATTCCAGGCCTCCAGGCGAAGACCTCGTGATGACCGAACTGTCTTTCGCTCGCGATGCATTAGACCTGCTGGAGTTCGTAGCCTCTACGCTCCGAAGGACTATCGAGGAGCTTGTTGCCAACTTTCTCCGAGAAGAGGCCGACTCCTATGCCGGCGAGATGGAACAAGCTTTGGCAGGAGACGGCATCGACAGCCATATCGACCTGCCACATCAGGCCCAGCGGGTCCTTGCATCCGAACTTGCCGCTCGGCGAGGAAGGCTGCCGAAAGACGGCAACAAAAAATGGGACGCGTGGGAGTGGCTGAACCTCCAGAGCTATCGCCCCGGTGCGAAACCTACTGAATCCCCAGCGAAGGAGGTGAAGCAATGAAGCCGCCTTCATCACTCGCCGCCTTTGAACGCGGCCTGAAGGAAGACCACGCCCAGGAGGAAGCGCGCAAGCTCGAGGTGCTCGGGATCGAACTGGAGAAGCCGAAGAAGCGGTCTGCCACGCGTATGAAGGCGTCGGCTCGGGACCAGAAGTGCCTTCGAACGAACATCGGCATCCAGCCTGAACTCGGAGACCAGCTCGAACGGGTCGCGCATGCGCTCGAACTCTCACCGCTCGACGTGGGAAGGATGATTCTGGCTGCTGGCATCGAGGCAGTCGTCTGCCAGATCGAAGCGACGGGTAACGTCGTCCTCCCACTCCGGCTCGAGGTCCGGCGTCAGAGTTCCACCAACGGCACTCGGTATCTCCGCACGGTTACGCCTGAGCGCTTCGAGAGCCTTCGAGGCCTCTTCGCCAGACCCCTTGCCCGATGGTGTCGGGGTAAGCACGCGGGCGACCGTACCGGAGAGCTGATGCCGCCGCCACCACCGGAGCCGACCGCAACAAACACCGGCATTGGAAATGCCACCATCATCGCCTGGAACCCATGAGCACTCCCACCGACTACGAACGAGGCCTTGCCGATGGCCGGAAGGAGCGCGCTGCCGAAGTACAGAAGCTCGCAGACGCGCTGAACAAAGCGATCTCGGAGAATCTGACCCTTCGCTCGAAGACTTTCACCCACCTCGATGCCGTCTCCCGGCAAGGCTATCACGCCTCGGTCGCGCGCCCGATAGACTGACCCCTCTCATGCCCCAAAGACTTCTCAGGGAAGGAATCCTCACCTCCGACCGGGTGGACAAGCTGTCCAATCCCGACGAGGTCTTCTATCGCCGACTCATGTCGGTGGTGGATGACTTCGGGCGGTTCGATGCTCGCCCAGCCATTCTCAGATCCTCACTCTACCCCTTGCGCATCGAACGGGTGCGAGAGGCCGACATTGTCCGCTCTCTGGCGTCCTGCCAAGAGGCCGGCTTGATCCGTCTCTACAACGTCGATGGCAAGGGCTACCTGACGATTCTGGACTTCCGGCAGCAGGTGCGAGCCAAGAACAGCAAATACCCCGATCCGCCCGATGAGGAGCAACCGCTGAGCAACTGCACATCGTCTGATGTACATCCGATATCAGATGATCACTTAGACGGAGACGGAGACGGAGACGGAAACGGAGACGGAGACGGAGACGGTACCCCCAAACCCCCAGAGGGGGATATCGGGCCGAGTAAAACGACAGGCAGGGTCACGGAAAGAGTCCTTCCCGACAACTGGAAGCGGATACCGAAAGGCGAGCAGAAGACTCGAAAGGTCCTTCGAAACAATCGCCTCATGGAGCGCATAGGCGGTTGGTTCAACCGAAAGCCCGAAACTCTGTGGTCGATAGCAGAAGCAGGGGCTCTCTCGCAGATCAGCCCTCCGCCAGAGGATCTGGAGCTCCTTGAGTCCTGGTACCTCGCTTCCAACGTGGGTGAGCGGGACATTCGCCGTCGAGACCTGCTAACCCTTCTCAACAACTGGAGCATCGATCTCGATCGTGCCCGACTTTGGAGCGCTGAAATGCCATGAGCGAAGATCCGATCATTCGGCAAATGCCCCACGCAATCGGACCGGAGAAGTCCGTCCTTTCGAGCTTGTTCAAAGGTGACCGTCTTCTCGATGAGAGCCCTCGTCCAGTTCATCGGGACCTCTTCTATCACGCTGCGCATCGCGCCCTTTTCGAGGACTTCGTGAGCGTAGGAAATTCGTGGGAACTTGTGTCCACCGTCCAACGTCTCCATGACAAGGGGATACTTGATCACGTGGGCGGGCCCGCGGGAGTCACCGACATCTACACCTACGCCCCGAACGGTCACCACTTCGCCCCCCATCTGGATATCCTTTGTGACCGGTATGCCCGGCGCATGGCAATCAGGGCTGCCACCGCGGCCGCTGAAGCCGCCTACGATTGTTCTGGTGAGGCCGACTATCTCGCGGCGCTAAGCGCGCCGGTGACGGCCGTCTTTGACGCCGCGGCAGATGCAGCACCGACGAAGGGCATGAAGACGCTTGCAGCAGATTTCCTTGCCCGGTTCGAACAAAAGGTTGCCGGCGAGATGATCGCCGACGGGATCATGACCGGAATTCCGGAAGTCGACCGGCACCTCCATGGTATGAAGCCTCAGCACGTTGGCATCATTAGCGGGCGATCGAGCGGAGGAAAATCCACCTTGGCCACACAGATCTTTGGAGGGCTTACCGATGCGCTATACCTCATTCTTGAGCGCACCGAACAAAGTGCCTTCGACCGTAGCGTGGTACAGGTGGCTCGCATCCACCACGGCGCTGTTTTCGATCCAAAGCAATTCGCGGAGATGAGCGGACGAAGCAGGCCCGAGAAGCGCCACCTCATCGCCATCCAGAAAGCTGTGAACCAGCTCTCAACGTCAAATCTCCACATCGTCAAACCCAGCAATCGGCGTCTGGCTACGATCTGCGCGGAGATCCGCCGCCACGTCCGGCTGAACAAGGTGAAGGTCGTATTCCTCGACCAAATAGGCCTGGTGCGTGGCGAAAGAGTCAAAGGAGATACCGGCGAGGCGGAACTGCGCGGAATTTCCAACACGCTACAGGAACTCACGCACGAACTTGCGATCTCACTGGTCGTGCTATCGCAGGTGACAGCCGACGGCGAAACGAAGAACGCCCGTGCTGTCGAGGAGGACGCCGACTGGTGGCTATCAATCATCCAGGAGCGCGACAAGAAGAAGGCGAACTTCGGTGAGCATCAGCACATCCTCATCGCGAAGGATAGCCATCACTCCTCCGGCGGAGAACGGCTGCCGCTGATCCTCGACAAGGACACCCTGCGCTTCGTGCACGGGTTTCCTGCATCCGCGGACGAACCGAAGGAAGCTGAAAAGAAGGACCGCTTCGGTAATAGCCGCCGATAACACAATCTATGAACCGACCCATCGATCCAGACCTCGACGAATCTCCCAACGTCCATGCTATGAGCGTCCCCGCGCTCCAGCGAACGCTCGTTCACGTTAGTGGCGAGCTTGCCGAGGAGCGCACAGAAAACCGGGCTCTCCGTAGGGAAATCGCAAAGCTTCAGGCGCGGCCAGCACCTCCTACCGACTCATCGCTATCGCCTATGATTGGGTATCTCGCGTGCTTGGCATCCCAATCATTCGCAGCTCGCGAACTCCTCTTCCCAAGAAAGAAGCTTCTGCTGGAGGCCGCGAAATACTTGGGCGGAGTTTCTCTCCTCATCCGGATTTTGAACAATGAAGGGCTGACCGATGCGCAGAAGGAACTTCTGAGTAGCGATCCTTCCTCGGTGGCTGATGTCCCTGACAATCTTCCGGAAGCAATAGACTTGGCACTGAAAGCTCTCGGAGATGAGAGCCTTCACCGGGAGATGGATGAACTGAATGTGGGTTTAGCGAGGCCCGGAATCAGCTCGCAAGAGACGGTCATGATTTTGGACCGGGTCAAAGAGATCAACGCGAGCCTCAGCGGTGTCCAGATGCCTACGATATTCACCGAAAGGTTTGATCGAGGCCAAGTCTCCGCCATGTGCAAATGAAGAAGGCTGACACCACCGCCATCATCCAAGCCGCGACCCCCCTCGGGCGCGAGGAGGCGATGCGACGCCTCAGCGGTGAGGACGCCAAGCCGCTCCGCGCACTGCTCTCCGACCTCGTTGATGAGTACGAGATTCAGCAGAAGGAATTCGGGGAGTGCCCGATCTGGCTCAAGCGGATGGACGGATTGACCATCGAGGCGGCGAAGGAAGTGGTCCGCGGGAAGTTGCCAGATGTCCCGGAATCAGGCGGGAAATTACCCAATAGTCCCGAGAACAGCGGTGAATCGTTGTTAAAGTCCCCGGCGAAGGAAAACTGCTGCAGGATGTGTGGATGGGAACCATGTTCTGGGCGCACGTGCCTTCATCCCCACTGCCCGCTCTCCAGCCAACTACCGGAGACAGTGACATGAAAGAATCCATCTCCTACGTCGGGATGCCGTCCGACATAGTGCGCCGCCGTAGCCGACGAAATGCGCGAAGGTCCCGTATGTTGTCGCCCTCATCAGCGAACCTACAGCCTATGAGGGTAGCTTCCAGCCAGCCTGCTCGCTCTCTCAATTTCACGTCGGAAGAGAGAATCGCCGTTTGAACAAGGCCTCGCGTCCGTTAGCATTGCTTCATGCCTAAGCCGTCCGGCACGTCACGCCGCCAACGTTTGCGAAGTTCCGGAGACTACGGCTTCGGTCGTCGTTTTCCCTGTACCGCGATTCTTTTTGGACTCGGAGTCATCTTTGCTGTGGTGATCTGGTTATCGATCTGACGGACCATCAATGCAGCCCCGCCCGCTCTATCACTGGAAATCCTTTTGGCTAGGGCTCTTCGTCGGGCTTTTCCTCGTGTGGGCCTGGCACGACAGCCTCACCAATGCGGTCGGCGGCTGCTATGGCAAGCCCGGGGGCACGGGCTACATGTTCACGCGAAAGAATGGGGAGTCCTTCCTCAGCGTGGTGACGCCTTGGTTTGCCAGCGGCCTTATCTGGAATTATGCTGGGGCTTGGGACCCGCGGACGGATCTCCGGTCGATGCAGGAGCATGGCAGGGTGAACTTCATCCGCATCCCCGATGCGGTGGTCGGCATTTCCTTCGTTTGGCTCTGGTGCGAGCTTCTGGGCTGGCGGTGGAGGCAGGAGCGAATGAGGTTGTCGTCTCTCTGCCAAGGGGAGTAGGTCACCGCAGCCAGTCGAAGCGTTTGTCGTCCAGCACCACTCTCCTAGCTTCGGGCCAAGCTGCGCACGAGGCGGCCACTGCGGACCGCGCCTCCTCATACCTCCCGGTCTCAACCATGGCCGTTGCCATCCCGTGGTAAAACGCCGCCGCCGCCTGCCGATCAAGGAAGCTTCCAGACGCGAGCTTCTCGGCTATCTCGGTTCCTCGACCCCAGTCCCTGGTCGCGTCGAATATCCGAACCAGAATCCGAAGAGCTTGTGGTCCTTTCCGTCTGGGCCGGGGCAATGAATAGATCGCGGCCTTGGCTTCGTTCCACAAGCCTCGCGCCGCCAGCTTTTCCGCTTGCGCAAGATTCATTCAGATACCTTCCGCTGGAATACGGGGCTGCGCAAAGGACATCTCGTCTACTGGCGGAACGTTGGCCGTATCTAGGCCGCGGTTGCCAATATCAGGTCACGCAACGGACTTGCTGTAGCGCTTTAAATCACCACGTTCAACCCATGAGGAACTACCTCGTCACCTTCCACTCCCCCGACGATCACGGCATCGAAGAGCGTCTCTCCGTGATCCTTTACAAAAACTACCGCGTGATCACCGAGGATCGCTCCGCGGGACTGTTTTTCATCACTGACGACAGCCATTCTGACGCATCGCACATCCTCGACCATCTGACCGGCTCGCTCGACGAAGAGTCGGTCTTCACTCTCTACGTCTTCGAAATTCGAGGGTCTTGGGATGCAGCGGCCGACGAAGAGGTGGTTCAGGCGCTGGAATCGAAAATTCGCCGGAATTGACGGAGACGAACGTCAGTCGCTTCCGAGATAGCTCTTTCGGAAGCGCTGGCGAGCAGGTTCAAGGCTCCAGGGATTGGAAAGCCGGAAATTAACCTGGGCAGCGGCAAACAGCGTCGAGCATCAGAGGGTTACGAGACTGGAAAACTATGCAGGCGACCGGACCGGGAGTTCGGAAAAGCCGCGGTCAAAACCGCAGATTTGCGGTGGGATTTGGAAATTCACCAAGGTTCAGCGGATGCGGACCCATCGGTGCTCTCCAAGCTTCTCCGAAGCGTGGAAGATCTGGAGTTGGAACTCGTAGCCCTCGCTGCTCACTGGATTGACGGGTGGAGCTCCGTTCGCAGGAAGAGACATTCCATCGAGTGGCGGGGTGTGTTGGTCAGCGGCACAAAGCCAATCACCGACCCTGCATTCTTTTGGGGATGGCTGCTGGCAGGGGGAGTCGTTCATTTCGACGGATTAGCAGACTTGCAGGCGGTCTGCAAGGAACGTGCATCTCGGTCAGTCGGGAGCGAATTCGGCTATTACGCGGTCCAGCAGGTCCTGCTGAACCACTTGATCCAGTCCGGACTCGGCAATCTTCCGGCGTAGGTATTCTGCCTTCGAATTCTGTGCGATGGCGCAGTCGCCGGGGGAACAATGCTGCTCTGTGATCAGCAGTTCGATGAATGCGCGTAGCTCCGCCTCGTTCATCCGGCCATATCAGCGGGGTTGGACGGTGAGAGCAAGATCTTCGGTTGCAGGTTGCCTCGCTGGCTCAGAAGGCATCGGTAGGGGGAGCTAGCGCATGTGTTCACGTGGTCAGTCCGTGACGGTCGCGTCAAGTCGGCCCGTAGCTGTCCACCTTCACCGGGTGGTTCAGCAGCAGGGGATTCACAATCACCTTCTCCGGCACCGTCTTGAATGTCTGGGCGTTCCAATGGGTCTTCCGGCGATTTGCGCTCTCCATCGTCATCCCGGCCCGCCGCAGCACCGAGGGGAGAGCGATCTCGGAGAAGCACTCCCGCGTCTCCTCCGCGCATCGGATTGCCTCGAGTACAGCCCGGCGGGAGAGCCTGAAGCAGGCCGGCACGAAGAAGCACGATGCCCAGTCCGGGGTGCCGCGATGGCTCCACCAGGGATTCTGCAACGTGGCAGCCCGCTCGCGTATCGGGTTGCTCACGCAGTCGGCGGGATTCCCTCGTTGATCGGCGAACAGCGCCTTCCATCGCTCCTGCGAGGCCACGCAATCGCTCTCGATGAACCAGTAGGCGTCGGCATCGACTGCGAGATCCCGCACGGCGGCGAGCCCCACCCATGCCGCCCGCACCCAGCAACGCTTCGTGAATGGAACCGACGTGTCCGCGGAAAGCCAGTTGCCCGGAACCCGAAAAGGGCGGGCGTGCCGTTGGTGGCACTCCGGCAGGGAGACGGCGATCACGCGCTCGTGGGCGTCCTGCAGGGCCTGAACGCGGAGGGGATGCCCCGTCACATCCTGAACGATGACCACCTCGGTCATATCGGGCTGCTGCTGTTGTCGTCGTCGCAGCCGGTCCGAATCACCTGCTCACCTTCCGTTAGGATCTTACGGCGGTCCCATTCCAGCCGACCGACCTCAGCCCCGTCACAGTCCTGGAAGATGATCTTGCCCTCCTTGCCGATCGCCTGATTCACCGTCTTGCTGCCCTGCTGCGGCTGCACCGTCGGACGCGGAGCGGGAGCGGGGCGCGGCCTGCCCACCGAGGAATCGCGGAGGGTCTTGGTCTCAAAGAAGGTTCGGACTGCTTCCCGCCGCTCGGTCTGTTGCTTGCTCTCAGGGATCATGGATAGGTGCTCTTCCACGTCCACGTGGCTGCCGCGTCGAGCGGCAGTTCGTAGAGGATGTTCCACTTCGTCCCGTTCCAGTGCGCGTTCGTGTCGAGCCCTCGGTCGAAGGCGGCCGTGTAGATCCGCCCGTCTGGCAGCGCGAGTGTCGCGGTGACGAGCGGGAGGGGGATCGGACCGTTCACTCCGGGGATGATCGTCGCCGTGCCGTGGATCGGGATGTACGCCCCGAATCGCGGAACCGGCGCCACCACGTTGAATGGCCACGTCGGCTGCGTGTGGCCGGGGATCGTCATGTCGAGGAAGTCGGCACCGTTGACGACGATGTCGGCCTGCGCGCTGCCGGGGAAAGACAGGGTGAGGACCATTCCCGGCCGCATTTCGCGGATCCAGACGAAGTGGTAGAAGTTGATGTGCTGGGGAGTGCCAGCTCCACCCGGACGGCTCGACGAGAACAGAAGCTCGATGTGCAACGGTCCGAGGTCGATCGTCGGGGCGTAGAACCACACCGGATCGGAGTCTCCCGCGGGATACCGGGCGACCACCGCCCAGCGCTCGCCATTCTCCCCAAGGTCGGAGGGAAGAGTGAAGACGAAGTTCCCGTTCGGGTGGACGGTGGCCAAGGTCTCGTCATCCGGATCGTTCTCCGGGTAGATGGCGATCGTGGTCGCACCGGCGGGAAGCGTGCCGACGTAGCCGATGCTGGCCTGGGTAAAGGTAGGCATCGCCAGCGGGATTACCGGAGCCGTGATCGTGATCGAGTTCGAGCGGATCGCCGCGTTCACCGGACTTGTCGCCACCACGCGGACGGACTCACCGCGGATCAGGCCGGGCAGGAGGGGGATGCCATAGTTCCCGCCGCCGTCGGCGGTGTCGTATGCCAGCAGCGTGTTTCCGAGGTAGGCATTCACCCGCGCGCCCGGCGTCGCCACGCCCTCGATGAGCACCGAGGTGGTGAAGGCTGCACTGGTGAGCGTGGGTGGCGTGCTCGAGGCCTCGACGACCGTCGCTGGTGACGTCCCGCCGGCATCGGTGGCTGTGACGGATACCTCGTCGCCGGGTGACAGCGCCGTGCTGAAGGCAAAGGCGAAGTTTCCCGCGGAGTTCGCCACCACCGTGGACGCTCCGACGCCGGGAGTCGTGTTCGCGCTCGCCGGTGAGGGGATGAGGCCTTGGCAGGTGCCGTTCGTGATCGAGATTGCCAGCGACGCATCATTCGGTGCGACCGCGCGCGCCGTGAGTGTGACCTGGTTCCCCGCGCTGCCGGGGAGATAGTCGTTGTTCGCCTGCGAGAGCAGGATGCCCGCTACAGCCTTCTCCGCCACGGTGGATGCGGTGTCGCCGAAACCCACGGCGAAGTCCACCTGCAGCGGGCTCCAACTGGCGACCCCGCTCGTGATCGTCGCCCTTGCGGTACCGGCGGCGGTGATGCTCACCGGAGAGTTTCCCGCCGTGGTGATGGTCGATGTCGCAGGCGTGACGCCAGTGCTGTTCGGGTCGGTCAGATTCATTCCGGCGGTGCCGTCGTTCGCGGCCGTCACACGCGCTGTCGCCAGAAGGTTCCCGCCAGCCGTGGAGAAGATCCAGTGAGCATTCGCCGCGGTACCCTCCAGCGCCCATTGAGCAGCGGTAGCCATCTCGCCCGCGGCCATCCCCGCGGTGAGCGGCACCATCACGCCCGTGACCGAGACGAGCGCCGAAGTGAAATCGACGAGCGCGTCGTCGCTCGTCGTGATCGTGCCCGCGAAGGCCAGCGTGAGAATCTGGGGCCGGTTTGCTGGAATGGTGACCGTTTCCACCTGTGCCACGGCGTTCACCAGAATCGAGATCCTCGCTCCGGGCTTCGAGGTGCCGGTGAGGGTGGTGAGGTCCGCAGAAATGGTGGCAGTCGGCGCGAGGGGCGCGAGGTCGTTGGTGGTGACTGGCGTGACCTGCGAAGGAATGCCCCCGCGGCGCGCGATGACGCTAAGCACGACCGGGTCGTTGTGGGTCACGTCCAGCTTCATCGAGTAGGCCCCGGAGCCGTCGCTCATGCCGCGACCGATGATTGTCAACCCTTCGCGGGCGCTGACTTCGGCGTAGGGGCTCGTCGTCCCGCTGATCGTCCGGTTGTCCGCGGAAATGTCGGCAGTCGGCAGCAGCGGGCGACCGGCGGCCGGCGGCGGGTCGTTCGCGCCGGTGTCTCCAGTGTAGCCATCCGGGGCCGTCTGCCCGAGTGGGATCGTCTGCCCGTTGTAGACGCCCGTCGTGTTGATTTCCTCGATCTCGATCAGGTAGAGGCCGTATCGGGTCTTCCGAGGCGTGTAGCCGATGATCATCGAGCTCGATCCGGCGAAGGCGGAGAAGCCGGGAGTGGCCGCCAGCGTGTTTGTGCTCTGGCCGACGCTGATAGTGTCGCCGTTCTCAATGTGGAGCTCGCCGTGAATCGTCTCCGGGATATCGAGCTGCCGCGCCTCCGCGAATGCCGAGTTTCCACGGTCGGAAGCATTTGCCCACGCCCGGCTGATGCCTATGGTTTCGTTCACCGTCACGATCTTCTGGATCGGATACAGTAGCCGGAGTGCGTCGGGCGTCGTCGTGAGGAATCTCAGGATCCGTGCCTCGTAGGGACCGCCGGATGGCTTCACGATGTCATAGGCGAAGTAGTAGGCCTCATCGTAGGCGGGTGCGGCCTCCGGCGAGTTCGCCCATGCCCACGCTGCCACCAAGTTGATTCCGCGGAGCAGGGCGGGGAAGGGGTAGTTTGCATCCGCCGGGATGGAGACGAGCTGCCGCGGGGCGGAGTAATCACCAGCGAGCCGCGTGGTGATTTTCAAGTCGTGGTGCTCGCTGCCGCTGACACCCTCGACCGTCACTCCGCCGCCTGAGCTGTCTGCCACGCTGCCACGGGGGACAACCTCGGTCGTGCGCGTCACGCTCGCATCGAGTTCGTCGTCATAGAAGGGCTCGATCTTCGGTGAGAGAATGAAGATCCGCTCGACGGCCACGAGAATGGAATTCGGGTCGCTGCCGATCTTCGACACGGTCTCGGTGGCAAATTTGAAGGGCGGGAAGAGCGTGTCGGGGGTTCCTGCCGCGGGAATCGTGCCCGCATATCCGCTGGCCAGATAGTCGGCCCGCTTCATCACGTAGAAGCGGCTTACCGTATCGCCGCCGGACTTGCTGAAGTTGTAGCTGTCCTGAGCTGCGAAAGTCGCCGGTGCCGGAAGGTGCTGGATCCACACTTCCTTGTGATTGTTCCCACGGGGTGACGAGCCTCTGGCGATGATGAGGTGCCCGCTGAACTGTCCCCACTCGGGACCGACGGGCGCACCGATGGCCGGAAGCGGCGTCTGCACCGAGACCGCCCGCTTTGTCGTGTAGATGTTGATGATCCCCTGGAACTGGGAGTCATCCACCGTCGTGCGCGGTGTGAAGGCGTCGTCGGCCATGGGTCAGTAGGTCGAGGTGAACCGCGCGCCGGCGCTCTTCCGCGGATTGAGGGAAGCCAGCAGCTTCAACGCGCTCTGGTAGTCGTCATCGACCGACACTTCGGAATTTCCGGGAAGGTAGAAGGCGGAAGAGCTGAGCCGCTTGAGGGCGATGGGATAGAAAAGGGTCTGGACGAACTGCAGCGGGATCGGAAGGGCCGCGTTGCTTGCTAGGCTGTCGACGACGACCGGAGGTGCCAGCATGGCGCGATACTCAAGCACGCCGTCGACCGCCGGTGCCGGTTGGATTTTGAGGCGCTGCCGCGGCCCCGACGTCGCGTCCTTCATCCAGGTGTCCACCGTGTAGCCAATCGGCTGGCCGATCCGCTGTGCGACCCGCGGAGGCGGCGGGTCAGCCTGATGGTGTCGATGGAGACCGAAGTCATCATCCCGCGGCGGGAGCGTCGGGTATTCGCTGGCCACGAGGTTTCCCAGTTCCCGGCGATTCGCCTTCACCGGCTCGCAAACCTCCATCACGTCGGCGTCCAGCGTGACGCAGTCCTGAAACACCGTGGCCAAGGTGCTGCCGGTGGGCCCGTCGTGCGGCACCTTCAGCATCACGGCAGCAGCGTCGTTGCGGATCTGGTTATCGAAGGCGCTTCCGTCGATCACGATCGCGCAGCCCGCCATCCATGCTTCCCATCCGGTGGTGATGGTTGCAGCCGAGCTTCCATGCGTGACGGTGATCGTCACTCGCGCCGGAGCCCGCAGCAGTGCGCCCTTCTCGTCGTAGCGGACCCATGGCGATCCCGCACCGAAAAGCTCTTGGAGCGCGGCATTCATCGCCAGTGCCACCGCCGCATTCCTTCCCGGGTAGTCGGCGTGGTCCGGAATCTGGCGCTCTTCCCAGGCGAAGCGGGTGAGGAGCTGCGCGGCAATGGCATTGATGGTCATGACAGGATCAGGCTTTCGACTTCGCCTTCTTGCTCGCGGGCTTCGCGGCTTTTGCTTTCTCAAGCTTCTTCCGGTCGCGGTATTGCTTCTGCCGCTCGGCATTGCTCATCGCTGCCTTGGCTGCCGGCTTCGATGCGGCATCAGCTTCCGGCCCCCGCTGGGTGGTGGCAGGCTGGTTGCTCAGCTCGCCCTCGATGGCCGCAATCTGACCTTTCAACGTGGCTTCGATCTCGTCCGTGGAAGCGCCGGAAGAGAGAAGCGAGATGGCGGACATGATGATCTCCGGCGCGCCGGTCAGTTCGGCGAGGCGCTTGAAGGTCTCCAAGCTCGATGGGGTGCCCGAAGTCTGCGCCGGGGGCTGCGCGTGTTTCCACGGGACCACGAGGATCATGAGGGGTGTCTTCAACGCGTTGCGCGTGCCCAGCACGTCCTGAGCAATCGACGTGTTCTTCGCGTAGACTCCCTTGGGGACGCCCGCCATCCACACCGAGACGGGAACGTCGATGACGTGCGCCCCTATCTCGTTGTCACGCGTCGCGAGGTAGCGCCTCGAGAGACCGCGGAGGGTGTAGATCCCCGGATTATTGATCTGGCGGATGACCAGGCGCACGGCGTGGGTTTCATTGGGAGCCGCAAAGCGGATGAGGTCCGCGGCGGTGACGATTTGGGGCAGGTTCATGGAGATGAATCAGGGCCGCATCTGGGAAAGGAAAAGGGGGCGGCGGTAGATGCGCGACCGCCGCCCCCAGTGGGTTCCGAGCCCGGCCTCGTCAGATCGACGGGCAGGGGAAGCCTTCGTGCTCGATCGCATGGCGGACGAGCAGGTAGCTGACCGGCTTGCCGCGCGGGTTCTTCGTCACGCCGGTGCCGAAGAACTCCTCGTAGCCACGGCCTTGGATGTGGCCGTAGTCACGCTCCTGCTCGATCAGCGCATTGCGGATGCCACCGTAGGCGAAGCAGGCAGCCATCGCGCCGAAGACGTAGGACTCACCGAGGCACACGCCGCGGGCGTTCGCCTGGATGATGTAGGCACCGGCCTGCACCTGGTCCTTGTAGACGTAGCCAGCAGGGAGGTTGCTGTCGGCATCCGGTGTGATCACGTTGGCCGCAACCGTGGGCGTGGTGCCGAGGTTGAGCTGACCCACGATCTTCGCGCCCTTCGTCGATGTGCCGGCGGTGGTGGCGAGGATCTTCGTGATGACGATCTGGTTGCCATTGTTGCCGCTGCCGGTATAGGCGATGAAGCAGCGCGACCCGTCCGGATTGCATGCCCACGCGTAGTATTCGGTGGGGTCCGCCGCCGGGTTGTCGGTGATGAAGAACTTGAACGCGTGGCCGTAGAAGAACTGCCAATATTGCGACAGCAGGTTCGCCGGGTTGGTGACCAGCTTGCAGTCGGCTGCCGCGCTCGCGATGCTGAACGCCACGTTGTTGATGCCCGTCGGGCTCATCGCGCCGCCGGTGTAGTCGTCCCACGCCTCATCTGTCTCGCGCATCTCGAAGAAGGGCATGCCCTGCCAGTCGATGAGTTCGCCGGTGAAGTTCGCGTTCATCTCGCCGCGAGCGTGGCCATTGGCGAGCGCGAGCTGGAAGCCGTCGTCGTTGCGGATCGGCAGCATCGCAGTGCGGCCGCCGAAGATGAGGTATCCGTCGATCGCGCTGCCGGTACCCGAACGCTTCACCTGCATCGGCAGGCCGCCGAGACGGCCCAAGCGGGAACGGGCAGCGCTGCAGAGGTCGAGGCTGAGCGTGTCGGTGGCGAGGAGGTCGTTGTCGCTCGCGCGGTTGTTCACGCGGTAGAGGTTGCCGTCGACCGCCTTTCGAAGGCGCATCATCATGTCGTTCTGACGGTTGATGCCCATCTTCTTGCCGAGGAGCTTCAGCAGCGTGCTCGTCAGCTTGCCTCCCGTGGTCATGAGGTGGAGTTCCTCCTTGGTCAGCTCGAAGCCGTCGCGGTAGAGGCCGATAGCCACGTCCCACGTCTTCATGATCGAGGTGGAGGTGCGGCCGGTCAGCTCCTGCGAGCCTTTCGCACCGGGACCACCGGGCGTGCCGACAACCGTGAAGTTCACCTTGTCCGCCCCGCCGCCGCTGAGGTCGGAGTTCTCGACGAAGATGGAGCGCACTCCCATTAGGCTCGCGCCACCGGTGTATTTGGACGTGAAACCGGCAAAGGCGTTCTGCTGGGTCGCCGCCATGTGCAGCGTCTTGGAGAAGACCTCTCCCTTCAGTTTGGGATCCTCCGCGATGTATTCGGAGAGGATTTTGACATTCGAATCGCTATTGTAAGCCATGGATAGGGGTCAGTGGAGGTGGTTTGGTGATCCCGACGGCTGCATGTCACAGCATGTCTGCGAGGCGCTGCAGTTCGTCGGCGTTGAGGTCATCGATCCCCTTCGTGATCTGCTCCTTTGTCGGGCGGACGGTCGTCTGGTGCCCTGGTGCCAGGTTTGAGCCGACAGGCCGTGATGGCTTTGCCGGGGCAGGTGTGGCAGGTGGTTTCGCGGGTGCTCCCTTGGTGATTCCGAGATCGCTGGCCACTTCATCGGCCATCGCCTTGATGTAGTTCGGATCCTTCAAGCGTGGGTCGCCCTTCGAGCGGGCCGCGGTGACGCGGTCGTCGAGGATGCGGTTGAAGGCGGAGTTGTCGTCCGCCGTCTGCTCGGGATACGCGGCTTCCACCTCTTCGACGGCAGCTTCAAACCTCTGGCTGTAGACGGAGGCTGCGGCTGCCTGGTCCTTGGCCGTAACCGCCGCTTCCTTTTCCGCGTATTCGGCGCGGACGAGGTCGAGGCCGAGGGATTCGATTTCCCTCGTGAGCTTTCGGACTTGGGCCCGGTCGAAATCATCGTCGGCTTGGTCCCGCTGTTCGCGGAGATCCTCGATCCGGCTTTGAATCTCGCTGACCTTCGAAGGAGTGGCTTCGAGCTGTGGAGTGGGCTGCTGATCTTCCACCGGCGCTGCGTTCGACGGGTCCGCGGTGTTACCCTTCAGTAGGGCGACGGCCTCGAAAATGTCAGTGGCCTTGCCCTGGCGAATGAGTTCGACGGCGGCGGCAGTCTGTTGGGCTGCATCCGGATCGACTCCGTTCAAGGATAGGCGTCGGCGGAAGTTCTTCTCGGGATCGGCCGTCGGCGCTTGCTCCGGTTCTGCTTCAGCTTCGGCAGCAGCTGCAGGTGCAGCTTCCGGCTCGGCTTCGGCGGGTGCAGCGGGTTCGGCATCTTGGGAGGCCTCCTGCGGAACTGCGTCGATCGCGTCGAACAGTTCGTCCAAAGAAGCTCCATCAAATGGGGATGCGGATTCGCCAACCGGCTGCTGTTCGCTCGCGGGAGTGGCGGTATCAATCACGGGCGGCTGTTCGCTCGTCCCGTTCTCGTTTTGGTCTGACATCGCCGCGGATCGTGCCCGGCATTTTTCGGTGGCGTAACGGGCGCAACTGCTCAAGGTCCGCCGTTACGGACAGATGAGCATTGAGGCAGCAGAGGGATATATCGAGCTGGGCCTTTTCCACGATGCGTGGGACGCACTGGAGGACTTGGAGCCCGCTCAAAAGACCATGCCAGCCGTTATCCGGCTGCGGCTGCAATGCGCTCTTGGATTCGAGCGCTGGATGATGGTCGAGACCTTGGCTGACCTGCTAGCCCAAGGCGAGGAGAGTGATCGCGAGGGCGCGGCGCGGGCCTACCATCTCCTTGTCGTCGTGTCCTTGAGGGTGAAGAGAATCGAGACCGCAAAGCGATTCGTTGCGAAAGCCGTTGAAGCTTGGCCAGCAATTCGCTCGGAGATCATCGACGACCCGGATCTCTCCGAACTCTTCTGATAGGTTTTTCCGAAGGTATCCTTCGAAACTCTCTCCTCCAAGGGGGAGGCAAAAACGGATACGACTGCCGCTTCCCCAGAGTCATGAGCACATCCGGTTGGACTGGCCGGGTGCCGACAACGAGCCCCCGCGGCGGCGACCCGCGGGGGCTTCCTTCCCTCAGAGCAGGTTCCACTGCGACTCCTCTAACCATTTGCGATTTCGTTGGCGCGGTCCCCCCCGGGGATTAGGATGAGTTGCCCCCGTTGTATGGCGATACGAAGGGGCACAAACAGACAGCATACTGAGAGGCGCGCCTTCTTCTGAGAGGTAGAAGGCGCGCTTTTCTTTTGCGGAAGGACAACCAGCAAGTCGCATGGAATTTCTGCTCTGGCTTCCCTAGGCTTTCGAGGCGACCGGGCCTCTACGTAAAAATACTTTGACGACCTTGATTTCCATGTAAAGTAACCGGCGCTGTTTTCCTTGCGGCCGGTGGAAGCCGGGGGGCTTGAGAGACCACCGTCGCGACGAATCCAGCATCAGCTTCAGAATTGAGCCGTCCTCCCCGACGACCCATTCTGAGCAACCCGTCGATCTCTCCATCCGGGGGGACGAGAGATCGACTCAGCCATGGGTGCCCTCTCCATCACCCGGAGAGGGCACCTCCGGTCTGGCACACACCCATACCGGTGTCTTTGGGGGGGCGTTACAAAGAACATCGTCCCTCGATCATCGCAAGGAGATCGCGGATCAATTAGATCAAATCCCGGCGCTTGCCCGCTCCAACACTGCAGTGAACCGGTCTCGACTGAGCATCCAGCAGCGCGCGATCCTCGAGCTTGCCGCGCGACACGGCGGAAAGTGCTGGCCGGAGCTGATCTATCGGGAACTGCACGGACATCCTCCGAAATGCGGGAATGGGCCCGGTCGAAGGACTCCAATACCGCCTTCGACCCGGACCATGGTCTCAAAACGCCTGGCGACCTTGGTCGAGAGGGGATTGCTGAGGCGAGATGCCTATGGGCGCACCTTCACGCTGGTTGTGGCCGCGTAGGATGTCTGAATCTTTTGAGGTTCGACCGGTGGTGTGCCCGGCCCGGAGAAAGTTTTATCTGGCGCTTGGGGCGATCCACTTCAAGAGTGAACCTCTTCGCGTCTACCACTGATGCGGGCTCCTTTGGCAACCGCTTTGCCAACCCGCCTTTGGCCGGTCCGCTTTCCCACGTGCCTTATGCGCCAGATCGCTTGCCTCGACCAGATTCGCTCGTGCATCCTGAAGAGGATGCGATGCTCCTTTGTCTACAGACGCGAGAAGCTCGTCGCGGATCTCTACCTCCTTGGCCAATGTCGACCGAATCTCAGCTACATGGTGGTCGCTTGGGTAATCGAGCCGATCGAGAGGTGGCAGCACCTCATCTATTCCCAGATCTACGACCTTGAATGTGTGGGAAAAGCTGACGCGATTCGTCCCGACTTCAACCCTCGTGACCGAAAGATTGTCGTCATCGACACTCACTTGCCCGTGGTTCGCGGATCCCACCGAAACTGACTGAGCGGGACCCCAAGCGACAGCGGTCAGACTTCCTGCGAAGGCGGCGTGGTTGTCGGAGGAAGAATGATCGATGGCCGTCTATGGACCCACAGGCACGTGGCGACTCCGCAACCGCCGGACAAGCGTTCGATGTCCTTCCGCATCGCCTCCATCTGAACCGCCTGATCCGTGATCACCCGCGACTGCGAGGTAATCCGAGAATTAAGCGAGCTGAAGATCACGCTCGCCAGCGTGCAGATGCAGCCGCACAGGGCGGCAATGGTGCCGAGAAACCATCCAAGAGGAACTTCCATCGGGGAAAAGAGGGGTCAGAGGGTGGGGATTGCCGCGGTGAATCCGCAAGCGGCGCGGAGGGCGGCCATCGGGAACGCAGGGCCGGGGTCGGACTTGCGGCCGCGTGCGATGTCCTCGTGGCCGATGATGTCGTCGAGGTTGTAGCGCTTCACGAGGGCCAATGATACGCGCTCGCAGGCAGCGAGCTGTGAAGCGGGGAAGGCCTCCCAGTCGGCAACGGGCCCGCCGTGCTTGTGCTTCGCGCGGACTGAACCGAAGCCCGGCTGCTTGGCGGCCCAGTCGTAGGCGTCACGACCTGGAGTATCGGCGCCCGCGTTTGCCAGCTCAATGCCGATGGAACAGGAGTTGAGGCCGACGTAGAGCTTCCCCGTCTTCGGGTCCCTCCATTGGGAGGTTCCGGCGTGCCCGGCTGTGACATTGAAGGGACGGCACTGGATGATGGTGCCGTCGCGATCGATCACCACGTGAGCGCTCGCTCCGTTCGCGCCGGGATTCCTCCACCACTCGATGCTGCTGACTGCAGTAGCTCCTGAGGTGAAGTGGACGACTTCAAAGCGGCGCGTGTTCATGGGGCTGCCGCCCGGGATCAGTGCGCGCTTCACTCCTTCGAGCCAGTGGTCTGCGGTGATGTTCATCGGCGTTTTGCTTCGTAGCGGGTGAGGGTTGTCCATGGGCACCTCGGCACGATCAGCGCCGAGGCCTGCGCCCCGCTGAAATAAAGCGCGGGGAGCAGGCTAATGAGAACGGGCGCAGTGGTGCGGTGGGTCATCGGGTGAGCGTTCGAAGGAGGATCACTTTCCCGCGTCGATCACCTGAGCGGCCCTCTGTGCGACGAGGCCGGCATTATAGAGGCCCCACACGGCATCTGCCGGGGACGACTTGGCCCTGAGGACGTCCGCGGATGCCACGTTGAAGCTCTTCCCGTCGGCGGTTTTCACCGGCTCCGAAGGGATCGGCTGTCCGGTTATTCCGGCATAGACGCCCGTGCAGGACGGAGTGAGGAACAGCGCGAGGAGAGCGAAGATCCACAGCGGTGTGGTGCCCGCTCCAGACGTGCCGTTCGACTTCGCCGAGATCGTCCACGAGGTGGAAATCAGGACGAGTGCCACACCGGAGAGCGCTTCGGCCTTTGCAGGGTCAATGATGCCGTAAGCTACGAGGACGCCGGAAGCGCCGGAGAGGACCTTGCGAATGAGGCTGAGGACGACGTCCAGCCCTTCGTTTGCCTTGAGGGCGAAGACGAGCGAGACGAGGGCGATGATAACACCGGAAACGAGTTCAACGGTGCTGGAGGTGGTGACGCCGTAGGTCACCAGTGCGGCACCGATTGCGGTGCCGACTTCACGGACGATGCCAAGTGCTTGGTCTTTGTTCATGGGAAGGATGGGATGGAGATAGGTTGCGGGTCACTGGCGCTCCGTGAGCATCCAGTCGAAAGTGCTGGTGTCGGTGGTCACCGTCGCTCCGTTCGCATTGATCGCGGTGATGGTGAAAGAGGCCCCGGCGGTCTTCGTCACGAGATAGGAGTCGCCTCCCGTGCCGCCGTGGGCCGTCTTGGTGATGTCGATGTGCGTGTTTGCCGTGATACTCGTGTTCGCGACGGTGGCCACGCCTGCCACCAGTGCGACGCCCGTGCCGATTCGCGCATTCGCGCCGGTCTTCAGGCTCACGCCGAGGCCGACGTTCTCGAACTTCAGGTTGCCTGTTTGATCGAACCTGCTTGCGACCGTTCCGTTGGAAGCTCCGCTTGCACCCGTCCGCATTTCAAAGAGGTTTGCGGTCTGCCCAGTGATCCCGGAGGCGCAGAGGGCGATCATGCCAGCTGTGCCAGAGTGGGCCTCAACACGACCGGTGGGTTGGCGAGCGCTGATCGTGAGTCCGACCTGTCCCATGATCCATTGGCCGGCCGAATTGATGTTCGTGTAATCCTGCGAGCCCCGGCGGAATGCCAGGCCCGAGGCGCGCCAGTCGGAACTTGTTCCATACTGCCAAATCACGTTGACCGGATTTGCGTTCACGGTCCCTTGACCCATGTCCGAGAACGACAGCCCGGTTCCATTGCCGAGCGAGCCGTCGAAGTAGATCGGGAAGTCGAAATTGGGAACTGACGTGACTCCGCGGCCATACCATTGCGGGCCACTGGCAAAGTTTCCCTGGGTGTCGTGAAGGAAGCGACGAACCGGCTGGAAGTAATCGAAGACTGCCTGGGAGATCAGCACATCGCCGTAGTAGGCAGTGTGAACCTCCCCTGGCGCGGCGCGGTGGATCAGCATGTTCTTCGCCTGCTGGATGGTCGCAGGCATCACCGCCTTGATGTCCACGAAGGTTGCGGAATTGTCGGCATCTGCGGCGAAGGCGCGCATGTAGGCGTCAATCGAGGCATTCCGCGGTTCCGAACCGTCATCGGTGAGGTGACGACCGATGAGGACAAGGTCACACTCGGGACGTGCAGTGCGGATGCGGGTGATGACGGTCAGAAAGTCCGGCACCCATGCAGCAAGATCGACTTCCGCCTTCTCCCGGAAGAAGATGACGTCCGGCTTCAGCCAGCCGAGCAAGGTGTCCCAGTTCGACTGCGTGGTCTGCGCCATCTGCGCCATCGTGCAGCCTCCGATGGACACGTCGCAGTCGACGACCCCCTGCCGGGAGGTGGCAACGACCGGATTGTTCTGCGAGAGATTGGTGATACCGGCGGCGAGGATCTTCGGAGTGCCGGACGCCCAGACGACGCGTATGCGGGTGGAGATGGGACCGAATGCGGCGCTCTCCCACACCTGCAGACCGCTGGTGGCGACCGAGTTGCAGTTGACCGTCGCAAGCGCGGTCCATGCTCCGGCCGCGGTTTCGTATTGGACAGTGAAGGACCCCGCTGCCGCGCCCTCATAGGCGACCATTGCGAAGCGACCGACGGGAAGCTTGCCGGTGCCGTCTCCATTCAGCCCAAAGGTGGCAAATGACGATGTGTTGGTAGACAGGGTGATCGTGCGGCCGCCGAATGGCGTGAGCGTATACTCACTGTAATGGGCGGAGAGAACGGCAGTGCCGTTGAGAGCTACCTGTGAACTCATCTTCACCGTTCCGGCTGTCCCAAGAACCGCTCGCAGCAGGGACACGCAGTTGGTAGCCCATGAGTCTCCCACCGTCAGGGTGCGGATAACTGGAGGCAGCGAGTTTTGCCGGTTCCAGTTCAGGTGGTTCATCGTCCAGTACAGCCGCTGCGGAGCGCTGTTGAGGTCGTTGGCTGCGGATGGCTTGATCGCGTTCCATCCCGCCAACGCGTCGAAGTTCGACATGTCGCGAAGCAGGATCTCGTCAGCGGATACCGCTCTGCCGGTGAGCCGGTCGATCAGACGGAGGGCATAGCGGGCGACTGTCGCGGCGGGTTCCTCGGCAGTGGTCCCGCGCGGGGTCCAGAGCTTCGCGATCGCCTTGAAGGCGCGCTTGCCGATGCCGTCGGAGTTGTTCACGCCCGCGAAGTCGCGGTGCGGATCTGGAAGGCGGTTGCGGTCGGCGTTGAAAGGGTCGGGCATGTGAAGGTGGGGTGAGAGGGTTAGGACTCGGGTTCAGCAGTGGAGGAGGGGATCAGCTCCATCATCGCGGCCTTGGCCTCCGCCAGCTCCGGCGGCACCTCGATGGCCTCGATGGTCGCGCGGGCGAGATCCGTCTCATCCGCTTGCAGCAGTACGCGCACGGTGGCAAAGGCGATGCCGAAGCTCCCCTGCAGCTCCACCGGCACGGCCGCGCGGAAGACCGCATTAAGGTCGGACAGCAGCGTGGATGGGGGTGGCTCCGGCACTGCGGTCAGCCGGGCAATCTCATCGGCGTGCTGCTGCGCTAGGTCCGCGAGCTCGCTGATTCGCTGCATGTCCTTGGACTGGGCCAGCTCCTTCAAAGCGGTCGCATGATTATCGGCTAGCACCATGGCCTCGCCCTCCAGTTCGCCGACGCGCGTCACCGCCGCGGCATTGAGGGCGGGCAGCAGCGCTGCGAGCGCGGCCAGATCCAGCGGTATCGGCGAGCCGCTGTCAGTGGTCTCGCTCGCGCCGAGGAAGACCCCGTCCTCGGCGGACAGCACAATTAGGATTCTCTGTTGTTGGGCAGACATGTTCGGGAATGTTGTGAGTGAGGGTTGGTTGGTCAGAGCACCATGCGGACGATCCAGTTGGTCCCGTTTGATCGGACCAGCGCGCGAACTGCGCCGCCGCCCGCCACTGTTGCTCCCGCTGCCGGACCATTGGCATCCGTCACCTCGATCCACATTCGCGCGTTCGTGGAGGCAGTAGGCAAGGTGCCCACCGTGGACTGGCCGTAGGTGATGCCGCCCCCGGCCATGACGCTCTGGCAGGCGATGGACGCATCCGCAGAGTTCACACGATTCCGGAGCTTGAGTAGCCCATCCGTATCGGCATCGAATACTACCCCCCGCGAGTTGCTTGAGTTTGTTAGCCGGAGAGTAGAGTTGCCCAACGCAACCACTGCAACTCGGCTCGACCAAGACAGAGTGTCAGTGGGGCCAATTGTTAGGTTCGTAAACGTTCCCGCCGCAGGTGTCGTGCCCCCGATAGCCACATTGTCCATCGAGCCCACGCTCGCTGGAAGTAAAAGCAGTGTGCCACCCCCATTCGGAGCCAGTCCAATCTGGCCGTTCTGCGTAGTGAACGCGATGCTGGCGTTGCCTGTGGCGGAGACAAAGAATTGTTGGCCAGCTCCAGGCTCAAAAAGAGTGGTGCTGTTCCAGGTATTGATGCCCGTCCACGCGTTAGTTCCAGCGAGAGAACCCTTCCCGTCGAGCGTGGTTTGTAGACCTGTAATATCGGTCTGAGCATGCGAATGGCTTGCATTCGCGAAGATGCCTCGCGGCAGCATCACGGGATTGCCGAGGCCATCGAGAGCGAACAGTGAAAGCGTGGCCGCGCTGACCTCGCGGAAGGTCACGTTGCCATCAACGTTCTGTGTGAGGATGAAGGTCGTCATTCGGTGGGGTTGATGGCTGATGCGGGCCAGAAGATCGTGACGCCATCTGCCTCAGCGCTGGCGATGCCGCTTGAGATGGTGATCGCGCTACCACTTCCGCCGCCGCTTGCGTTCAGCGCGAGAAGCGGTGCTTTCTTCCACAGCGCACTGTCGCCGGTGCCGGAAATAACGACGTAGAGGAAGTTACCGTCGCACATCATCTGGTATGGCGCGCCGGATGTAGCGGCTTGCGCCGTGAAGGTCGGTGTTCCGGTGGAGTCGAGGTCGCTCGCTGGATCGGGCTCCCATCCCGTAGCGAACTCAGGCGAAGGATCATTCCCGGGAACGGCCCGCCATGTCGCACTAGGACCGGTGCTGCCCGATCCGTAGAAGGAGATGCGCCAGCGTCCGGAGCTGTAGTGGATTTTGAGGTGCCGGGTGTCTTCTGGAACTACGAAGTTCCCATCGCTTGAGAACCACGGCTTGCCGCCAAGCTCACCGCCGTAAGGGACGAAGCCGGTGATGTCGGGATTCAGCACTCCACCGATGAAGATTCCGCGGGAGAGAGGCGTGCCGGCAGCGATGTTCACCACCCGCCCGAGGATCTTGCTCTCCAGTTCGTCGGCGGAGTAGGGGATGCCCGTGCTTCGATCCACGACCCGGTGTGCGACACGGCAGAGTGTCGCTACTGGGATTTCGAGGATCGCGCGGATGGGAGACCAGAGCCGGGCGATCTTGGACATGGAGCGCTGCGGAGGTGCATCGACCTCGTTGGCTCCACGCCAGTCTCGCGATGGCTCAGGGAATTCCTGCCGGTTGGATGGCACAGGCATCGCGTCAGGTCAGATTCGAATCCAGGCACCGGCACCATTCGTGTTCACGCACTGCCAGGCGTAGCTGGTGTTCGCAACCAGCGAGGTGACGGCAGCTCCACTGATGGTGCCGCCGCCCAGGACATTCACTGTGAGCGCGGTCTGCGTCGCCGTGGAGAGGAGGCGCACGATCTGGCCTTCCTTGGCAAAGGCTGCAGCCGGGAGACGGAACGTGCCGGTCGCCAGTGTGCCCGCTGGGGTCAGGTAATGCACCTGGTCGACGAAGGCCGCGGCAAGGATGGTGAAGCCGGTGAGCGGAGTGGTCCGGATCGAGACCGTGCGGCGCTGGAGTTCGTCCGCTGAGTAGGCTTCGCCGGTCTGTCGGTCGATCACCCGGAGGGCGTATCGCGAGAGGGTGGACAGAGCGTTCTCAAGCGCGGTCCCGATTGGACGCCACGCCTTGATCAGCTTCTGGGCCACCGGATTTGCCCGGCGCGCGCTCCCTGCGAAAGTCGCGGAGGGCGCCGGGAAGTCGTTTGGATTCTGTGGGGCTGCCATAGCAGCCGGAGAGTGTCATGCCGCCGCAGTCGGCATAACGGGCGCATCGGATGCCGGTGCCCCTTCGCCTTCCATGACCGCTGGCGCGGCCAGTCCCTGGCTCGCGAGGAAGGCGTCGAAGACCGGTTGCATCTCCGGCGGGAGCAGTGCCGAGATGCTTGCGGCATCGAGCACGGCCTCACGGATGACCTTCTCCGCATCGTTGAAACCGAGCGCCGCGATTGCCTGAATGAAGAGCCGCCGGAGGGAGGACTTGTCGATCTCCGGGACCGCCGAGTAGCTGGTCGCGATCTGGATTGCTGCCTTCGCGGCCTCGAGCTTCTGGAGATTCTGCGATTGCGTGAGACTCAGTGAAACGTTCGCCCGCAGCCCCTTCACATCGCCCGCCCTGATCTGCAGAAGCTCGGCATCGCGGCCCTCGCCCCACGTGAAGGTCTCATCCTGATTCTGATTCGCGTAGTTCAGGTGGACCGAGTATTCCACCACCGGCTGCAGATCCTTCATCATCTGCGAAATTTGGGACCGGTCGAGGAGCGCGGCGCGGCCCGCGTTCAGCTTCGATCCCGTGGCCGTATCATTCTCCGGGATGCCTGCAAGTTCGCCCTGCGAGGCGCTCGACGTGCCCATGCGAAGGTTGAGCGTCTGAAGCATCTGCTGGAGCAACGCGTCACTGCGGCCGTTCGCATCAGGGACCACTTTGAACTGGAAGGCGTCATCGATGCTCTTGTCGTCGGCGATCTCGTAGACCTTGTCCGGATCGTTCACGATGTCCTGCCCTTCGAGCTTGTCGACGAAGGCGCTTCGCTTGAATCCCTTCAGCACGTCCGCGCTTCTCCGGTTCCGTAGCGTGGTCGCGTTGAAGAAGCCGTCGATGGTGTCGTTCGCCTCTTGGAAGCGCTCCCAGTAGCCCTTCCCGAGGACGCGGCGCGGCTGCTTGAAGGCACGAACGGCGAAGACCGGCAGCATCCCGCCGGGAGTGACGTTCGCGAGGAAGTCGCAGCGGAACATCACGCGAAGGTCCGGCGAGAAGATCACGTGGATCCGGACCGGCTTGCCCGTGTTGAAGGGATCGCAGCGGAGGTAACCTTCCACCAGCCACACGACCGGGTTCGCCTGCGGATCGAGGGCCATCGCAGAGCCATGAATCTCGCTCTCCCCGCGGTGGGCGCGGGGTTCATCCTCTCCGCCGAGCTGCGCGGCCGCGATCAGGTCCTCGTGCTCCTTGGTATCCAGATCGTATGCGGCGACGAGATCGTGGACGCCCATCTTGAACCGGTGAAGGAAGTCGGTGTGGCGGAGGTTCAGCTCCGGAGCGATTGGGTCAAAGGCGATGTCCTTCCAGTCGAGGTTCGCCGCGTCAATGTTGTCGTAGACCTCGGTCGTCTCGGTGATGAGGATCTCCTTCCACACCCAATCGGCCGGCGGGAATGCCTGAGTGTCGACCTGAGCGGCCGCCTCATCCGTGACGATGTAGTCGCCGGTGGGGTCGAGGATCGGTTTGCCGGACTTCTTCGAGTGAAGGACGTAGTCCGCCTGCTCGTGCTCCTCGATGTCCCGCAGCCAGCGAATCTTCGGGAACGCGGTGCCGAGGTGGGTCGCGAGGATGAGCGAGTCGATCAAAGTCGCCTCGAGGTTCGACTGGTCGAACTTCCACTGACTGTGCTTCGTGATCAGCTCCGCGAGCTTCGTGTCGTCGATACCCTGCGGTGTTGCGGCAAGCCATGGGCGGGTGGCGAAGATGTCGTCCTTCGCCTGAGCGTGGATCTGGTCGCTCTTGCCGGACACCAGCCCGAGTGTGTTGTTCTGCCGCTCGAAGATCGATCTCCGGGCGTCGGACGTTTCACGGTTCGGGGCCGTGCGGTCGGAGTAGTTGTCATCCGCCAGCCTCTCGAAGCGCTCCATTTTCGCGCGCCAGGTGCTGAGTGCTGGGTGTAGCGCTTCCCATTGGTCGATCGCGTAGTCGAGGAGCCACAGCTCTTGCTGCGGGTTCATGCCCTTCGAAAGGGCGGTCTTCCCCCGGCTGAACAGCTTGCTCTGGACGGGCTTGGCGGGCGGGCCGCTGACGATCAACTCGTAGCTCATTGCCGCGCATGGTGCCCGCCGCACGAGTCACTCGTAACGGGCGCAAGGAGCGGGTTGAATTTCCAGTGCCTTGTGCGGTATAAGGACCGGCGATGACACCTCCGCCGCCCTACACGAAGATGCCCAGCGTTACGGTTCGCCGTAGATGCCGGGCTCTCGTGATTGAGACGGCGGCGCGCTACGGCATCCCGCCTGCATTCGTCACCGCTCACGTACGACCGGTGAAGGCGGTGACCGCCCGCCGAGAGGTGATGAATGCGATGCTGGAGATGGGGCTCACTCGCTCACAGGTGGCTATGGCTTTTGGGCGTGACCTGCGTCGAGTCCGAGAGAGCGAGATCGGCAAGGCAGGGAAGCCGGGGAAGCCGATGTTCCGGCGCCGGGACTACCGACGGTTCGACCTTTTCGGGGTGCCGCTGGAAAATCCGGGCAGGAAAGCAACTGCATCGCGGTCAGCAGCGGCGCTTTCCGAAAGCAGCTAGGGCTGCTAATGCCAAAAGACACCCGAAGGTTATATAGCAGCCGACGGGGAAGACGAAGTTGCCTCTGTGGGCTTGGCCTTTTCGGGATAGATTTCGTTAGCAAGATCTGGGGTAGACCTCATAGCCAACTCCACGAAGTTTCCAAATTCCACGAGTCTATGAGTTACCTCTGTCATAATGTCGACCGTTGGCATGACGTTGAGATCTTCAACTGATTCGTAAACCTTGGTTCCTTCTTCCCAAACCTGCACAAAGGAAATCCAGAGATCAAAGGGAAGGTGCGCGCGTTCGAAATTACCGGCGATCATGTAGCGTCCGTTAATTTCGAAGTAGGCACTCCTTTTCTCTAGGACTTTTTGTTCAAGCTCATCCAAGCGTCCGGCTTCGGACGCCTCTTCTTTCAAGAAGTGATAAGTATGAACAGCAGCGAGAAAATCCCCGAGTATTCTGATGTAGTCGCCGACCAGGATCTGGGTGTTCGACATCGCCTGGAAGCGCAGGTCGATGATCTTCGCAACCGCGGCGACTCGCAGGTTTGATGTGGCGCCAGCTGCGATTTTGGTAATGTCATGCTCCAGATCCCGCAGCTCTTTCTTCGTCGCGAATCGGTCTGTGAACCAACCTTTGAAATAGAGCTGAATGATCCAAACGGCCGCGAATGCAACTCCGCCCGCTCTTAGAAGCCAGTCAACTGCCTCTCCAAGGATTTCCCAACCTGTCATGACAGCGGCATACACTTACTCGTGCGCAAGGGAAGTAAATCCGAAGGTTAGATTTCCCTCAGCCCCTCTGCCTTTATGAAGGTGAGCACCTGGTCGAGGAAGATTCCGGCGGGATAGCAGACGTTCTCCTCGGCATTGTGGGGATCGGCGTACGGCCCCTTTCCGCGCGTCCGATAGTCGAAGGCAAAGCCGACGTGCATGGCCTCGTGGGAGAGGATTTCCGCGGTGAGGTTCCCTTCGACCAAACACACGATGCAGAAGTACCGGCGATCCACCTCGATGCCGATCAGTTCCCGATCTCCGTTGTATTCTTCGATTGCCAGCTTGGTCACGAAGCCTGCGCACCTTCGCCCAAGTCCGGGACCCCTCGCATTGTCGGAATTGCGATACCTAGGCAAGATCCTAGACTGGAAGTTCCTCATCGCAGCGCGGGTGCGGAAAATGGCCACCTTCGCCGCGGGATAGTCATCGCTGGCTACATGAATGTTGCAGGCGGCGACGAGACCAGGAACCCCGCCCGGTATTCGCTTCAGGCGCTTTGGCAGGCCTTTCCGGCGGAAGGTGAGCCGGACGGGGTCATGGTAGACGTTCATGTCTCAGAAGGGAGCCGTGTCCACTTTGCCGTCGGGTCCGATCATGATCCGCTGTCCGCGGAAGAACTTCTCGTGAGCGCCGTCTGCCTGAGCAACGAGGTAGAGGTCGTCATTCTCGTGGGTTACCGGGTGCCCGTGGAAGTCGAAGGACCATGGCATTCCATTGTGAAGCGTGACACCTTGAGTAATTCCGAGCTGCACAAAATCTTCGAATGAGATCCAGTCCTGGATATTCGGCGACTTCTCGTCAGGTGGAAGAGGTTCCCACGTCTGCTGCCGGATGATCTCAATCGTCTTGCCCTGCTCCATGAGGTAGGCGCGCTCGAAGCATCCGCCGCAATCAAGTTCCATCGGCACGGGCGGTTGATCCTTTACGATGTAGCGTCCGATGCGGTTCCGCTTGTGATCGAAGGCTTCGACTTCGATGCCATGATTCGCGAGAACCGTGGTCGTGATGCCAGCAGCCTCGATGATCTCGGCGCGGCCTGGGGTAACAAGTTTCAGTGTCATGTCTTTGGTCTAGGTTGAGCCGTCACCTCTGACGGTTGCGCAACCTTGGACCGAAGTAGATGCGTGCTGTAACGGGCGCAGTGGACACAAAGAAGCCCCGCGCGAGCAACCAACCGGAAGTCGCGCGGGGCCTGTGAACCGCAAATCAGGCGACGTCGTCGGCAGCCGGATCGTCCGGCAGAATCTCCCAGTCCTCAGCGAGAATGTCGGTCTGCGAAGCGAGCCAACCGGTGACGGTGGAGCCGGTCGCGGCGCGCATGTTCACATTCGGAAGCCGCGTGACCACGCCGTCGTCGCCTAGATCGAAGAGATGGTCGGAGACCCCGTCGATGTGGGTTTCGCGGGACGGCAGGGAATCGGTGATCCCCTTGTTCAGCCACAGGAACATTCCCTTGCCGTTCCAGCCCATACGGGCCACGCGCTTGCCCTGCTTCAGAGCTTCGACTGCGTCGCCGAAAGTCCCCCTCGACGCAGTGGCGCTCAGCTCACCCGGCTCCGGATCGCCCCCGGAAGCACTCGCGGAAACAGCATCGGTGCGCGGCCCGCTGTCTGTGTGGACCAACACGGGCGCGACGTCGGGCCAGTAGAAGGAGCCTGGTGTCGGCTCTTTGGTGGCAGTCACGGAGGTGAGCCAAAGGGTGTCGGTCCCATCGAGCAGCAACTTGCCGTTCACCGCGCTTTCCGGCGAGTCGCCCCACGCGCGGACAACGATCATGGGGAAGACATCGCCTTCCTTGACGGTATTGCCGGAGAGAACCCCGCCAGACTGTTCACGCTCATGGTTGATGGCGGAAACCTGGGCAGCGGCGAGGACGAAGAGGACGATGCGTCCGATAGATGGTGTTTTCATAGCCCGGGCACCGTGACGGACCTTCCGTCACGGCGTAACGGGCGCACTATTTGAGCGTCGCTGATCTCTCCGCTAGGACCTTCGCCCGCAGACGCGCCCTCTCGGACTTTTGCGCTTGGCTCACCACGTCCTTGATGCGCTCCGCGTGCTCCTCGGTGAGTGGTCTGGTCTCCCAGTCGTCGCCGAGCATCCGCCGGGCGAGCTGGCCGGCGTTCCGATTCGCTTCCGCCTGATCCTCCGCGGAAAGGCCCACGGATTCGCTCTTGTCGTTGCCGGGAAAGCGCACGGTGATCGCATTCGAGATCGGCTCGATGGCGACGCGCTCTTTCGAGTCCGCCGTTGCGAGGTTGTAGCGGAAGATCCACCGGTCGATCGGGTCGGCCTCGGTTCCGAAGGTCGCATTCGTGGGGTCGAGAATGCGGAAGATGAGATCCGTAGCAGCCGTGCCACCAAACTGCTCGCCACGGGCAGACGGCACTTCCCGTCCCCACACGTCGGTCTTTGCCGGAGCCTTGCCCGGTGCCAGCGAGTAGCCAACCCGCTTTGCGACCGAGTAGAGAAAGCCGTCGTCCGCACGAGGGTTCTGATCACGCACGACCGTGTCCGACTCCCGGAGGGGCTGGCGGATCAGATTCGGGACGAAGCCGGTCACGATGTTCGAGGTCATCCGCTCGCCGAAGCGGTCGGGGTCTTCGATGGCGTTCAGCAGAGAGGAGAGGCCCTGCAGGAAGGTCTTCTCGCTCACCTGGTCCTTGAAGCGCGCCACCGTTTCGGAGGCGACGGCGGGTTTGAGCCCGCCCTGTCGATTGATTGTCACCAGCAGGTCTGCGCTCGACGCCAACATAGTAGCGAAGGGCTCGACGCGGGAGTAGCTGAACTGCACGCCGGTGCCCGGAATGCGGATCGTCATCGGCGGCATCACCGCGTAGGCGTTGTCCCGCTCACCGCGCCGCGTGGTCTTGTATGGCACCGTGCCAGTGATGATCGGAAGCTCGTCCTCCTCACCCCCGCCGACGAGTCCCTGCATGGCGAACAGGGCCGCCCAGCCGAGCGTCTGGTTCGTCAGGTCTTGGATCAGGCGCAGGCGGTCGTAGATCTGCTCTGCGTCGGCTCGTAACTGCTCCGGGCTGTGCTTCGGACTCTTCAGCAGGCCGCGGTCCTTCGCTGCCGCCATCACCCGGCGGCGGAGCGACCGGATGCCGTCCACCACGATGAGGAAGCTGCCGAGCGGCGACATCTGGATAGCCTGCTTGAAGATGTTCAGCGGCGTATCGATGAAGGGCAGCACCAGCGTTAGCGGTCGGCCAATGTAGGGAGCCGAACGGCCTTGCTTGAGAAGCTGGGCCACCTGGTCGAGCCGGTTGATCAGCCGCGGGCCCTCGCCGTCCAGTTCCTCTTGGAAAGTCACGCGCTTAGCGCCGTCGATCGCTCGCAGCCACGCCTTGCTGCCGGGCTCCATCAGGTCCGCCATCCGGTCCTCATACGCCTTGCCGGTGAGCTTCTCCTCAATACGGGCGATCCGGTGTGACTGGCCAGCCACCTCGAACTGCGCATAGAGGCTCTTGAAGAACTCGTCCGCCGCCGTCATCGCGCGGAAGGAAAGCGCCCGCATGATTTTCCCGATCTTTCCGCCAAGGGCAGGCGGAATGTATTCGGCACCCAGACCGGTGAAGTCGAGCTGCAGGGCTTCCGCGCGGGCGTAGGCATCAAAGGTGCGGCTTTCCAGTTTCCACGAGCGGACAGCGTTGCGGGCCGCAAGCTGGGTCGCCTTGTGAAGCTGGCGGGCCATGGGGACGAACTCCTTGAAGGTCGCTGCGCGGTCACTTCCTTGCCCGACGAGACCGAGCAGATTGTTGATCAGCGCCTCCGTGCCCCGGCGGGGCAGCAGGTCATAGGCGACGTGTAGGAAGTTCGAGCCGACGTTTACGATGTGGGTCTGTGGGCCTGTGAGGATCGAGGAGCGCCAGTACTCCATGAGGGCATCGAGCTTCGAGCCGCGGGCGATGGCGAAGGCGTTCATCACCTCCTTCATCGCGACCGGGTCATTCAGGTCGAATGTGCCGCCGGGTATCTCCGGGCCGTGGTTCCACGGCTCCAGCTCCCTTTCGATGGGGTTCGGATTCGCCGGATCGTATGCGCCGTCGACTTTGAGCTCCGGATCCAGTCCGAGTTCTCCCTGGCCAATGGTCGTCTTCCGCTCGCTCGGGCCGGTCGTCTCGTTGATCGGCTCCGCGAAGAGTTCGCTCTGCTTGCGGAACTTCTCGCGGGTGGCTGGAAGCGCCGCCCACTCGTCGATTCTCATCCGCTCCGCCTTGGGCAGCAGGTTCATCTCCGCCTGCCACTCGCGATGGGTCTCGGGAAACTCCTTGGCGGCCCACTCCGTGAAGGAAAAGCGATCCCGCGGCCGCAGCGCCTTCATTTCGGTTTCGTAGAGCGTGCGCCACGTGGCCGGCGGACGGCCCGCCCATTCATCAAGCGTGATGTCGGGTTTGCCCACCGGCTTGCCTAGCACCTGCTCGCGCTTCTTCTCCCGGTTCTTCCGCTCGCTCTCGCGCCTCGTTGCAACTGCCTTCTCCTTCTGGCGCTTCTGCTGGTCCGCAGCATCCGCTGCGATGTCGTCAGGGTGGGGGACGCCAAGGTCATCGAGGATCGATCGCATGGCGTTGGACATTCCCGAGGCAGCGAGAGCGCTCTCGAGGTACCGCTTGGCGCTGGCGGCCATCGCGTCGTTGATGCCCGCGTAGAAGTCGCGGTAGATCTTCTTGGCGTCCTTCACGTCCATGCCGGTCTGGAAGGAGACGGCATCCCACGTGGCGCCGGAGCGGATGGCCTGCACCACCAGCTTCTCGCGCTTGGTCAGCTTCTTCACCTGCTCGTCGATGACGGTCATTGCCCTCGGGCTCTCGGCCTGGGTCTGCTTCTGAGCCTGCTGAAGGCGGCGGAAGGCGGCGAGAGAAGCATCGATATCGATGCCTTGCGCGAGGAGTTCTTCCTTGATCGCCTTCACCCGGTCCATCCACTGGGCGAGCATCGACTCCTTCTGCGCCTTGGTCTTGCCCTTCATCGCCTTCCGCGTGGCGGCGTCCGGCGTGGTGAGGACTTCCGCGAGAAACTGCGCATGGCGCTCCGCGGGCCGCATGTGTGGGTCGAAGCGCATGGCCAGCGCGCGGGCGGTCTCCGTGCCGATGTCGCGGTAGCTGTAGGCCAGCATCGCGAGCTTCACCTGCTGGGCCTTCGTCTTCGCCCCGCCGTCGATCATTTCGCGACCGAGGATGATCTTCGCTGCGGCGACCTCGTAGTCCGCGAGCTGCCTCTCGTCGGCACCGGCGGAGAGGATCGAATCGTAGGTGCCCTGATAGTCCGCGGACAGCATCTCCTCCGCCTTGGCGATCACCTCTGCGCGGCCGCGCACGCCAGGCACGTCCGAATCGTTGCGCGCCTGGTCGATGGCCGCCATGGCAGGCTGCGCACCATACCCGAGATCAGGGCGTCCGCCGTCGATCTTGCCGTCGCGCATCACCGGCTGCAGGCCGTCCGTGCTGGCCGCTTGGGTGGCCACAGCGAGCCGTGCCCGCACGTCGTTCAGCACGCGGGAGACTCCCAGCTCGCTCAGGCCGAAGCGCTTCATCACCTCGGCCTCGGTCGCACCGTTGCTGATCCGGCGGAACACTTCCCGCTGGAGTGGCGGCATCGCTGCCAACGCGGCATCGACCGCAGCCTGTGTGTCCTTTGAAGGTGCAGACAGGAGCGTTACGCCATCGCCTTCCACCTTCTTGACGATCTCCGCGAGCTGTGCCAGCGTAACGGTGCGCTCCGGATTCGCCAGTATGCTACCGTCTCCACCGGACGGGAACGCGCTGTAAGCGGCCGGGGCGTCTTCTATTTCGAAAGTCTTCAAGTCGTAGAAGCGGCTCCATGGGCCGGTGCTGTCGCCCTCCCGCGGTTCGACGGTGATCCGCACGAGCAACGGCTTCCCGCCCAGTTCTGCCACGGAGTGCATCGTGACCATGCCATCGCGACCGACCGATACGATGCGCGCCTGCTCGATCAGTTCCGGCAGCGCGGCAATCACGCGCATCCGCTCCGGCTTGCGGTTCTGCTGCGCCGTGTGGCCGAGGCCGTAGCGGGTGACTCCCACGTCTTGGCCGAGGACCGGCGAAGGGAAGTTCCCGCGGAGGTTTGTCCGCGCCCATTCTGCGATGTCGCGGGAGGACGCGCGCTCGTCCGGGAATCCCTCGGGCAGCGTGACTTCCACGATCTTGGCCGGTGCCTGATTCGCAGGGGAGGAGAAGAGACGGATCTCACCTCCAGCGGCTTCTTCCGAGCGAATGGTCGCGAAGAGATCGTCGAACGCTCCTTCGATCGGTGCCATCTCCTCATCCAGGTGGTAGGGATAGCGACCGGGATCCCGGACGAACTCGCTCACCGGTGTCACATTGGCCAGATAGTCATTGTGGAAGCCGTCCCGCATCATCCGGCTGATCACGTAGTTCTCGAACGATCGAGCGGCGATTTCGATGATCCGGCTCCAGTAGCCATCGGACTTCCCCTTGTCGATTTTGGCGGCACGCTTAGCCATCGGGGAGGCATTGAGGGTGGAAACGAGGTTCAAGAAGCCTTTCTCCACTTCTGGTCGGACACCGGGGACGGCCTCCCAATCTTCCGCGACGTTGTAGAGGAATTTCCCGTCCCTCCGCACATTCTGCAGACGGTTGAGGTTTTCTTTGGTCTGCACTTCGCCGGTCAGCTTGTGCCGCATCATTCCTTCGGGCTGAAAGGTGATGAAGCTTCCGCCGTGGGGGTCGTTCCTCGAAATGGGGCGCTTGCGCTGAAAGTAGTGATCGAGAGCGTGAAACCATTCATGCGCGAGCGTGCCGGCTCCGCGGGTCTTGGTGAGGTTGATGACAAGATTCCCGGGCTCGTAGTGAGCCGATGCTTTGCCAGAGCCCCGAGATCCGAAGGCAAGGCCAAGCTGCCCTTCCAGCGAGACACCGCGGGATGGAATGCCGATGATCACCGCCAGGTCGTGCAGCGCATCGAATGCCTCATTGAGCATCCCTTGGCGCTCCTTGGCATTCGCTCCCTGCGAGACCCAGTTTCCGAATTCCACGCCCCGGAAGCCAAAAGCGGTCTGGAACATTTCCGGACTTGCGTCCTTGCCACTTCTCCTCGACGTCCCAGTGCGAGGCCGGTTGGCTCGAGTTCGAAGGTCGTCCTCCTTCACGTTGTCGGACTCCTTCACCTGATTCCAGGCTTCAGCGAGCTCGGCAGCATTCTTGCGGATGAAGGCAAACGCCTCCTCCGAGGTGCTGAAAGTCTTCAGCTTCCGATACAGTGGGTCGCCCTTCTTGTTGATGTAGAACTCCCCGATCCCTGACCGCGGTCCGCGGACCTGGAACTCCATCTTCTTCGCCGCCGGCTTCTGCCCCAACTTGTCCCGGATCTGATCAGCGAGAGCCTCAAGATTTGGGGCCCTGACGGTTTGGCCGTCAAAGCTGGCGGTGGTAAATGGGGCTGGCACTTTCTCGCCCGTGCCCCGGTCGTAGCTGTATGCGTCCGGATAGTCGGCCACGTTCGAGACGCGCCCCCACTGTTCCCGGGGAAGCATGCCCAGCAAGTCCACGGTATCCGCAAACTTATGCAGACCGATCGAGCTTCGGTCGTTGCGAATAGCCGTGATCAGCTCCTCGGGTCCGAGATCCTGGGCCCGTGAGAAGAGCTGCCGGGCCTGCTTCACGGTTTCAACCCACCGGCGAAGCTTCCAGTCATTGCGCGGCTTGGCAGGGATGAGATCGCGGGCCGCATGCGCCACGGCAGCAGCTTTTTCGTCGGTGATCGCATCGAGCGCTGACTTCGGCCAGATCTCCGAGAGCGATTTGCCGCTGATCTCGTCGTCTCTGATTTCAGGAAGCGAGGTTCTCGGCTGGTCCTTCCGCGCTCCCTGCATCTTCACACCGAAGTCGCCAAGTTCTCCTGCCTTGAGGGAAGGTGATACAGCGGACGGCGTTGCACCGGCAGACCTCGTCGCGGCACTCGGCATTTCGAGAACCAGTGGAAGCAGCTGGCGGATCGGAGCCATGAGTCGAATGACTGCCATCGGTTCAGCAGGTGCTTTCGAAAGGCTGGCCATCCACTGATGGTGCCCGTCGACCACATGGCCATCCGACGAGACGAGAATTGAGCGGTTGCCACCCTCATACTCCCGAGCCTTCCGGACCTTGGCCGGTGAGTATTCGGCCTGCGTCGGTCGAAGGGTGCCTGGCAGCACGTCCTCTGTCGCATAGGCGACGCCGCGGGCTCGAAGGAACTGCACGAGAGCGGACCTATCCTCCGCCCGGATCTGCGGCATCTCCGCTCGAGGAATGCCAAGTGTCCCCGAGCGAGGGCCGTAGGCGGTCCACGTTTCATCGATCTTCGGTCCCTGCAGTTGAGCTGCGGGGATGATGTCCGGAGTGGTAGGCTTGGGAGTCGAGGGCGAAGCCTCAAACGAAAATCCGAGCTGCTGCCTGGTGCCCAACTCCCCGGACGCCCCGAAATCGAACATCCCTTGGCCAATCGAAGTGGACGAGAAGAGGATGTCGTCATCCTCCTCGACCGTGAAAGCCGCACGTTCTTCCGGCTCCGGCATCGCCGCCCGCGCTGCTTCTGCCGCAGCGATCTCCGCATCAGTCCATTCCCGGTTCGGATCGAGCGAAGTTCCCGCCGCACGCTGCCCGGTGGCCACCTGATTCAGCTCCGTCCCGATCATCGCCCAGAGGTCTGACGCGGTGGAACCTTCCTCGACCATCGACGCCATCACGTCCGGTGCCACACCCTCGCCGGACTTGGCCATCAGGAGCGACAGGATCTCGCGCGCCACGCGGCCGTTGCCCGCATTCTCGAACTGGTTCTGGAAGACCGCATCGTCGTGCTCCGCGGTGTTGCGGAGGACAGCCATTTCCCGCTCGGTGAGCTTCTCGCCGGCGCGCTTCCTTGCCAGCACCAGCGAGATGACGTTCGGACGTGGCGCGATCTTCCCGTTGGCGAACACCGCGGAGAGGGTGGGAAACTCGCCGGAGTTCAGGATTTCCCGGGCTCGGACGCCCGCCGGTTGGTCCGGCTGCCGCTTTGGCGGGAAGCGCTCATCGAGCCAGCCGCGGATTGCCTGGTCGAAGTAGGGGCGGCGCTGATCCGGTGGCAGCGTCTCAAGCACCGCGTCGAGATCCTCCGTGGCAAGCTCGAGGTCGCGGCGAAGGTTCTTCGTGAGTCGCTTGTCGGCGGCTGCCGCATCCCGGATGGCCAGGCCGATCACGCGCATCGGGGCGTTCTCGTCCTGTGCTGGTGCGGGTGCTCCGTTACTTTCGGCTTGGACCGCTCCGTTACTTTGGTCCGCTGCTCCGTCAGTATGCTTGCCCTGATACTCGGTGAGGATGCCCTCGATGGCGTCGATGGCCTGCCTCACGCGCGGCGGGACATCACCCTTGGCCACGAGATCGCGCAGGAAGTTCAGCGCGCTGCGCAGGAGCTGGATGAGCTGCTGCGGCATGTCTTTCGTGAAGGCGCGCGTAAGCTCGGTCACGCGGCCGTCCACGCGTTGCTGGACAAGCATGCGGACGGTCTCAGCCGCCTGCTGCCAGGTCTCCAGCCTAGCGAAGCTCTCCTGCCCGTAGGTCGCGGCTGCCGCACGTTGCTGCATCGCGGTGAACTCATCCCATAACAGCGCATACGATTCCTTGAAGGACTCCCCGGCGCGCTGAGCTGCCTCGAGCTGCGCGAGGTGGACGATCTCCTCACCGAGAACAGCATCGAGCCGTGCCTCCTGCTGCTCGGTGCCGTCGAATGCCGCGAGGTCTTCGCGGGTATCCGCAAGGTTGATGACGACGCGCCCTTCCAGCATGTAGGCTCCGCCGGAGCCGATCCGCTCGCCGGTGGCGTCGACGGTGAAGCGGCCCTTGAGGGCGGGAAACTTCGCTTCGGCCCGGGCGACCGCGGCGCGGACCGGCTCCGCTACCGGCGATTCCGGTGATGAAGGGGATTGCTGAGGTAATTCGGCAGCGGAAATCGCGTGATCTGGCAACGATTCGGGCGCTGCACCGGGGGATTCCGAGGTACTTTCGCCTGCTGCCCGCGCCATCGACGGGCTGACCGTCCGACCGGCGGCGCGTGCTTGACCCACCACCGCGGGGACGTCCGGAAGCGACGGATCGGCCGCCCGCAGCGTCTCGTATTCCGCGGTGTCCATTCCGGCATAGTTCGGCTGGGCGGGAGGGGCAGACGCTGCCGTCTCCACGCCGTTCTGCCGCAGATACTCCGCGCGCTCCGCAGGGCTGAAGTTTGGATTCGGCGGCAGCACACCGCGGTCTGCGAGAAGCTTGTCCTCCGCCTGTCGCCGTGCCGTCTCAGGATCTACCGCCTGTCCTTGCGGCTGCGGCGCTCCGGCGACTGGTCCGGGTCCTCCGGCGGCCGTTTGTCCCGCGGGCGGCTGGGCTTGTGGAGCTTCTTGAGCCGGTTGCGGTCCGGTTGGTCCTTGCGTGTTCTGCTCATTGGTCGGAGAGGTGGGTTCGGGTTGGGTGAGGGGAGAGGAATCGACGAGGGCGCGGCTCTCGTCGGTCTGGACGAGGCCACCGACGAGCGGCTGGTCGGCGAGAAGTTCGGCTCGGCCCTCCGCGGTGAAGACCGTCTGGCCGTTCACGTCGGCGAAGTAGGGCATGCCATCGCGCGTCTGGAGGCCGGTGATCGCCCTGCGCTCGGCACCGGTGAGGAGGTCCGTGCGTCCCGTGGCCACCTTCACGAGTCCGAGCGTGCGGGCCTTCGTCGGGGCATCCATCGCCTTCGTGGACTGCGCGGCCTCGACCACGCCGCCGACGTAGTTCGTCAACGCAGCCGAAGTATCCTCTGCCCGGACAGTTGCGCGGGAGAACTTCGAGGCGGCGTTCTCTCGCCATGCAGCGCCGACTTCCGCAGCAGTGCCATTGTCGCTGGGCACACCGCGGGCCGGGACGGGCTTAGCATTCGCGAGCTCTTCCGCGGCTGCGACCAGATCCTGCACCGCGACGGCATGCTCGTCGGCGAGCTGCTTGTGGGTGACCGGGTCGACCATCGAGAGGGCGGACTCGGCCTCCTGCGGTGTCATCGGCGCGAAGCCGGGCGTGTCGGCGTTCGTGCGGTTGTACCAGTCGGTGAACTGCTTCGTGGCCTTCGCCTTCTCGTAGCGCTGGCGGTAGGTCCCGTGCGCACCGCCGATCGCTCCGGTGAGCGGACCGAGGAAGATCGCGCCGACGAAGCCGGCAGCCACCTGCTCCTTGAAGCTTTCCTCGGTCACATTGGGATCCGCCAGAGCAGCCACGCCTTCCTCGATGCCTTCACCGATGCCCTCGACGGTCTGCACCTTGGCCACGTCGACCGCCTTGTTCGCGAATCGCTTCGCCTTGCTCGCTGGATTGGCCAGCGTGTCGCTGAACTTCAGCGTACCGGCGAAATCATCCCTCAGTCCAGCCACCGCACCGCGGAGCCGGGAGAGTCGAGTGCTCGCCGCGGCTGCTTCCGCACCTTCCAGAGTGGCCCGCGCACCGGTGGAGAGCAGCTTGCCCGTGCCCGCGGTGAGAGCGGTGCTCAGAAGCTCGATGCCCATTTCCTGAGGCGGTGCCATCACGCCTGCGGAGAAGGCACTGGCGAAGCGTCCTTGGCCCTCCGTGAGGGCTGCCATGGTTTCCTCTGCCTGCCGGTGGCCCTTGTCCATGCGCAGGCGGCGGCGGAAGGACTCCCAGAGTTCCGGATCACCGGTCTCAGCGAAGCCGATCAGCGCGGAGCCGAGGGATTGATCGCCCAAGACATCGAAGTCCGAGCGCTCAACTGCCCAACCGTCTTCCAGATTCAGGCCATGGAGATCGAAGGCGCGATCTCCCACGGCCTGAGACGCAGCAAAAATCTGCTCGCGGAAGTCAGCGTCAGGCACCTCGTGCCGATTCTCGATCAGCAACCTGAGCTTCGCCTCAGCCGCACCGAGGGCATTGTTCCGTGCCTTTCCCTCATCCGTGAGGTGCTTCGTGTAGTTCTGGACGAGACCGCGGTTGAAGTTCGCACCTGCGCGGCCAATCACGGCTCGCTGAGCCTTGGCACCTTCTGCCATGTCATCTGAGACCACACCTCCGACAGTGAAGACGGCTTGGCCTGCAAGCCCCGAGAACATCCCCAGCATCGAGCCCGCGGCATCCACGACGATACCGCCGGTGTCCTTCATCAGCCCTTTGGCGATGTCCCCGCCGGTCTTCTCCGGCAGTCCCACGCCGCGTGCCGCCTTCTGCATGGCGAACGTGACGCCGGGTTTGTGGCGGTTGTTGGAATACCACTCGGACACGAACTGCCCTTGGATGCGCTGCAACGTGTCGTGGTCCTTCTTCGCATTGGCCTTCTGCCACTCGTATTTCATTCGCGGCTCCTGCCCGCCAAGCCATGAGTTGAAGGTCTCCGGCGACTTCGGATCGCTCGCCTTGAGCGTGTCGTCGTAGAGACGATTCATCAGCGTCTCCGCGTGGCCGATGGAGAGGCTCCCGTCCTTCGTCTTTCGCAAGATGTCAGCGTGGCTCGCGCCCATCGCCTTGAGCACGTCGTTCGGGTCCGGCTGTGGCAGGCTGCTCTGTCCCTCTGCCAGCGGACCTTGTGTGGGCTGACTGATGACCTGCATCACCTGAGCCATCCATTGCGCTTCCTCCTGTGGAGACTTTCGCTCGCGGAGGTTGTCAGCCACGTAGGTCTGAAGTCCGCCGGGCTGGCCCGAAGTGGAAACCGCAGCCAGCACGTCCGCAGGCGATGTGGTCTGAAGCACGAGTGTGGGGACACCGGAACTGGCGTCGATCTTCCCGACCGCCTCGCGGCCGCGGTAGATGTAGGTCTGGCCTGCCCGCTTGCCTTCGAGGGTGAGGTTGTCACCGGCAATCGATCCAAGCGCCTGGCGAAGTTCGTTCTCGCTGCCCGGCGGCACAGGGCGCGGCGTGACGATCTCCTCGTTGGCGACCGCCGCCGCAGCCATGGCGGGCCCGCCGAGGAGGCCGGTTTCCATCTCTGCAAGCTCGCGGGCGATGCCACCGTCATCCGCGGGCAGCCCGAGCTCGATGCGCCGCTCCCGTTCCTTGAGCCGCACCCGTTGCTCCTTGATCTCGCGCTCGACGCGCTCGTGGTTTCCGGAGGTCTCGACATGCTTGGTGTATTCGGCCTGGGCGCGGCGGAACTCCTGTTCGGATTCGTAGCGCTCCTTCTGAAAGGCGATGAACTCATCGCCCTTCTCATGATCGGCCAGCGGCTGCCAGTTTCCGTAGGTGTCGTAGCGGCCCATCCGGGCAGCGCCACCCGACTTCCGGTGCGCTGTAGACTCTGGCTCGCGGACATACTTGCCAGCCAGCGCGTCCTTGCGCCCCTTCGCCGCTTTGTAGTCCGCGGCGATGCGGTCCCACTTCGGCTTGAAGGCAGCGTTCGCCTGACGGAAGGCATGCTCGCGGCCGTCGAGGTTCTGCTGCTCCTTCTGGATCTTCAGCAGCTCCGCCGCCTTCGGATCGGTCCCGACCACGCGGCGCTGCGGGCGACCGAAGGCATCGGGCACCTCGACGTAGCGCTCCGCGGTCTTTTCGTCGGTCTTCTCCGGCAGCGGCTCGGTGACCTCAGTGCCGCGGTCATCGCGGAAGGTCTGCTGCCACACGGGCTTTGTCTCCGCCTTGGTCGGCAGCACCCCGGACGCGCCGGCATCGGGCACCAGCGGGTTCGACGTCGGGGTGAGCGTGGTCTCTGCCAACTGCACCGGCGCACCCACGGCACCCGGCTTGTAGACCGGTGACCCGTCGTCGTGGCGCTTGATCGAGCGCTCTCCTGTCTCGATGTCCGTGGTGGTAACCATACCGGCCGCCGCACCCATACGGACGTTGCGCGCTCGCTCCTCGCGCTGTGTCTTCTCGAGATCCCTCTGTTGCTTGGCGGATTCTGCAGCCTGCGCCTTTGCCTGCGCCTCCGCATCGCGTTGGGCCAGGATGGACGTCTTCTGATTCTGCCGGTGCTGCCGCTCGACGAGGTCTTGCCCGATGCGCTGGGCTACGGGATCACCCGATGAGCGGGCGAGGGTCTGAGCACGGGGATTGACGCCAGCTTGGCCGACCGATGCTTTCTGGAGGTAGCTCTGGACCTCCTCCTCGGCAGGGGAGAGGCGGGTGTTGTTTGCCATGCTTCAGCATGGGCTGAAGGCATGGCGGGGCGTAACGGGCGCAGGGTTCAACACTCACTCATAGTCGATCCCGTCTGCTGAAGCCTTTTGCTGGACGCGGATATATTGTTGTTCGCCCACCCAACACCAAAGGACACCGTCCCTGTCCGTAACGAAATGATGGTCGCCTTCCTTGTCGACCACTTTGCCAGGACCAAGGCCTCGAAAATTGGGGATGACGTCGCCGATGAGGTATTGCTTCTGCTCCATTCTCAGATCCAAATTCTTTCGGAGGCTCTGGTCAATTGGCGCATCCGATCATTGAAACTGCTCCCACTTCATGCTAGGGACCGCTCACCGCGCCGCATCGAACCGCTGGAGCACCTCGTTGATCCGCTCAGGCGTCATCCCGATCTCCTCCACGGCGTCCGCCTCGATTCGCTTTGAGCTCTCGGGCGCGGCCACGCCTGTGCAGTGGGGAGCCTTCTGGCCCTCATCCTCGATGAAGACAAATTGGTCGGCTTCCCCGATCTCCTCGCGAAGATGCGCCTCAAGCTCGGACTTGCGCGGATAGCCTTTGGGGAGGCTGATTGAATACTGATAGGACTGCTGGGGATTTTCCACGATGCACCGGTAGCCGATCACTGGACGAGCGCAAGCGACCTCAGCATCACCCCCACGAACGCGCCTTCCAGCCATGCGGCCCGCGGTCCTTGGGCTCCACGTTCTTGATCTTCACCACGCGATATTCGGTGGCACTGGATGGGATCACCTCCCATGCGATCGCCGCGTGAATGACGTCGTCGTCGTGGTAGCCGAGCGCCCCGACGCTCTTGCCTTTCGCGTTACGGATGAACTTCTTCATCTCGCCGATCATGTGCTCGCACGGGATGTCGAGGTCTCCGTTGACCAAGGCGCTTGCCAGGGATGAGACCAACGCCTCGCGGGTGTTCGCGTCGGTCATCTTGAAGCCATACTGCTCCTCGACCTTGCCGGTCCGGTTGTTCAGCGGCTTGCGCTTGTAGCAGGGTATTCCCGCGAGCTGTAGGCGGCGGAGGATGTGGAAGCCCTTGTTCACCTCCTGCGCGGCGATGCACGTGCCGTAGTAGCGGCTGAGGCGGATGGCATGGTCCGCCACGTCGTCTTCCTCCCCGCGGAAGGGTGCCTTGAGCCGGGCCACCAGCTTCATCGGTCTCCACACGTCCATCGCCTCGTCCTGGTAGGCACCGCGCCAGACGCCGAGGCTGTTGGCATCAGGATCCGCTCCGACCGTCTGGCTCAGGCTCTCCGCCGGGTCGAGGACCAGACCGTATTTCATCCCCGGCACCGGGTGCTCGTAGATCTCGATGTCGCCGGAGCCGTCGTGTTGCGGAGAGAAGCTCACCACGTTGTCGTGCTGGCGGATGAGGAAGCCTAGATCCGGGGTGATGATCTTCGCCCGCTCTTCCATCTGTAGCAGACGCTCCATGTCGAAGCGTGGGGTGCCACCGGCGATCCAGCAGGAAACGGGGTCGGAGGGGTAATAGAAGGCGAAGATCCGCGGGTCCTTGTCACACTGGCTGTCGATGGTGTCGCGCCGCCAAGCGAGCTGCTCGTAGGTCCAACCGTATTTCGCGCGACCCTCGCGCTCGATCTCGGTGAGCGTCTCGTCGATGTAGCCCCGCTCGATCTCCGACACCGGCTCCTTGCGGCGGTAGTCAGCGAACTCGTGCCAAGCGGCGAACACCTTGATCCACACCTCCTCGGGCCGGAAACCCTCCTCATACCGGCGGAGGAAGTCGTCGAGCCACATCCCCTCATTGAAGGTGTCGTAGAACCAGCCCGCGGCATTCTCGGGCGTGGATTCGGCGATGACCACGGTGTCGTCGCCATCGAAGGACGGCATGGCAGCGGTGATCGTCTTCCGGTCGTTCTTCTTCTCGGTCTGAGGGTACTTCGAGACCTCCGACATGTGGCCGAACTGCCGGGTGCCGCCGACGCCGGCGTCCGGGTTCTCCGCGGTGTCCACCGTCCACTTCGAGCCGTTCGCCCACGCCTTGGTGCCGGTGGCGTCCTGCACCAGCGGATTGTCCCACGGGAAGGAGTCGTGCCCGGAATAGTCTGCCAGGCGCTCGGTGAGCATGGCCGAGTTCTCCTTGCAGTCGGCGATGGTGATTCCCTCGATGGTCCGCCGCTGGGCCTCGTGGTAGCCGCAGTGCAGCGAGAAGGTGGAGAGACCGGCGCGGCGGGGCTTCACCCCGATGATGCGTATACGGGTGCCGGGGCAGCGCACGCGCAGGGTCTCAATGACCTCGGAGACGCGGAGCTGCAGGACATTGGGCTCCGGCCGGATGTAGCGGCCGTTCTTGTCCTTGATCTCCATGAACAAGGCGAAGTGAACCGCGGGGGAATTGTAGGCCAGGGCCGTGAGGTCGTCCTCCGACGCCTCGTCGAGCATCGTGCGAAAGCGGGTGACAATCTCGGGCTCGGTGGTCAAAGCGCCCGGATCGTGGGGCAGGGGAGCCGTGGCACGTAACGGGCGCAAAGGCGTTGCATCACGCTCCAGAAGCAGATAATCGGTGAGAATATGATCCCCGAAGCGCTGGGTTTGGCATTTATCGAGAACTACCTAACCGCCGTGGTCTGGGCGATGCTGGTGGTGATCTTTGCGGTTCTGGTGCAGTCGGGTGGGTATGGTCGACTTCTCAAGACAAATTTTGGAGGCATGGTGGCGACTCTCCTCGTGCTCTCGCTTATCTTTCTAACTATCCGGCTGATCGGTGAAGTGTACACGGCATTCTTTGCCGGTTAATCACCCCTTCTTCCCGCCCTTGTATTTCCCGGCCAGAGCGCTGGTGACCTGGCTCGCACGCTCCTTGATGGAGAGGAGGGTCTTCTCCCCGACATCGACCTCGACCCGGTCCGGCTCGAAGTGCCCGAGGAGCTTCGAGTGCAGTTCGATCGCACGAAGCTTGTCGCCCATCTTCACCTTCCGACGCAGGACGGTCGGCCCGGCCACCTCATTCCCCGATGGAGCCTGCCCGCGGCGCAGCTTCCCGCGGCTCCCACCGGCCACGGTCTCCTCCGAGAACTCGACGCACAGCGGGCTGTCCGGGCCGATCTGCTCGATGGGCGTCCGAATCAATTCCGCCAGAAACCGCAGCTTCTCGTCCTTCGTCATGTGCGCCGCCTTGGTCTGAGGCTCCCTCAGGGCGGCTATCTTGGCCTGTACGTCAGGATTAGACAGGGCTTCATGCGCATTCCTTCGCGCCACCTCCCTTGAAACCTTGTACCCTGCTTGAATCCAGGCGTCAGCAGGAACCACACCGGCAGCAATGAACTCGCAGAACCTTTCACGTCGGACGTTCGGCTTCGGCTCTGGCTTCGTGGCCTTCTTTTTGGCGGACTTCATGGGGTAGTACGGGAGCGCTTCGCTCGCTCGGGCTGGGGAAATTTTAAAGCAGGCCGACAAGCTTCATTTAACGGGCGCAACTTCCTCTTTTGCGCCCGGTGCGCATCCTCTCCGCACAGTCCTATCCTGCCCCCATGGCACGCCAGATCTACCTTCCCGGAGCGAATCCCTACAGCGATGGCTGGAACGGCCGCGGACGCCGTAGAATCGACGCCAGGCCCCAGAACTCCGCAGCGACGGCAGCCGGCATGCGTGGAGTCCACAGGGACACCCGCGGGAATGTCATTGGTGGCTACACCGCAGAAGGCGAGGGGATCGGCACCAAGGGCGGGAACTGGCGCAAGCCGATGGATCTGGCCGGCATGCCTCCGGCGGCGGAGCAGTCCCAGCCGGTGACGACGGCGGCCCCGCCTTTGGCTAATTCCAGCCCGGCAGCATCCTCTGCCGCTCCGAAGCGCTCGTGGCGCGATGGCATGGCCACTCAGGGCACGATCGGCGCGGACTTGGGCGCCAAGCCCACCCCGACCGGCGGAGGGCTCTGGAGGTGGAACGAGTTGAACCCCGACGCGGGCAAGTTCGGCCAGAAGAGGCCGATGGCACCGGGTGAGATCCGCGATGCACCTGTCGTCGCTGAGAAGCCGCTCGGGCCTTCCCAGCCGAAAGTGGCCGCTCCGGCTGCCACCGCTCCTCCGGTAGCGAAGAAAAAGGCCTCTTGGCGGCAGCCGGTGGCCTGAGTCTTTCCTCCCATGGCACGGCGCTGTCTCGAATCAGGGCGAGGCGGTGCCGGGCCTTTTCGCGTTCTCAGACAAAGTCGAATCGCCACGAAGTAGAGTTATCGAACACCACTTCCGCACCCATAAATCGAAGCGATCCTTCGGTGGGGCCAGTAGCAACCGTCAAATAGGTCGATCTCCGGAACTGACGCTCAAACTCATGGCGCTGGAAGCGACCTACCACGCAGCGAAGCCCTTCGGAATTACGTCCCTGCCGTGTCAGATCGTGCCGCTTGCGCATGATCGCCTCAGCCATCTCGGAGTAGGTAGATGGGAAATAGTGCATCGATCACGTGGAAGGTTGGTGGTCCTCCACCCAATTCAGAAAGCCGAGGATGTCACCACAGACGTTCCGCGGACCATCGTTCGGATAGGGCACGCCGCTTTTGAGGTGATTCATCACGTCGCGGTGCCACTCAGGACAGGGTTCAGGACGTGAGCACGAGACATGGCCGCCTCCGTCGGGGAAATGCGTGACCTCGAATCCAGATACGTGCCTGATTCTGTGGAACACGCCGAGCGAACCAACGCCACTCGGCCCCAGTTGCCAGCCGGAAATGGGAGTCGGTGATCCTTCGTCGGTGTCCATCGTTACGGCGATCATGAGAGAAGTGAGTTACGGCGTCTAGATTCATTCGCCGCTGGGTCGCCCCAGCAGATCAGCATTCCCTCAAACGGGAAGCCATGGGTCTCCCGGAACCAACCGGCCATGTCTTCCCAAGTCTCAAAGCCGTCTGCCACGGCAAACTCCTCGCGCTCGGTCGAACTGAGCCGACGTCCCGCGAGCTGGATCGAATCGCCGTAGATCTCGATGTCCTCCACCGCGGTGATGATCCCCTCGATGAGCCTATCGGGAAGGTCGCGATTGGACTACTGGCCCCAGAAGGAGTTAGCCTTTGACCAAATCGTGAGCCGTCTTTTGCTATCTATTACAACGAGTGCTTCGGCTTTAGCGCGGCGGGCGTCGTCGAGGGCGCAGGCAAGCTGTCTGCAGTCTCCATCGTCGCGCGGATCATACGCCGCGGTGGTAGGCTCGAAGCCAATGAGGTCTTTTGACCATTCGGAGACGGGCGCGTCGAGGTAGGGGATCAAGATTTCCTCGACGACGATCAGCGGTCTGGTTGGCGGGGTTTTCAATTTGAACGAGTTCGAGGTGTCTGCTGAGCGTGCTTGCTGATCAGTTCGCCCGCGCGCAGCCGCTCGATTTCTGGCCACGGAATGAGGATCTTGCTGGTGCCGGGAACACGGCGGAGCCTTCCGGCATGTACTTCGTTGCGAAGGTGGGACTCGGACTTGCCAGTGAGCAGAGCGGCCTCTTTGAGTTTCACTGGTGCACGGCTTGCATCAGCTGCGCCTTTCAGTTCGGCGGCGACGAGCGGTGCCAGTTTCTTAGCGAAAGCCTCAAGCAATTGGTTTATGTCCATTTCGGGGATAAAGAGCAGGGATCTATCGAGCCGACGATGTCCCGATCGTGTCGTTTTCCCGTGGTATGTCGATGGCGTAACTTAGGAATTGCGAAGTTTATCTTGCTGAGATTGAGTGACGTCGGCGATGAATGGCTCACGATCAGAGGTGGTGAGGAAGGCACCAAGAACAGCCTGGTGCGTCGCGTGCCGATCAACCCTCCACTCTCCGCCGTGATCCTCCGGCGCCGGTATCCTGGAGCGGCCGGCAAGGTCTTCACCATCACGAGCCCTGTGAAGGCGTTCCAGAATGCCTGTACCGCTTGCGGTGTGCCTCCACTTCGCGTGTATGATCTCCGGCATATTTTCGCGACCGTGGCCATCGAGAGCGGCGTGGATATCCTCACGGTGTCACGTTGGCTCGGCCATCAGGACCGCGGGGTGCTCGCCATGAAGACCTACGGTCACCTTCGCGATGAGCACTCGCTGCAGTCGGCGAAGAAGCTGGCGTGACCCGTCCCATGCCGCGGGGTGATCATTTCTTCCAACCCTGGGACCACCTCAGGAGCAGATAAGCCACCGGCACGCCGAAGACGAACCCGCTGAACCCTCCCAAAAGTTGGTCATATACCCTCTGCAACTGCTGTGCGCGAATGCAGCCGCTCCCGTCACTTTGGCAGGAGTCCTGGTCTCCATGGCTCTTCTCATCCTTGGTGCCGTGGTCGCTCACTGGCTCACGAGGGACCGTGAAGAGAAGGCCAAGAGCGCATTGCTGGAAAGGGAGGCCGAGCTGAGAAGGCGTAGCTTCCGCAAGCTCGCCAGAGTGTGGAGATACACGCTGGAGCGGCTGCCAAACAACAACGCCTCGGTCGTGTGGGAGGCCTACGAAAAGATGGCCGTTGAGATCTTGGCTGAGGGTGACTTGTCGGCTCCCGACTTCAAGCGGCACGACGATCTCATGGCTGCGATCAAGACCGCTGGAGAGATCCGAAAACGCGATGCTGAAGCAGAGGCACAGCAGAATTGCTGCTCGCTCCGCGAGTTGCTGCGGGACAAGGTGAAGGCCATTCAGGAGATTGCCGATCAGGGATGATTTCATCTCTGCGACGGTGAACCGCCGTAACGCCATGCGTAACGGGCGCTTCGTTACTCCGCCCGAGGCTCCTTGCACGAGACACCGTTCCTCCGGAGGAGCTTCACCGCGGCAGCGAGTTGGAGCTCCCTCCCGTCATCGGAAAGGTGGCGAGGTGAGTTTCCGCCCTTCGCTTCAGCCACGAAACGCTGCAGCCACCGCAGGACGCGCGGGTCGCTCTCCTGGATCCACTCCCCTGCCCTTGTCCGGAATTCGAATCCGAAGTCGAGGTGATGGCAGAAGATCTGCCGGTCGAGGCCCCAGTCGGTCGTGACGTGGGCCACCATGTCGTCGTGAGTGAGGCGGTCGACCTGGACGACCATCCCTGCGCGCAGCTTGCCGAGGGATTCTTTCAGCCGCGCTTGCCCTTGGTGCGGCTGCGCCTCACGCCAAACCGGTTCTGCCCGAGAGGAAGAGGCGGACGAGTCCATAAGTTCACTCGAACACCAAGTTGCGTGAGCTGTCAACGGGGAGCGTTACGAAGGATGGTGTCAGCCGTAACGCTTGGGCTGGACATCCCCGGGCATGATCGGCAGGAACTTAGGCCCGCTCCTACTCATGAAACCCGCCCTTTTGAGAGATGCCGCGGCGCTGTGCGTCGCGTTCGTGTGGATCGTCCCGATTCTGATCTTCGGAGCTTTTGTCCTGCCGTTCCTGGCGATCTCGGCGAAGTGGAAAGCGGCCAATTGAAGCCTCGCTGCGGAAACGGCGCGCGTGGGAAGGGCTGGACTTTCTGGAGGCGCGAGGGCAGGAAAAATTGGTGCGAATCGTCATCCTTTTCTTAGGCTTCGTATGCTTGGTCTCCTGTGACAGGGAGGAGGACGTCCTGAGGTCTGAGTTTGAAAGGCTTCAGACACAGAATACTACGCTGAAAGCTAGGGTCTCCGACCTGGAAGATCAGATTGAGCGCTCTCGAGAAGCCACGGACTACGTGGAAGTTTCGGCACTGAGATTGGAAAGTCAGCTTCGACGATTTGAACATGAAGATTGGAGAAACGTGGTCCCGACTGTAGAAGCTACGGCGCGTGAAGTCCTCGGAGGAGTTCACCAGATTCTGGATGTGCTGTATTAGCGATGGGTAAGCAGGTCCGCTATTAAAGACCGCCTCCGCCCGCACCAAGTGGGAGGCCAGCCTCAAGCCCACCAAGGAGGGCAGCATCGCGGCATGCATGGTGGAGCTGGCGACCGCAGATCTCCACATCCGCGAGACCGAGGGCAGCAACCGCGGCCCCGGCATCGAGAAGTATTGGTCAGCCACAAGCTATCCGGGCGGCTACGAGGCCCGCCAGCCATACTGTGCGGCCGCGGTCTGCTGGTGGGTGGAGCAGGCTGCCAAGGATGTGGGCTACACAGCTCTGCCGCTGCTCCGATCTGCCCGTGCTTTCGATTTCCACCAGTGGGGGAAGACGAACGACTCGGCGGGGCGGAAGGTCTCGGTCATCGCCAAGAGCGACGAGATCCTCCCGGGCGACATCATCGTCTTCTCGTTCTCCCACGTCGGCATCGCCGAGGCCCGCTCCCCCAAAGGACGCGACGTCCAGACCATCGAGGCGAACACCTCGCCCTCCAGCACCAACAACGAAGGCGGCGGCGTTTACCGTCGCACCCGCTCCCGCAACCTCATCCGCGCCATCGTGCGCATCACCGCCTGATTCTCCAGTGAACACTCTCTCCAGCTTCATCGCCGACACCTCCGGTCACTCCGAAAAGGTCCTGATATACACCCTCATCGGCGGTCACGTCGTCACCCTCGTCACCCTCATCGTGAAGGCGATCATCGACCAGATGAACCGCGTGCAGGACCGCCTGGACAAGCAACTGGCACTCACGGAAGGGAGGCAGCGGGAAACCCGGCTTGTCGCGAAGATCGACGAAAACACCAAGATCTCGAAGGAGGCTTTCGTGGCCGCGAACGGGCACAACGAGAAGATCGCGACGGCCGTCGAGCTGGCACAGAAGGCAATGGAGACCGCCGCAACGAAGGAGGTGCATGCCACTGTCGAGCTGCGGCAGGCGGAGACCAAGTAGAAGGTGCGCCCACCTTCCTTAGGCGAAATTGATATTCGACCCCATGATCATGTATGCAAATCGCCTTGATTACCACGTCGCTCCTCATCATCTGTGGGATGTCTAGACTCCCACATATGATTGTTCGTGCCTTCGGATTCGCCATTGACGCCTCTATTTTCCCCCCTGCGATGCCCATCGACTCCCCATTTGTCGGGCTAAAAGATCATGGGACGTCAGCTTTAGATCCTCGAAAAGAGACTATTCACGGAACTGCGACATTGGTGAAGCATGCCTTCCGCAACGTAGAACAAGAGTGGTGGGCTGGTATCATTCTGAAAGCTCGAGACGCAAGGTCCTTCAGTAAGCTGGTTAGGGCTGGCGGAGCGATTCGGATGACAGCCGAAGAACTAAAAGATGGGAAAATTGCGGAGAGCGCCTACTTCCTAGCTCATCCCACGTCGGGCCGTGGCCTTGTTGCCACTTATTGGGGTGCCCCCGGAGGAACCACGATCGAACGGGCGCTCAAAAAGACGTTCACTGCACGACAGAAGACCTTGCGGCAAGAAGCTCTCTCGGCAGCCACTAGCGACAAGGATCGCGCAGCCATCCTTAAGCACTACAAAGGTGCCCTGAGGGTCAAGGCTCAGATAAGAGATGGCTCGATGGCTGAGTATTTGAAGGACATGAAGACGAAGTCCTTGGACATCAAAATTACTTCGGTGGAGAACCGTGACAGGCTGTTCCGGACGGCCCCCCCCAAGTCGGTCACTCGAACGGAACATTACGTGTTTCCCCCGAACTTCGCTTTCAACTCCGAACTCGCAGAGGCAGCCGAACTGGAAATTTCCCAGTTGGAGGGAGTTGAGGCGACGTTCAAAGGCGTTAATTCTAAGGGCGCACCGCAGACGGTGAGTAATGTCGAATTAAAGAATAAGCTCGTTTTTGCCACGGCTGAGTACGACGAACTTCACGGGGACTTCTTCGCCTTCAATCATGACGAGCATGGGAGCAACATCGCCGAGTCACCGGTGATTGACTGGCTGAAAAAGGTTCTCAATCATGGCTCTGTTCATCAGAATCTCGTCACACCCCAATGATGAGAATTTTTGCGGCTTTCTGGCTTCTTCTTCCCTGCGCGCTGGGTTGGGGCGGGTGGTGGATTGCCGTCAACAGCGAGGAGCTCATGGGCGTTTCCACCGCGAAGTTTCTTGAGACTTTTGCTGCGTCGGCGAGGACTCCGATTTTTTCAGGATTTCTCACGATGGGCAGTTTTCTGCTGGCGATGAAAACGAATATTCTAGCCCGACTGAAAGAATCCTACGACACAGAGACCCATAGGCTCGAATTTTTGAGGCGTAACTCGTTTAAACCAAGGGCGGAATGGGAAAGGTTTTACGCCCCACTTGAGCGGCTGAGTAGCGTACTTGGTTGGAACGTCATTGCATGCCTCGCCACGTCACTTTTGCAGATGACCATGGGTTTTTGGCTTCACCCAATTGGATTCGGCGCGTGTGTCGGTCTTGCTGGAGCATGCCTAGCGCTCCTTACCTACCTGACCTTTGAACTCATGAGATCCCACCGGGCATGGTTCGATACGATCAATGCGAAAGCAATTGATGGGATCGACGATATCCCACGGAATGGAGCGTCGTAGGGCGGTGAGCGGCATTCCAGTCATTTCAGGGACATTTCTTCTCAAGATCCATATGATCTCGGTGGTCATGCGAACCGGTAAGGCCGGCTTACAGGTTCATGACTCCTCTTCTTGAGTCGGCACTTCCCACCCGTTCCGTTCCAAGATCCACTCGATCTCATCAATCAGTCGGCGCTTCTCCGCTGGGGTGGCCACATAGATCTTGGTCCTGTCGTCAGCAAAAAGCGCCTCTCGCAGCCTCGGGAGGTAGCGCCGGCTTCTCTCGTCGCTTTCCGGAATCCAGAGGCCCGAACGGGTGCGATACTCCCGCCCACAATCGACGGCCGCCGCCGGTAGCTGCCAGATGCTGCCCTCAGCTCTGACGATGAGGTCACGCCAACCGGTGCGCTCGAGCACCTCCAGCGGTGTCTTGTGGGCGAGGCCGACGGGCAGGATGATGCCGCGCTCGCCGTGGGCCCAGCCTCGCAGCCCTGGCCGCGGGTTCACTTGGCGGCGCACCGGCTCGTCGTTGAGTTCCATGGGGTGTGCGGGGACTTCTCTTACCACTGCGAATGGAGTCCTACTTGCGAATCATCAGAAGAACTGTGGTCAAGGCTGCCACCATCATGAGGACTGGGATGAAATAGGGCGACTCGAACATTGCCGATTCGCTACCTCATCCTCGGTGCGCAATGCAATCCAAAGACTCTGAAGTCGGCTGTGTCTGAGCAAATGTTGCCCCCCTCCACCCGGAGGGGGGCTTGTATGACCCCGGCGGGCCTGTGGACCCGCCGGATACCATTTCACCGTATGCTGTCAGTGAGCTGCGGCGGGCGAACCTCCTACCGCGCGCCCGCCGTCCACGACTCACCGGTGAGAGATAATCTTACATCATGGGGAGCGCCACCGAAGGATTCATCAAAAGAGAACCTTTCCTTCGACCTTCCATCCATCGGTTTCTTTCGAACACCTCTGGAATTGGAAGGGGAACGATCGTGACGTGCTCGAAAAGTGGATCGTCAGCAGATCGCCAGGGTCAGGTTCAATCTGTCGATCTGCAACTAAGGTGCAGCCATGCCACTGACTATCCTGAACAACGGGAAACGCGTATTTGGGCGACGGAAGTAGGCTACAGCACACTTCGCCGTTTCTCATCAGATGAGAGGCCATCTTCCAATATACTCGCGGACCGTTCTAGCGCCAGAACGCACAAAAACCAAATGACTGGGTGAAGCCCCCGCAGGAGCGCAACCCGCGGGGGCCTCTGCCGGAGTCCGATCTGATCCCCTTGGTCAGATGGACGCGCTCACGACACGGTCAACAACGTCGGCGGGTTCCAAATAGTTTCGCGTGAGCGGTGCGAGATTTCTGATGGCAGCCATCGAGAAAATCTAATCCCCCGCAGGTCCGCTCCCGGTTGAATCGGTCAGGATGAGCGTCTTGCCATCCTCAAGGCGTTTCAAGAGTCCTCGTTCGACGAGCCGAGATATTCGAGAAGACACCATCACCCGGGTGGACTGAGGAATCGGATCTCGCCGCGAAGGGCCCTTCGTCTTCCTCGGGTGGCCGTGCAGTTCCTGATAGATAAGCTCGGGCCAGCACTTCCCACCGTTTTTAGAGGCGAGGTCCAAAATGGCTTTCTGCTGCTTGCTTAGCCTGGAGCGGTTCATGGCCGGGAATTTCTGGCCGCGAAATCTAACTTATCGGTGATCTGCTTGCGAAGGTAATTCTTTCGTGTTCACTGCCTCACCCCCCGACACGCTGGCAGTTATTTGCCGGATCGGAGGTGCCCTCTCCTGGCGACGGAGAGGGCACCGATGAAAGTTTCGCCCTCTCCGCGAACAGAGAGGGCGATGGGGAGGGGGGCAAGGCGACGGGATCGAATCCGGTAGTCCATGCCCGAACTGTCGGAAGACTGCAGGAGCTTAGGAGCGAAGCTCGCTGCCGCTCACCGAATCGACGTTCACAGGTTATTCACAAGCCGCCCAGCCGATCATGCATTTTTTGCGGTATCGATTGTAAAAGCGCGTGAGAAAAGCAGAAGCCCCGCCGGGACAGACCCGCGGGGCTTCTGGTCGGCACGCGGAACGGCCCCCCGACTGTCCCAGTTGCGTGCGCTGACGCCGGAATTTGATACGGAAACCGAGAATTTCTATCAGAAAGTGCAGGGTGGTTGAGAACTGCTTCTCACTGCGCACTTCACACCGACACTACTCCTCGCCGTACTGGGCAATCACGAAGCGCCCGATCGCCTCAGTGACGGAGGCCGCAGAAATCTTGTCGAGGGGGAGGACGACCGCCTTTGCCGGAGACGTGGGGCTTTTGGCACTCGGGTAGAGGAAATGAATCACGTCAGAGTTTTCCAGCCACTGGAAGCGGGTATCTGGAAGACCGGCTACAAGCATGACCTTCTCAAGAGCGCCTGGTGTGTTCCTGTTCTTGATCTGTGCCATTCTCCCGTTCTCGTTTAGGGCGGAACAGATTTTCTCGAGTTCGGCGGCGATGATGGTCGTAAAAGCCTTCTCGGCCTCTGCGCGCAGCTCCTTTTGTCGTGATCGGCGCTCCTCATATTGAGCCATGAGTTCCGCGCTTTTGGCCTCGTCGCGAGCTATGCTTTTCCTGATGTGATCGTTGTAGTCCATGTTCAAGGAGGTCAAATCTCGTCTGTTGGTTCGGCTGGTCCGGACGCAACCGAGGCTATGCAGAATTCTGCGTATGGGAAAAGGTTCACCATACGCAGAAGCCTTCAGGCCACAGGAGATCGCAGACTTTTTTGTTGTCGATAAAGCTGATTCCCATCGTGGGGTCTGCCGTGACGGAATCCCGAATAGATCGCCGGGCTGCCTCGAAATTTCGATTTTGGATGCTGACGATCGCCATGACGACGTATGCCTCAGCCGCGGTCCTCCTGTCTTGTTCGTCACCATGCCGCAAGATGCTGATCAAGTCCCTCACCAGCTCCCATTTCCTCCAATGGATCGCACATGCCGTCCGTATCCGTATAGCCGGCGGCCCAGCCCGGTCTTGAGGGGGCAAAGTCTCAAGGGTGTCCCACGCTTCCTCATAGAGCTCTAGGGAAAGGAATCCACTGGCCTCCCGAAGGATGGATGTGGAGTTCACCACACGTCACCTCGCCTTTCAAGGGCTGGAGGGTCCGGCAGCACCTGCAAGCCGGTGGAGAAAGCTGGGTTATTGGGCATGAAGACGCATTCCACTACTATGCGCCCTTCACCAACGGAAAACACGTAGCTCAGTTGCTTTGTTTGTTCGATGGTCATCGCGCCGATGAGGGCTTGGACAACGGCGTTTTCGTGGGGAGGGAGGGGGTCCATTGGAGGGGCAATTCTATCGGACGAAAATCGGATTTGGTGGTCCGGGAGGTGATTCCACGAAAAAGGCCCGGCTTTCGCCGGGCCTTGATTCACAATAGATGGTGCTCGAGGGGGGACTCGAACCCCCACGGATTACTCCACTAGATCCTTAGTCTAGCGCGTCTACCAATTCCGCCACCCGAGCATTGCTTTGTTGGTGGGCCGCGGATTTATGGGGCGGACCCGGGGTTTGCAAGAAATTCTTCAATCGATTTTCGATTTTGTTCCGCGGGTGCTTCCCGCTTGCATGGCGGGGCCTGAAAGAGTGCCTTTTGCCCCCAGTCTCATGGATGCCATCATTGCGGATTCCATCGTCAAAGATTTCGGCAGCGTCAGGGCCCTGGACGGGGTGTCCGTGGAGGTGGCCGCGGGGGAGCTGTTTTTCCTGCTGGGTGCCTCGGGCTGCGGGAAGACGACGCTGCTGCGGTGCATCGCGGGGCTGGAGACGCCGACTTCGGGAACGATTTCCTTTGGCGAGCGGGACGTGACCACGCTGCCGCCGCACAAGCGCGAGGCGGCGATGGTCTTCCAGAGCTACGCGCTGTGGCCGCACCTGAGCGTGGAGAAGAACGTGGCCTTCGGCCTGGAGGAGCGGAAGATCCCGCGGGCTGAGATCCGGCAGCGGGTGGGGGAGGCGCTGGACCTGGTGCACCTGACGGGGCTGGGGGAGCGGGGGATCGACCAGCTCTCCGGCGGCCAGCAGCAGCGGGTGGCGCTGGCGCGCGCACTGGTGGTGAGGCCGAAGTGCCTGCTGCTGGATGAACCGCTGTCAAATCTGGACGCGAAGCTGAGGATCGAGATGCGGCGGGAGATCCGCCGGATCGTGAAGGAAGGCGGTCTGACGGCGATCTACGTGACGCACGATCAGGAGGAGGCGCTGTCGATGGCGGACCGGATGGCGGTGATGAACCGCGGGAAAATCGAGCAGCTCGGGACTTCGGAAGATGTTTACCGGAATCCCCACACGGCCTTCGTGGCGAGCTTCATCGGCGAGACGAATCTGATCAAGGGACGCGTGGTCGAGGTGCGCGGCGAGTATGCGATGGTGAAGACGGAGGCTGGCCCGCTGGTGGGCCGGGTGACGCGCCCGGAGTGGCAGCCGGTGGCGGGGGATGATGTGACGCTGTCCATCCGCCCGGAGGCCTGGCATGTGGAGGCGGCGAGCGGGGAAAACGGGGTGACGGGGAAAATCACCGAGCGCTCCTACCTGGGGCAGCGCATCCAGTATGTGGTGGATACTCCGCTGGGGCCGCAGCAGGTGGTGGAGCTGAATCCGCATGTGGTGCGGGAGCCGGGCGAGACGCCGGTGCGGCTGACGGCACGGCATGCGGACGTGGCGGTGCTACAGGTGCAGATGCAAGTGAACATGCGATAAGGGGTGGCGGGAGCCGCCGGGATGTGATGCGATTTTCATGCGACGAGAGTTGATGCGGAGTAATGCGATGTGAGCTGACCTGACCTGACGACAGAGCCGACCGAGGCACCTTCCCCCTCTTTTCCCTTCCCCCCATGATGCGACGTTTCCTCCCCATCCTCCTGCTGCTGGCCGCGGTGATCGCCGCGCCGATCCTGCTGCGGCGGGACTCGGATCTGGCGGAGATCGGCCAAGGGGATGACCGGCTGGTGATCATCACGCCGCACAATGAGTCGATCCGCTCGGAATTCGGCGAGGCATTCGCGAAGCACTGGAAGGCGAAGACGGGGCGGACGCTGAATATCGAGTGGCAGATCCCGGGCGGCACCTCGGAGATCGTGCGGGTCATCGAGAGCCGCTTCACCGCGGCAGGGGAGATCGGGAAGGCGGGCGTGGGAATCGATATCTTCTTTGGCGGTGGCGAGCCTGAGTTCAATGGTCAGGCGGCGAAGGGCCGCTTCGTGCCGCTGGCGGTCTTCCAGGAGCAGCCGGGGTGGTTTGCGGACAGCGTGATCCCGCGGACCTTCACGGGGGAGAATTTCTACGAGGCGGATCACCTGTGGGTGGGCACCTGCCTCTCGCAGATGGGCATCTGCTACAACAGGGACTCGATCAAGCGGCTGCGTCAACTGCCGCTGCGGAAGTGGGACGACCTGGCGGACCCGGCGCTGGCGGGCTACGTGGCACTCGGCGACCCGACGAAGAGCGGCTCGGTGAACCGCGCCTACGAGATGATGATCCAGGAGAAGATGCAGCAGGTCATCCGCGAAAAGGGCGACAGCCCGGAGGCGCGCGAGGAGGGCTGGAAGCAGGGGCTGAACCTGCTGCAAGCGATGGCGGCAAACGCGCGCTACTTCACGGACTCCGCCAGCAAGGTGCCGCACGATGTGGCGCAGGGCGATGCGGCGGCAGGGACGTGCATCGATTTCTACGGGCGCTCCTTCGAGGAGTCGCTGTCCCGCCGCGGCCGGCAGTCCCGGCTGGTGTGGACGGCTCCGCTGGGCGGCACCTCGGTGAGCGTGGACCCCATCGCGATCCTCAAGGGCGCGCCGAACGAGGCGATCGCGCAGGAATTCGTGACCTACGTGCTGAGCAAGGAGGGGCAACTTATGTGGAATGTGAAGGCAGGCCAGCCGGGCGGTCCGCGGGAGACGGCTCTACGGCGGCTGCCGCTGCGGCGCGATGTCTACACGACGGAGAATCTGGCGCGCTTCTCGGATCCGGATGCGCTTCCCTACGAGCGCAGCGGCGGCTTCCAGTATCAGCGGGAGCTCACGGGGCCGGCCTTTCGCGCGTTGCAGCAGGTCTTCCGCGCCATGGCGATCGACCCGCATGACGAGATGAAGGACGCGTGGGTGGCCATGCGGAATAATGCGGGGCCCCGCCAGCGCCCGCTGGCGGAGACCGCGGCGGGGCAGGCCTTTTACGATGTGTCACACCTTTCCTACGCGCGGCTGATGGATGAGATCGTGCCGCTGGTGGGCAAGCGCGACCCGCTGGCGACCTCGCGCGAGATGGCGAGGATCTCCGCGACCTTCCGGGCGAATTACCAGCGCGCGGCTGCCCTTGCGACGAAAGGAGGCGCGCCATGAATCGCGGCGCTGCCATCACGGTGACGGGCATCGTCACGGCGCTCTTCGCGGTCTTCTTCCTGTATCCGGCATTCTCGGTCATCGGGGAGGCCTTTCGCACGCCGCAGGGGGGCTTCACGCTGGATTTCGTGGGGGATATTTTCCGGAATCCCATCTACCGCGAGGGCCTGTGGAATGCGCTGGCGCTGGGGGTGACGAGCACGGTGGTGACCTTCTTCATCGCCTTCCCGCTGGCGCTGGTCTCGCACCGGTATGATTTCGCGGGGAGGGGTCTGTTAGGCATCCTCATCCTCATCCCGCTGGTGCTGCCGCCCTTCGTGGGGGCCATCGGCATCCGCCACATGCTGGGGGTGGAGGGCTCGCTGAATGCGCTGCTGATGGAGCTGGGCATGATGAACCGCGAGACCCCGGTGGACTGGCTGGCGCGCGGGCGCTTCTGGGGGATCGTGGCGATGAACGCTCTCCACCTCTACCCGATCCTTTACATGAACATCACCGCCGCGCTGTCCAATCTGGACCCGGCGATGGAGCAGGCGGCGGAAAATCTGGGCTGCACGCCGGCGCGGCGGCTGTGGCGGATCACCCTGCCGCTGGCGATGCCGGGCATCTTCGCGGGCTCGGCTATCGTCTTCGTGTGGGCCTTCACGGAGCTGGGGGTGCCGCTGGTCTTCGACTACACGCGGGTAGCGCCGGTGCAGGTCTTCGACGGGATCAAGGATCTCTCGGGGAATCCCACGCCGTACGCGCTGGTGGCGGTACTGCTGGTGATCTCGGCGTTGGTCTTTGGCGTGACGAAGTGGCTCTTCGGCCAGCAGACGGCGGCTGCGACGCCGCGTCCGAAGGGCCGGGGAGCGGAGGTGAAGCTGCGCGGGCTGAAGTCGCTGGGCTGCGCGATGCTCTTCGGCACGGTCTTCCTGGTGGCCTCGCTGCCGCACTTGGGGGTGATCCTGCTTTCGCTCTCGGACGATTGGTACAAGACGGTGCTGCCGATCGCGCTGAAATTCGATCACTACCTCGACGCTCTGGGCGATCCGCTGGTGGTGCCGTCGATCCGGAACAGCCTCTTCTACGCCTCCTTCGCCACGCTGGTGGATCTGGTGCTGGGGGTGGCCATCGCGTGGGTCATCGTGCGCAGCACCATCCGCGGCCGGGCGATCCTGGACGGGCTGATGATGCTGCCGCTGGCGGTGCCCGGGCTGGTCCTGGCCTTCGGCTACCTGGCGCTGACGCAGGAGGGGCGGCCGCTGCATTTCCTCATCGGTGAGGGGGGGAATCCCGCGCTGCTGCTCATCGTGGCGTATGCAGTACGACGCCTGCCGTACGTGGTGCGGTCCGCGGTGGCGGGCCTGCAGCAGAGCAATCCGCTGCTGGAGGAGGCGGCGCGCTCGATGGGTGCGGGCTGGCTCAGCACGCTGCGGAAGATTTCCCTGCCACTCATCGCGGCGAATCTCGCGGCGGGATGCATCCTCGCGTTCGCCTTCGCAATGCTGGAGGTGAGCGACAGCCTCATCCTCGCACAGCAGGTGGAGTACTATCCCATCACGAAGACGATCTACTCGCTGCTCTCCTCGCTGGGGAATGGCCACGAGCTGGCCGCGGCGCTGGGCACGTGGGCGATGGTCTTCCTCTCCATCGCCATCGCCGGTGCGGCGGCGATGGCAGGGAAGCGCGGCGGGCTTTTCCGCTTCTGATGCTCCGCGCGGAAGGGCGCGCGTGGCGATCTGCCGGGTGGCTTCGTTTTTCTGTAAGGCGACGGGCGCTTGATGCTTCCTATGATCCAGAAGCCAAGTGGACACCTCCGAACATCAAAGGAAATTCGCCGAGTGGACCGGGGAGCACGGTGCGATCCTGCATCACGTGGTGAATGGATTCGCGTCCGGGGCGGACCGGCATGACCTGCGCCAGGAGGTGATGCTGGCCGTCTGGAAATCCATCCCCGCCTACCGCGGCCAGGCGAAGCCGACGACCTATCTCTACCGCGTCTGCCACAATGCCGCGCTGATGTGGAAGCGCTCGGAGAAGAACTACCGTCACCGCATCGATCGCTTCACGGCGGAGACCCGCGAGGACGCAGGCATGGCGATTCCGCCTGCCGTGCACCGTGGCTCCGGGGCGGAGGAGCGGCTGGAGCTTCTCTACGCCGCGATCCACCGGCTGAAGCTGCTGGACCGCTCGCTGATCCTGATGTGGCTGGACGGCCTGAGCTACCACGAGATGGCAGAGATCCTGGGACTCACGGAGGGCAACGTCGGCATCAAGATCAACCGCATCAAAGGACAACTCACCCAAACACTGAAAGGAAACGACCATGGACCTCGCTGAACTGCAAAAGACCTGGAAATCCCCGCTCAATGACCTGCCCGCCCCGGAGCGGACGATGCTGGTGACCGACTTCGCGCGCCGGATGATCCGCCGCCGCCGCTTCCGGTCGATCTGGCTGGCCACCACCTTCCTGTGGCTGGCGCTGGCAACGGCGGCTGCCGCGCGGGCGGTGGTGCTGGGCCGCACGGACTCGCTGGAGCGGTGGTGCATGTTTGCCCTGCTGCTGCCCCCGTGGGGGCTGGCGATTCACTTCCTGCGGCATCACTTGCGTCCGGAGGCGGGATTCACGTCCGGGCAGCGATCCGTCAGGGAGTCGGTGGCGGGTGAGCTGGGTGACACGCGGACCGGCATGCGGCGCATGCAGTGGATCGGGCTGCTCCAGCTCGTGATGATCCCGCTGCTCGCACTGGTGGTGCGGCACCTGCATGCGGTGGGGAAGGTGTCATCGCGCGAGCTGATGTCCCTCTCGGTCTTCATCGCCATCGTGCTGTCGGTCTCCGCCGCGGGGATGGCGTGGCGATACTTCGGCTGCCTCTCCCGGCGGCGGGATCGGCTGGAGGGGATACTCCGGCTCTGCGACGAGGCGTGATCGCATGGTGGCAAAGTCGCGGCGCGGGAGAGATGCGGTGCGGACAGGATCTCCGGAGTTTTGTTGGCGGAGGATGGATCGGGATTCCGCCATTCATGTTGAAGCGGGTGATTCCGCGGCAGCACACGGCGACTACTAACTACCATGAAATCAAACTCGACCAATCGCATCCCGGGCGGCACCGCGAGCTCCGGTGGATGGCTTCTTCTTTCCTTCGCGGTGCTTTCCTCCGCATCGGCATGGGCACAGGTGGCGAATGGCACCTACAAGATCGTGGCCCGGCACTCGGGCCAGGCGCTGGAGGCAAATGGCACCGGCAGCCAGTCCACGCTGAAGCAGCTCCCCTACGAGGGCAGGGCCAGCCAGCAGTGGACGCTGACCAGCCTCGGCGGCGGGCAATACCAGATCATGGGCGTGCAGAGCGGCCTCTACGCGCAGGTCACCGGATCCAGCCAGGCGAACGATGCAGAGGTGCGCCTCTACCCGTGGGTGAACCAGAACAACTTCAAGGTGACGCTGGAAGCCACGGAGGACGGCTACTACCGCATCAAGTTCGTCCACTCGAACAAAGGGCTGGCCGTCTATCGCGGCGTCGGTCCGCTACTAGATTCATCGTACAATTACGGCTTCAAGGCCGTGCAGCGCGACTCCGGCGGGCTGCTCGACGACCAGTGGAAATTCCTGCCGACGGGTCACGTCGCCAATGCGGGCAATCCCTTCGAGATGATCGTGCTGCCGGACACGCAGAAGTATACCAACGAGTGGAACGGCGGCACCCACGAGATGTTCTACGGCCAGACGGCATGGATCGCGAACAACCGTACCACGCGGAACATCAAGTACGTCGCCCACGTCGGCGACATCGTGGACAACCAGAACGTGCCCGCGCAGTGGGTGGTGGCGGACACCGCCATGTCCACGCTGGACGATACCGTGCCCTACGGCGTGGTGCCCGGAAACCACGACTACAACTGGTGGGAGACGGTGCCGGTGACCCAGTCGTATCACCAGATCTTCGGCGCGAGCCGCTGGGCGGGGAAGAGCTACTATGGAGGTAGTTTTGGCGCGCTGAGCAATGAGAACCACTTCGACCTGATCACGGCGAACGGCATCGACTTCGTGATCATCTACCTGTGCTGGCGCGACAAGGACAACCCGAACCAGGCGGAATACGACTGGGCGGACAGCATCCTGAAGGCCTACCCGGACCGCAAGGGCATCCTGGTCAGCCACGAAATCATCAATCCGCACCGGAGCTGGGGATGGAATGGCCAGCAGATGTACGACACGGTGAAGGGGAATCCGAATCTCTTCCTCACGCTGTGCGGCCACTACGGTGGCGAGGCCATCCGTTACGACCGCTTTGGCAACAACATCGTCCACTCGGTGCTGGCCGACTACCAGGGCGACGTGAACGGCGGGAATGGCAAGCTGCGCGTGATGAAATTCGTCCCGGCGGAAAACATCATCCGCATCGAGACCTACTCCACGCACACGAACCAGTGGTACACGAACTCCGGCGCGCAGATCTCGATCCCCTTCGAGATGGGCATCGTGAATGGCGGCATCTATGAGCTGGAGCCGCTATGCGCGCCTGGCAGCCGCATGGAAGTGCGCAGCGGCAATTCCGCGAACAGCTCGAACGTCTCGTTGTGGACCGACAACAACTCGAACCCACAGCGCTGGCGCGTGGAACTGCAGACCGATGGCTCCTACGAGCTCATCCCCCAGCACGCCACCGGCATGCGCCTGAACGTGGCGTCCGCGGGCACGTCGAACGGGACGAACGTGGATATCTACGCCGACCAGAATTCGAACTCGCAGCGCTTCGTCCTGCAGAGCCAGAGCGACGGCTGGTATGAGATCGCGCCGAAGCACGCGCCGGCCATGCGGCTGGACGTGCAAGGCGGTCTGAGCGCGAACAACACGAACATCCGTCTCTACACCGACAACAACAGCGCCGCGCAGCGCTGGAAGCTGATCAAGCAACCCTGAGCCGGAAGCGGTCTCGGGAAACAAACGTGGCACCTGCTTCCCATTGGAGGCAGGTGCCCTTCATGCGAAATGGACGGGAGCCAATCCCGTGATAGATGGGAATGGAAGGCCGATGAATCCGATCGAAGTGAAGCATGAAACACGAACTTCAGCAGTGGGGCGGTCTCGCACTTCTCGCGTGCGCGATTTTTCTAACAGTCTCGCGCAAGCCCGGCGACTCCGGGCAGGCGCGGCACGAGGAGAGTGCGCCGGCCGATGCGGCACCGCGTGGACTTCGTGAGAGCGCGGAGCGTTCTCGTCATGATCGCGGTCAGGGCAGGGTGGTGGATCGTGAGGAATTGAAGCACGCCTTGCTGGTGGCTCTCGATTCGGAGGATGATGCGGCTCTTGCCGGCTACGTCGTAAGGCATGCCGGTGGTGATTTCCCCGCGGTGCTGCAGGTGGTGAGAAGCGATGCGGGATTCATGCCGCGGCGCATCCAGATGGAGGAAGCGCTCGTGCGCTCGTGGTCCGCCCATGATCCCGACGCGGCGATGCATTGGGCAGCCAACCTGCCGGAGTGGGAGCGTGCGGAGACGCTCGGGCGCGTGTGCCGGAATGCGGCAAGGGTGGCTCCGGCGAAGGCGATGCGCGCCTTGCTCGGATCGCGCGAAGGAGAAGCCGTGGCAGGCGACGCGGAGAGTGTGGCGGACACCTGGGCGGCGAGCGATGTGGATGGCCTGATCCGCTGGGCGACGGCATTGCCAGGCGGAGAGCTGCGCGAGCGCATGGTGGCGAAGGCGGGCGAGGGAGGATTTGTTAGAGAAGACTTCGGCGGCCTTTCCCACGAATAGGGGAGGATGCTGGCACGGATCGCACGGTGAGGTCTGACACGACCGGAGAGGGGATATTCCGCTCGGAACTAATGGGCATGTCCGTGTTCGTGCGAGGTGTCGTCGGGGTATTTTTGATGTATCCGGGTATGTTATTATCTTTTTGAGTTATCCTTACCAAAAATCGCCATTTGGGGTGATGGATCGGACCAAGCAGGAAATGACGATAAGGTTATTCCCCGGCTAAGGTTTTGTGCCGGTTTTGGGCGATGGGCAATTTGCCCGGTAGCTTTGTGGTGGCCTTGTTACGGGTTGGTTACATGAGGGTTGCGATCAATCGCTGGTGCGTTTTGCACTTTATTGTCTTATTGGCTTATAAGTCAGGGGTTCCTGAAGAAATGCGTCTTTTTACGATGCAAAGGTGTTGACGTTTTTGAAGAGTTAGATAGATCAATGGGCGTTCTTTGGCCTTCTCTCCTCCCCGAGAAAAAGGAAACCGCTGTACATACCCTACAACTCCGTTTTCGGGAGGCTCGATAGGTGCCACAGGTACCCTCGGACGAGGGATAACCGTGCCCTGATGAGACGATCTTCCCGGTGCGTATTGCCCTTAAGATCCCACCTCCATGAAATCCCGGACTGCCTTCGCAGGAGCCCGCGCTTTGCTTCAGCCCATTCTGGCCTTGGTCGGGATGGCGAGCGCCTTCTCCCAATCGATCGTTCAGGAATACTACGTGCCGATGCCCGAGGCTCAGATCCGCCAGTCTTTCCTGGCGCTCGCGAGCAACACGGGCACGACGATGGACACCACCATCTCCATGGTGGCGGCCGTCAATGGCACGAAGATCGTGTATGACCACTGGGAGGACGGCTATGAGGTGAACCTCGACAGCCCGACGCAAGCCTCCACCCAGATCTGGGGTGACGGGAATGACTCGAACGGCAAGCCGCCGGGATTTGCCACGGACCCGAATGGCCTCTCCGCCGGCGCGGTGATCGCGCTGCGGAACCTGATCACGCTGCCGCGGAATCCCACGGCATTCCTTTACGACGGCCGCGACCGGGTGGGGGCCACGCGCGGGATCGCGGTGAGCCGGTCGAGCTGGGCAACTACGCCGGGTGCCGTACTTGCGGACGCGACCGAGGTGAATGCCACCATCGACTGGGGCACGAATTTCACCATCCCGGTGGGTGAGAACGAGATTTTCCCGACGCCTGCGACGGCGTCGATGTTCGAGCTGTGCTCGCTCTTCGTCCAGGCCTCGCAGGCAGGCACGACGGTCCGGATCGACCGCGATGGAAATGGCACCGTGGATGCGACCGTGGTGCTGGGACAGGGAGAGACCTACTATCTGGAGCGCGGCGTCCTGCGTGGTGCCACGGTGCTGGCCACGAAGCCGGTGCAGACGCACATCATCACCGGGGACATCGGAGGGAACTACGAGACCCGCTGGTACACCGTCGCTCCCACGAATCTGTGGGGCAGCCGCTACTACAGCCCGGTGGGCACCGCCTCGGATGGCGATGACACCTACGTCTTCCTCTACAATCCGGACACCGAGGCGACCACGGTGGCCGTCACTACGCGCCTGGGCACCAGCACCATCAGCATCCCTCCGAAGAGCAACTACATCTACCTGATGCCCCAGGAATCGGGGGCCAGCTTCATCAATGCGGCGGGCAAGACCTTCTACGCGATCGCGACCGTGGGTGCGGAACCCACGGCGAACAACGTACACGACTGGGGCTTCAGCCTCGTGCAGGAGTCGGACCTGACCACCTCGCTGTCGCTGGGCTGGGGCCCGGGCAGCTCCGAGACCGGCACCATCACGGTGAACGGAAACCCGGTCTGGGTCACGGCGACGAAGAACACGACGCTCTACGTTGACTTCAATGGCGACCGCATCGGCTCGCAGACCGATCCGCTGGGCGGCAAGTGCGACCAGATCCTCCAAGTCTCCGCGCTCCAGGTAGTGCGCCTCTTCGACCCGGACAAGGACCAGACCGGCATGCGCGTCTACACCACGGACGGCACGCTGATCACGGGTGCCTGGGGCCAGGACCCGGCGACCGCCGGCCCGGGCAATCCGTTCCTGGATGCGGGCACGACCATCCCGTCCTTCCCGCTGCCGGTGATCCGCAAGACCTCGGCCATCGCCGTGGACAACAACACCGTGGGCCTGAGCGACGGCGACGTGCTTGAATACACCATCACGTTGGACAATGCGGGCCTCGTCGCGCTCGGCAACACCCTCGTGACCGACAACCCGCCCTCGAAGCTCATCTACGTCGCGGGCAGCGCGACTCGCGACGGGGTGACCGTGCCGGACAATACGGGTGCGGGCAACACGCCATTCCCCTTCGATGCGGGCGGCTATAATATCCCGATCCTTGCTCGCGGCCAGGTCACGACGCTGAAGTACCGCGCGACCATCAGTGGCACCGGCCCGATCACGAACACGGTGACGACCTCGTATCCCGGCGTCGTTTCCACGAATACCATCTCGGTCCCCGGCGGCGGCACGGCAGCGCAAATCACCTTCAGCCTCTCCGGCGGCACCGGCACCACCACCTACACCGCTGGCGATGGCATCTACGTGACGCTCACCGATCCGGATGCGAACACGAACAGCACCACGGTGCAGACCGTCACGGTGATCGTGAGGAATCCGACGACGGGTGACTACGAGACGATCACGCTCACGGAGACCACGGCGTCTTCCGGAGTTTTCCGAAACACGACCCCGCTTCCCTCGTCCTCCGCCGCGGGGACAAAGCCGAATGACGGCACGCTGAATGTCTTCCCGGGCAATGGCCTCACCGTCAGCTATACCGACCCGGTCTTTGGCGAGACGGCGAATGCCACCGCAACGATCATTACGCCTGCTCCTGCGAAGATCCTCTACCTCAGCACGGACGGCGTGGGCAATCCGGACCAGGATCTGGACCGCATCGATCCGAATCTGTCCGGTGACACGACCCCGGCATTCACGGCGGACATCACCGTGCCATCGGCAGTGACGGCAGGCACCACGTCGCAGTTGGGTTTCAATGGCCCGCTGCTCGGCACCACTCCGAGTGCCACGATGAGCCACACTGTCAGCGGGACGAACCGCCTCCTGCTTCTCTCGGTGAACTACGAGGACGACAACACGGCGGGCATGGCCATCAACACCGTGACCTTCAATAACGTCGCGATGACCCGGGTCTCACGCGTGCCTTCCTCGCAGGAGGCGGTCAGCGAGCTCTGGATGCTGATGAATCCACCCGCGACGACGGCGAACATCGTCGTGAACATGACCGACTTCAGCATCGGCGACGCGCTCTACCTCGCGGCCACCACCTTCACCGGGGTGAATCAGACGACGCCGCTCGGCACCACGGTCACGGCGATCGGGACGACCACTCCCACCACGATCACCGCGGGTGGCGCGGTCGGCGAGCTGGTCTATGTGACCGCTGCCATCGATGACTCCCGCACGGCCACACCGACCGGCGCGACGGCCACCGCGCTGTGGAATGGCGCGATTGGCGGCACCGGTGACGGTATCCGCAGCGTGGGTAGCACGCGTGCGGGCACCGGGTCCACGGCTGCCTTTGCATGGACGCTCAGCGCGGCGGATACCTGGGCGGCCATCGCCGTGCCGATCCGTCAGGCCACGGCGGGGATCGCTTCCACGGTGAGCTTCACCCAGACGCCGAACTTTGCGGAGGCCTTCACGATTCCGTCCGGCTCCCAGTTGGTCGGGACCATCTTTTACACGGCGTCCACCGGCACCCTCAGCGGCACGGTGGCAGTTTCGGCCACGCTGCGCTACGGTTCCACGGTGGTGGCCACCGCCAGCTCCGCGAGTGCGAATGCCAGCACGTCGGTGCTGACCTTTAACTTCCCGGCGCTGTCGAGTGCGGTGACGATTCCCGCCGGGCAGCCGCTCACGCTCGACATCACCACGGCGGTGTCCGGCGTTTCCTTCCGCGTCGATTACGACCTGAATACGAAGCCGTCGCGGATCTCGATCCCGACTACCACGGTCATCCACACGGACTCGGTCGGCGTCTACACCGCGCCATATCCCGGCGGCACGCTGGTCACCAGCCCGTCGAATGGCCAGACACTCTACGTCCGGACCGTCGTGGGCGATCCCTTCGGTGCCTATGACATCACCAGCGTCTCGCTGAATGTGGACGCGCGTGACAGCAACATCGACGACTTCACCGTCGTGCTGAACGACGCGAACGTCGTGGCGAGCACCGCTTCGTCGAAGACGTATGAATACGTCTGGCGCACGGGCGTGACCACCGGGCCCTACACGCTCGCGGCAACCGCGCGAGAGGGACTCGAGGGCACCATCACCTCTTCGCGTGCCACCTCGGTCACGCTCAGCTTCCAGGACCTCGGCACTCCATCCACCACGGAATTCTTGAATGCCAGCGGCACCCGCACCACGACCTACGCGGCGAATGACCCGGTCCGCATCCGCGTGACCGACCTGGACAAGAACCAGAATCCGAACCTGGCCGAGACCATCACCGTCATCGTCACGAACAGCAGCGGCGACTCCGAGACTGTCACGCTGGTGGAGACCGGGGTGAATACCGGCGTCTTCGCCGCGGTGTTGCCGACGACCTCGACCGGCTCGCCCACGCAGAACAACGGCACGCTCTACGCCCCGACCGGCAGCGTCATCAACGTGGTCTACACCGACGCCACGGACAGCAACGACACCTCCAGCGCCACGGCCACGGTGCCTGCGGCCACGGCCACGCCGGCCTTGTCCATGAGCAAGACGCTCATCTCACCGACCGGTGGCCAGGCAATGGTGGGCGACACGATCCAGTATCGCCTCCGCGTGGTGAATACCGGCGGCACGGCGCTTTCCACGGTCTCCCTCACGGACACCTTCCCGGTGGCGAACCTGACCTACGTCTCCGCGACCACCACGCCGACCAGCGTTTCCGGTGGCACCATCACGTGGTCGAATGTCGGCCCGCTGGCACTCGGCGAGTCGGCGGAGATCTTCCTGACCTTCACCGCGAATGCCGCGGGCACCACGGTGACGAATTCCGCGACCGCGACCTCCGGTTCCGCGACTTCCACCAGCTCCGCGAACATCACGATCGTCCGCCCGCGCCTCACCGTCACGAAGACGGTGACGAGCCCGACCTCGGGCGTTGCAGGCAGGGGAGACAACGTGGTCTTCAATATCTCCGTCCAGAACTCCGGCACCACGGCCATCCCGAACCTGCCGCTGGAAGACCTCTTCAGCAACGATACCTTCGAATACGTCACCGCCTCGCTCACACCGAATGCGGTGGGCTCCGGCACGATCCTTTGGAATGACATCACCGGCCCGGGCAGCCTGGCCGTGGGTGCCACCCAGACCATTTCCGTCACCCTGCGGGTGAAGGGCCAGGCGAACCCCGCGACGAACGTGGCGGCGGTGAACTACGCCACGGATGCGAACGGCAATGCCGTCCCGGCAAGCAGCAGCACCGCCTCGCTGGTGACCTCCGCCGCCTCGATCCGGGGCACTGTCTTTGAGGACAAGGGAACGGCAGGCTTCGGCGATGGCGATACCCCGCTCGCGAACGTGCGAGTCACGCTCTACTCCGATCCGAACAACGACGGCGATCCTTCCGACGGCACGGTGCTGGCGATCGCCAACACGGGAACCGATGGCGTTTATGAATTCCTGAATCTCGCGATCGGCAACTACGTCGTGGTTGAAACCGACCCGATCGGCTACCGCAGCGTGGCCGACGTGGATGGCGCGAATGACAACCGCATCAAGGTCTCCATCACCACGCTCACCGCGGTGACGGGGCGGAACTTCCTCGACATCTACATCAATCCCCAGGACTACGCGAACATCGCAGGCCAGGTCCGCAACGACGTGGATGGCGACGGCGACCTGCTGGATGCGGACAGCGGCATCAGCGGCGTGACCATCGATCTCTACACCGACCCGAATGGCGACGGTGATCCGACAGACGGCACGCTCTACCTGAGCGTCCTCACCAACAGCACGGGCAACTACAACTTCGACCTGGTGCCACCCGGTTCGTACGTCGTGATCGAGACGGACCTCGCGGGCTACTTCAGCACGAACGACAAGACCCTGCCGAACGACAACCGCATCCCGGTCACGGTGGCGGCCAACGGCAACTCGCTCGACAACCACTTCCTCGACTCGAACGCCACGACCCTGCTCGGAACGATCGGTGATCTGGTCTGGGCGGATGCGAACAACAACGGCCGCTTCGACGCGGGCGAGTCCGGCATCCCGAATGTGATCGTGCAGCTCTACCGCACGTCGCAGACCCCGGGATCGAGCGTCCCGTATCGCACCACCACCACGAACTCGAGCGGCATCTACGCCTTCGCCGGAGTGCCTGCAGGCAACTATCTCATCTACCTCCCTGTCTCGAATTTCTCGGGCAGTGGAGCGCTGGTCACCTCGCCGCTGTCCTCCACCCTGACGGTCACCTTGGACAACCGGGTGAACAACGATGACAACGGCATCCAGACCGCATCCGGCGCCGCGGTGGTGAGCCCGGCGATCTCGATCTCGCCGAACGAGACGGACAACACCATCGACTTCGGCTTCGTGCCGAATGCCAGCCTCGGCAACATCAGCGGCACCGTCCTCGCCGACATCAACAACGACAACATCGGCGATACGGGCATCGGTGGCGTGACCATCCAGCTCTTCACCGATCCGAATGGCGACGGCAATCCGGCGGACGGCGTCGTGGTGGCCACCACCACCACCGCCGCGAATGGCAGCTACTCCTTCACCGGTCTGCCGCCGCGTGCCTACGTGGTCATCGAGTCGCAGCCCGCGGGCGGCTACCTCTTCGTCTCGGACAGCGACAGCAGCACCCCGGCCCGCCAGGTTGCGCTCGTGCTGGCTGCCGGTGGCAGCGGCGTGGCGAACTTCGTGGAAGAACTGCCCGGCACCGTGACCGGTCGCATCTACCGCGACGTGAATGGCAATGGCACCCAGCAGCTTCCCGCCGAGCAGGGCATCCCGGACATCCGCGTGGTCATCAGCAATGCGAATGGCGGCACGCAGGAAGTCTTCACCGACTCGGATGGCAACTGGAGCGCTACCGTGCCACCCGGCACGACCATCGCGAACGTCGATGAATTCTACCTCCCCGAGGGCTGGGTCCAGACCGAGGGCACCGATCCCACCACCGTCACCGTCAGCGCGGGCGGTTCGGTCAGCGCTGGAAATGACGGCTACTTCTACCCGGCCATCGTGACCGGCCGCGTGTATCGCGACGTGCTCGGCAATGGCGTGCAGGACGGCTCCGACCCGGGCATCTCCGGGGTGATCGTCCGCGTCCGCGACGTGCTCGGCGTGATCCGCAATGTCACCACGAATGCGAATGGCGACTGGACCGTGAGCGTGCCTCCGGGTGCGACGGTCATCGATGTGCTGGAACTCGACGCGACCTTCCCGACCGGCGGCATCCTCGTCGAGGGCACCGATCCGAACACGGTGGACGCACAGCCCGGCACCACGACGAATGGCGGCAGGGACGGCTACTACTTCCCGGCCACCGTGACCGGCCACGTCTATCTCGATGTGAATGGCAACTCGGTGCAGGACTCGGGCGAACCGAATCTCCCGAACGTCGGCATCCTCGTCACCGGCAGCAATGGCGTGGCGCAGACCGTCAATACCGACAACGCCGGCAACTGGCTCGCCAGCGTGACGCCCGGCGGCGGCACCGCGAAGGTGGTGACGACCAGCCCGGGATTCCCCGCCGGTGCGGTGCAGCGCCAGGGCGATGACCCGACCAGTTTCGTCGCAGTGGCGGCGCAGGTCGTCTCCGGCGGCATCGACGGCTACTTCGTCCCGGCCACGGTGACGGGCTACATCTATCGTGACGTGAATGGCAATGGCGTGCAGGATTCCGGCGAGGCCGGCCTGGCAGGCGTACCCGTGAAGATCACGAATAGCCTCGGCGCGGTGCAGACCGTGACCACCGATGCGCTCGGCTTCTGGACGGCGACGGTGCCACCCGGCACCACCATCGCGGATATCGATGATGCCAGCCCGGCGATTCCTTCCGGCTCCGTGCGCACGCAGGGCACCGATCCCACCACCGTGACCGCGCTCGCGGGTGCCACGGCGGATGCGGGCAAGGACGGCTACTATCAGGCGGCGACCGTCACCGGTCACCTCTACGTGGACTCGAATGGCAACGGCGTCGAGGACGCGGGCGACCAGCCTCTTCCAAACGTCAACGTCATCATCACCGACATCCTCGGCGTGGTGCGCGTGGTCGTGACGGATGCGAATGGCAACTGGACCGTGAGCGTTCCTCCCGGCCAGACCACGGTGGACGTGGACCAGGCCGATCCGGACTTCCCGGCAGGCGGCACACTCAGCCAGGGCACGGACCCGAGCACGGTGACCGCCGTCGCGGGCCAGAGCACCGCGGCAGGCACCATCGGCTACCGCATCCTCGGCATCGTCACCGGTCACCTCTACATCGACGTGAATGACAGCGGCGCGCAGGATCCGGGTGAGCCGGACCTGGCAGGCGTCACGGTCACCGTCAGCGGCGGGCCTTCCGGCACCGTCACCACCGAGACGGATTCGCAAGGCAACTGGTCCGTGAGCGTGGCTCCGGGCAACTACCAGGCGAAGGTCGATACGCTCGATCCGCAATTCCCGGCCGGCTCGGTCCAGAGGGAAGGCACCGATCCCACCCCGGTCACCGCATTGGCAGGCCAGACCGTGAGCGCGGGCAACGATGGCTACTACATCGCCACCTCGGTCACCGGCACCATCTACCTCGACCGGAACAACAACGGCACCCGCGACAACGGCGAGCCCGGCCTCGCCGATGTGACCGTGCAGGTCACGGCATCGAACAACTCCGTCCGCACCGTGGTGACGGATGCGAATGGCGTGTGGGTGGCCAGCGTTCCACCGGGCACCACCACCAGCGTGGTGCAGGAGACCTCGCCGATCTTCACGGCCGGCTATGTCCGCACGCAGGGCACCGGCACCGGCACGGTATCGGCGGTGAATGGCTCGCCGACCTCGGTCCCGATCAACGGCTACTACTTCCCCGCGACCATCACCGGCCATCTCTTCAATGACCTGAATGGAAACGGCATCGAGGACTCCGGCGAGCCGGGCCTCGGCGGCGTGACCATCATCATCACGGACAGCCTCGGCGTGGTCCGCACGGTGGAGACGGATGTGAATGGAAACTGGACCGCGAGCGTGCCTCCCGGCCAGACCACGGTGGACATCGACAATTCCGATCCGCAGATCCCGTCCGGCGCGACGCAGACCGCGGGCAACGATCCGGTGACGGTGACGGCCGTGGCAGGCGTGAGCACGCCGTCCGGTTCCACGGCTGGCTTCTACAAGTCGGCGACCGTCACGGGCCACCTGTATCTCGATACGAATGGCAACGGCACGCAGGACATCGGCGAGCCGAATCTGCCAGGCGTGAATGTCTTCGTCGCCGACTCGAACAACGTGACCCGCACCGTGGTCACCGACGAGAATGGCAACTGGACCGCCAGCGTGCCTCCGGGCCAGACGCTCATCGACATCGATGAGACCGACCCGCAGTTCCCTGCCGGCTCCACGCAGACCCAGGGCGTGGCCTTGACCACCGTGACCGCCACGACGGCGAATCCGGTGAGCGCCGGTGCCGCGGGCTTCTTCGTGCCCGCCGTGATCACGGGTCACCTCTACCTCGACCTGAATGGCAACGGGAACCAGGACTTCGTGGTCCACGACCTGGCGAACGTGAACATCATCGTCACCGACTCGAACGGCCAGACGCAGATCGTGGTGACGGATTCGAATGGCAACTGGCGCGCCACGGTGCCACCGGGCCCGGCCTCGGCGAAGGTGGACGACACCGACCCCGAGTATCCCGCGGGATCGACGATCACGCAGGGTGCGGCGACCACGGTCTTCAATGCGATCGCCGGTGCGACCACGGGCAGCACGCCGGTCGGCTTCTTCTTCCCGGCGCGTGTCTTCGGCCACCTCTACATCGATACGAATGGCAACGGCGTGCAGGACACCGGAGAGCCGGACCTGGCAGGCGTGGACATCTTCGTGACGAGCGCGATCAACAACGTCCAGACCGTGACCACCGATGCGAACGGTGACTGGATCGCGACCGTGCCACCGGGCAATACCAAGATCGACATCAACGAGAACGATCCGGACTACCCGACCGGCTACACCCAGACCGAAGGCACCGATCCGAGCTTCGTGACCGCGGTGGGCAGCATCGACACCTTCGCGGGCAACGATGGCTTCTATCGCTCCGGCACGATCAGCGGCGGCATCTTCAATGACACGAATGGCAACGGCACCCGGGATCCCGGCGAGACCGGCCTGCCCGGCGTGGACGTGCTGATCACCGACGTGAACGGCAACACCCAGACCGTGACCACCGGCGCGAATGGCGAGTGGGTTGCGACGGTGCCACCGGGCCGCGTGGACATCGACATCGTGGACACCGATCCGCAGATCCCTGCGGGCGCGACGAAGACGACGGGAGATGATCCCACCTTCGTGATCGCGCAGCCGGGTGTGAATGTGCCCGTGCCCGGCACCGTCGGCTTCTTCCAGGCCGCGACCGTGACCGGCGTGCTCTATGCCGATACGAATGGCAATGGCGTCCGCGATGCGGGCGAGCAGGGCCTGCCGGACATCACCGTGCTCATCACCGACAGCCTCAATGCTGCCCGCACGGCGGTGACGGATGCGAATGGCGTCTGGACCGTGAGCGTACCGCCCGGCACGACCGTGGCGAAGGTCGATACCCTCGATCCACAGTTCCCCGCCGGTGTGATCCAGCGCGAAGGCACCGACCCGACCACGGTGACCGCCGTGGCTGGCACCACCGTGAGCGCGGGCAATGACGGCTACTTCCTGCCAGCGCAACTGACCGGCACGATCTACCGCGACGTGAATGGCAATGCCACGCGTGACGGCGGTGAGAACGGTCTCGCCGGCGTGATCGTCCGCATCACCGACAGCCTCGGCACGGTGCGCGACGTGGTAACAAATGCGGCGGGCGTCTGGACGGTGAGCGTTCCTCCCGGCGAGACCGTGGTGGATATCCTGAACCAGGATGGCACCTTCCCGACCGGCGGTGTGCTGCGCCAGGGCGTGGATCCGCAGACGGTGGTCGCCGTGGCAGGCTCCACGGTCACCGCGGGCACGGCGGGCTACTACTTCCCCGCCACCGTCACCGGCCATGTTTACTTCGACGTGAATGGCAATGGCACGCAAGACTCCGGCGAGTCCGGCATCGCGAGCCTCGATGTGGTCATCACCGACAGCAATGGCACGACGCAGACCGTGATCACGGACGGCAATGGCAACTGGACCGCCAGCGTGCCGCCGGGCAGCACTTCCGCGAAGCTGCTGGAAAGCGATCCGCAATTCCCCACGGGAGCCCAGCGCACTTCGGGGGCCGATCCATCGGTCGCAAGTGCGGTGGCCACCCAGATCACGGGCACCGCTCCGATCGGCTACTACTTCCCGGCCACCATCACCGGCGTCGTCTATGCCGATACGAATGGCAATGGCTCGCAGCAGGCCGGTGAAGACGGCTACGTGGGCGTGACGGTGAATATCACCGACAGCCAGGGCGCGACCCAGACGGTCACGACCGGTGCCGGTGGCGTGTGGACGGCCTCCGTGCCGCCGGGCCTGGCGACCGTGCTGGTGACCGACACCGCAGCCGTGATCCCCGCGACCTCCATCCTCCGCGAAGGCACGAATCCGAGCACCGTGGCCGCTGTGGCCGGGGTGGTCTCGAATGCCGGCAAGGACGGCTACTTCCTGCCCGCCATCTTGACCGGCCACCTCTGGGTGGATGCGGATGGCAGCGGCACCGAAGATCCGGGCGAGGCACTGCCGAACGTCAACATCATCATCACCGACAGCAATGGCACGGTCATCATCGTGACCACCGATGCCAACGGCGACTGGACCGTGACCGTGCCACCGGGCACCACCATCGTGGATGTGGATCAGGGCGATCCGGATTTCCCGATCGGCGGCACCCTCGTGGGTGGCGGCACCGATCCGAGCACGGTGACCGCGGTCGCTGGATCGACCGTCGCGACTCCGGGTCTCTCGTATCGCGTCTTCGGTGTGCTGACCGGCCACCTTTACTACGACGTGAATGACAACGGGGTGCAGGATCCCGGTGAGCCGGCGATGGCTGGCATCACGATCACGATCCTCGATTCCCTCGGCGACCTCCAGGTGCTGGAGACCGACGTGGATGGAAATTGGCGCGCCAACGTGCCGCCGGGCACAACCCGCGTCACGGTGGAGACTTCCGATCCGCAGTTCCCCTCCGGCGCAGAGCAGACGCAGGGCACGAATCCGACGGACGTGGTGGCCATCGCGGGCCAGTCCGTCAGCGGCGGGGTGAATGGCTACTACGTCGCCACCTCGGTCACCGGCATCGTCTATCTCGACCGGAACAACAACGGCACCCGCGACGCGGGCGAGCCCGGCCTGGCCGGAGTGATCGTCCGCGTGACGGACTCGAACAACGTGCCGCGGAACGTGGTGACGGACAGCGAGGGCGTCTGGGTGGCATCCGTGCCGGTAGGCACGACCACCTCTGTGGTGCAGGAAAGCGGCACCATCTTCACCCCCGGCTACGACCGCACGGAGGGCACGGGCACCTCCACCGTCACGGCGGTGAATGGCTCGCCTACCCAGGTGGATATCACGGGCTACTACTTCCCGGGTGCACTGACCGGCATCATCTTTGACGATACGAATGGCAACGGCGTGCAGGATGGCGCCGAGCAGGGCATCCCCGGCGTGCAGGTCACCATCACCGCCGGCAACGGGGTGGTCACGGTGGTCACCACGAATGCCAATGGCGAGTGGACCGCGGAGGTGGGTCCCGGCACGGCGATCGTCAGCGTGGACCGCGGCGACGTGCCTCCGGGCGCGATCGTCACCGCAGGCTCGGATCCGACCGAGGTGACCGTCACCCCGGGCACCACCACCACCGTCCCGGGCACCGCCTTCTACGTCCCGGCCACCGTGGGCGGCCATCTCTTCCGCGATGTGAATGGCAATGGCGTTCAGGATCCCGGCGAGCCGAACCTGCCGAACGTGAATGTCTTCGTGGCCACCTCCACCGGCACCGTCATCACGGTGGTGACGGATGCGAATGGCGACTGGACCGCCAGCGTGCCACCGGGCACGACGCTGATCGACATCGACGAGAATGATCCGGACTTCCCGGCGGGCGGTGTGCTCACGGCAGGCCAGCCGGTCACGACGGTCACCGCGGTGGCAGGTCAGAATACCAGCGGCGGCACCTTGGCCTACTTCGTCCCGGCGACGATCCGCGGCCATCTCTACCTCGACGTGAATGGCAATGGCACGCAGCAGGTGGCGACCGAGGCGAACCTCGCGAACCTCGACCTGCTCATCGTCATCGTGGATTCGAATGGCAATACCACGCGCGTCACCACGGACAGCGCGGGCAACTGGAGCGCCACGGTGCCTCCGGGCCCGGCGACAGCCACGGTGGACTCGGCTGATCCGGAGTATCCCGCCGGTGCCCTGGTGACCCAGGGTGCAATCACCACCAGCTTCAATGCGGTGGCAGGGGCGTCCACGGACAGCACGCCGGTCGGCTTCTTCTACCCGGCGATCATCACCGGCCACCTCTACGAGGATGTGAACGGCAATGGCACGCAGGATCCCGGCGAGCCGAACCTGCCGAACATCAATCTCTCGGTGCTCAACTCGAACAACATCACCCTCACCGTCACCACGGACGTGAACGGCAACTGGTCCGCCAGCGTGCCGCCGGGAACGACGGTGGTGAACGTGGACGAGTCCGATCCTGACTTCCCATCCACTCACGTGCAGACCGAGGGCGATGACCCGACGACGGTGACGGCCGTGGCGAATACCACCACCTTCGCCGGAAGGGATGGCTACTACCGTGCAGGCACCGTGAGCGGCCGCGTGTATGCAGACACGAATGGCGACGGCGACCTGGATTCCGGTGAAAACGGCATCGCCGGGGTGGAGGTGCGCATCACCACCTCGACGGGCACGGTGCTGACGGTCTTCACGGATGCGGTCGGCTTCTGGACCTCGCCAGTGCCTCCGGGCTCGACCATCGTGGATGTGATCGACACCAGCTCGGTCATCCCGGCGGGCTCCGTCCGCACGGCAGGCACCGACACGGTGACCGTGACCGCGACCGCGGGTGCGAATGTTTCCGCGGGCAGCACCGGCTACTTCCTGCCGGGCACCATCAGCGGCTTCGTCCAGTCGGATACGGATGGCAATGGCATCCCGGACACCGGCATCGCGGGTGTGACCGTGGGTCTCTTCGACACGAGCAGCAATGCGATCGCCTCGACCGTCACGGCGGCGAATGGCAGCTACTCCTTCACGAACCTGCCACCGGGCAGCTATGTGATCGTGGAACTGCAACCCGCGGGCTACCTGAGCATCTCGGACGTGGACGGTGGTGATCCGGACACGATCGGCGATGTCTCGCCGGTGGTGCTCGCGGCAGGTGGCACGGTCAGCGGCCGGAACTTCCTGGAGCGTCCGCTCAAGACGCCGAATACCTTCGCGGCATGGCAGGCTGCCAATCCGCTGGGCGGCCAGAACGGCCCGACGCAGAACCCGGACGGCGACATCTCGAACAACCTGATCGAATACGCCTTCGGCCTCGATCCGGCCAGCGGTGCGGGCAATCCATACTGCCTGGTGCCCTCGCTCGCCAATGACGGCACCATCGATGCGGTCTATACCCGCACCGCCGGTGGCGCGCTCGACGTGACCTACGAGCTCCAGTCCATCTCCAGCCTCACGCTTTCCCCGGCTAGCTGGGCGACGGTGAGCCTGGCTCCGGTGAACTTCACGGTGACGAACAACGGTGACGGCTCCGAGACGGTGCGAATCCTGAACCTGCAGGCCCTGACCGGCTACACGACCGGCGGCTTCGTCCGGATGCGCGTGAGCCTGGATGCGGATAGCAACGGCACGCCGGAAGCGGTGGCCGTGACCGAGGTCGGCGGCTGGGTGGCCACGGATCTGGGTGAGGGATGTCGCACCTATGCCGATCCGTTTGTCTCCTGCCCGCCCTTCTCCGGAGTGGTGAGCGGGGTGAATGGCCAGCAGATCACGCTGGGCACCTCCGCCGCAGGGCTGAATCTCGCGACGGTGCTGCCATCGGGCTCCTCCTACTACCTGGAGGTGACCTCGGGCGACTGGGCGGGCCATCGCTTCGACGTGACCACCACGGGAGTGGGGACGCTGTCGCTGGCGAATGACTCGGACATCTACTCCGAGACGGGTCCATTCAACACGGTTGCCGGAGCGCTGCCTGCCAGCTTGGTGGGAGACAGCTTCGTCATCCGCGTGCATCGCTCGCTCGGCCAGATGTTCCCGGTGACCGCCTTCGCCGCGACGAATTCGCAGGACACGGCAGATCAGGTGCAGACCTACTCGAATGGAGTCTTCATCTGCTACTGGCTCTACAATGACGGCGGCACGCCGCGCTGGGTCCGCGTGGATGACAGCAGCATGTCCGACCAGACCTCGAAGGTCATCCCGCCGACGGCAGGCACCTTCGTCACCTGCGTGGATGGGCCGGGCGCGCTGCTCGCCTATGGAAAGGTCCGCTCGAATGACTTCGCGCTGCCGCTCCAGGCCGGAAACAACCTGGTGCACGGGGGATACCCGGTGGATGAATCCCCGCTCTCCCGCGGCATGACGCTGGGGAATGGCTTCTACGGCGACCGCGACTTCAAGAAAGCAGATGAAATCTTCATCTGGCGAGGCGATCAGTCCTCGAGCGCCAGCGGCTACGACACCTACTACCTGCTCGATGCGTCCACGACGCTGAGGCGCTGGGTGAAGGTGGGCGACGCGACGCTCCAGCCACAGGATGGTGCCCTGCTCTTCAAGCGAGACAACAGCGCCTTCATCAAGACGAACAACCCGCTGCCGTTCCACAAGGTCACCCGCCCTTGGCAGCCCTGAGACCTATACTTCACCCCTTACCACGATGAGAATTCGTCACCTAGCAGTGCAAGCGGCGGCAGCGTTCCTGCTCTTCGCTTCCATGGAGGCTCCGGCCGCGACCATCAACTGGGGCAGCCCGGTGCTCTCGACCACGGTCGATAGCACGGGCGCGGCGCTCACGTCCGACTACAGCATCAGGCTGGGCGTCTTCGCCAATGGCTTCGTCCCCACGGAAACGAATGTCCACCTGTGGTCCGCGAACTGGCGCACCTTCAGCGTCGCGAGCTTCGATCCGAATCTCGGCTACTTCACCGCCACGGCGAATCTCATCGCCGGAGGCGGCAGCAGCGATCCGGTGGCCTACCCGGGCTTCGATTTCTCCGGGCTGAATGCCTACATCTGGATCACGGAGGATGCGGCGATGACGGTGGGCTCGGAGAGCTTCCTGGGCCGCAGCGAGAGCTGGGTGCTGCCGGGTGCCCCTCCGCCCGACGATTGCGGATGCGACGGAGGCCTGCCCTACCAGTGGTCCACCTCGGATCTCGCCGTCTCGGACGTGCCGGTCTATGGCTCGCAGGGGCCGGTGGTCGGCGGTGGTGACGTGGAGAATCCCGGGACCTACACCATCCAGACCCACGTGGTGCCTGAGACGTCCACCTTCTTCCTCGCGACGTGCGGCTTGCTTTTCGCGCTCCGCCGCCGTCGCATGAAGTCCTGAACAAGATCCGGAATGCGATGATTTCCCTGCGCGGCCTCCTGCTCCGCTTCTTCCTGGTGATGGTCCTCATGGAGGTCTCCGGGGCGAGGACGATCCAGTGGTTCAGCGACGCGCAGAATGTGAATGTGGACAGCGGTGGCGCGCCGATGGACGGCGGCTATCGCTTCGAGCTCGGGGTCTTCGCCGCGGGCTTCACGCCGACCACCGCGAATACCGCGCAGTGGGCCGCGAACTGGAGCGCGGCACAGCGCCTGATCTACAATCCGGTCACGCAACGCTTCACCGGCCAATACACGGTCACGTCGAATGTGGCACCCTTCACCGTGGGCGCGAATGCCTGGGTGTGGGGCTTTGGCGGCAGGGCGGGGAATGAGTGGCTGCTCTTCCGCGCGCCCTCGTGGACGTGGCCGGCACCCGACAGCACCAACCCGAGTGCCCTGAGCTGGAATGCGAAGAATGCGACGCAGGTCGTCGCCGGGTCCATCCAGTCATCCGGCAGCCCGTCGCTGATGCGGACAGTGGCGGTGACGAATGGAGCCGCGCCTTCCACGACCTACGCCCGCTGGAGGGACGAGGAGCTGAACGGCGTGGTGCTCGGCGGAGCGGAAGACGATGCCGATGGCGACGGCATCCCGAACGTGATGGAGTTCGTCTTCGGCACCCGCCCGATGACCCCGGACACGCTTCCGCCGGTGACCACGTCCCTCGGTGCGGGCGGCGTAATCCAGCTTTCCATCCCGCGTCGCCTCGATCGCTTGGCGAACTTGTCGATCCAGAGCTCTCCCAATCTCCAGACATGGGGCTCCGCAAGCGCGGAAGCCACGCTGGTGAGCAATGGCTCCGCCGCCTGGGTCGTGAGCTTCCCGATCAGCAGCAGCGGCCGACGGTTCTTCCGCGTCGTGGCGACGCCGTGAGTCCCCGGGGTCTTGTAAAGATGCCGGCTCGGTCGTAATTGTCATATCATGCGGATAGTCAATCTGGTGGTTGTTAGGGAAGGTGGTGGCGGGAATTCGCCTCATTGAGGTGCGCGTATCTATCAGGTTTTCAGTCTTGTAGGCTGTGCGGTCTGGTGGGCTTGGTCATCGGGAGAATTGCCCGATGAGATGCGTGGGGTTGTTCGATCCGTAACTTCGTCGTAGATGGTCGCGCGAGTCGTTTGCCGTATCCCGGTGCGAGTCGCTTTTCCCCCTTCCCGTCATGAGCCAGAGTTCGTCGTCCCTTGCTGCCCGCGTTTTCCTGCGTCCGCTGTTTGTCCTTCTCGCCCTGCTGTCGGTCTGGATCGGCGGCGTGCAGGAAGCCAGGGCGCTGACGGTGAAGAGCGAGCTGGATCTCTACTCCAGTACGCTCGGCGGACTGACCGATGCCATCGATGCGGGCGGGACGGTGCGCCTCCAGTGGGTGCTACGCTATGACAAGGTGCCACAGAGCGGCATGGCGAAGCTGACGCTGCCCCCGATGATGACCTATGTGTCCGGCCAGAGCCGCTTCGGCAGCCCGGTCTCGCTGAGCCACGCAGGCGGCACGATCACGGCGACGCTGCTGCCGGGTGGCAACGAGGGCCGCTCCGAGATCTGGCTGACGGTGCAGGTGGCCAGCCTGGCGGATCTGCCGGAGGTCGCGCCGGATTTCCAAGTGAAGGTCTCCGCGAATGCGGCGCGCGCTGGGGAGTCGGCGTCGGGAAATTTCAGCCATCCCTTCGCGATGCTCTACTCGAAGGTGAAGGTGACAGCGGACACCTCCGGACCCGTCGCCCCCGGTGACTTGATCACCTACACCGTGCAGGTGCCGGATTACCCGCACTTCACGATGTATTCCTCGCGGCTCACGCTCACCGCGCCGAATGACACGGATATGGTGGCGAGTTCGCTGGCGGGAAATTCCGGCGGCACGGTGACGACCAGCGGGACAAGTCGCTTCACCATCGACTGGGGCACACAGGCCCCGCGCAGCCACACGGTGAGCTTCCAGGTGAGGGTGCGGCCGCGTAATCAGATCAGCCCGAGCGTCACGGAGATCAATTGCAACAACGTCAGCTTCCGCCTGCAGGTGGAGACGCCCTACACGGGGAATCCCACGTCCGGGGCAGGCGGGAAGCACCGCCGCACGATCTCGCCCGTCGCCCCGGCGGTGAAGGTGCCTTTCGATACATCGCTGGAACTCGGGCTGGGCTTTGACCGGCTGGGCGTGGCGGTGAACCAGGAATTCCAACTGAAGGCGCGCATCACGAACATGACGCCCTTCCAGGTGACGGATGCGAAGCTGGACCTGGCGACCCTGGCCTACAGCGGCGAGGGGCTGGCGGAGCCGACCGGCACGCCTCCCGCCGGGGTAGCGCTGGCACCGGGCGCGAGCGCGGAGCTGATTTATCGCTTCCGCGCGACGCGGAATGGCAAGCTGGCCATCACGGTCCTCGCCTCGGGGCAGGCGATGACTTACCAGAATTTCAAGATTTCCACGCCGCTCGTGACCAGCGGACGCATCTGCGTGGGCTGCTCTGGCGTGGGGCTGGAGATCGAGCTGCCTGAGGATGCGGACCCCGCGGTGGATATGCCCTTCATGGCGACGGTGGTGGCCACTTCCTACGAGGCGACGCCGCAACTCGTGACCTTCACGCCGTCGCTGCTGACGGAGGCGGGCAGCGGGCGTTTCAAGATCGAGGCGGGCGAGGTGCCAGCCTTCACGCTCACGGCGGCGAATCCCATTCGCAGCTTCCCGGTTGTCATCACGCCGCTGAAGCCGGGTACGGGAACGGTGCGCTCGGATGCCGAGGTGCTGGCGGCGAATGGTGGCGTGAGCACGACGGGTGTTTCGAAGGAGATCGTCGTTTCGCCACTGAGCATCACGCTGCGGGCGAAGCCACTCCTTGGCGACGTGCCGATCGTGAACATGAAGCTCTCGGAGGAGCCCGATCCGCAGACCGGGCTCTACAAGGTGATGGACGCGGATGACCACGTGATCGAGCCGAAGATCGAGGTCATCATCGAGAACAAGAGCGACCAGCCGGTGGCGGCGCAGGTGGAGTCGGTTTCAGCATTGGCGCGGGATCGCTCGGCGCTGGTGGGCGCGCGCATCGCCATCGGAGGGCAGCAGGCATTCGACGCCGGGACGCTGGCACCCGGGGCGATCGTGAGGAAGGAATATCCGCTGCTGGTGAAGGCAGACGGGCGCTTCCATTTCCGCGCGATGGTGAATGGCCGCAGCGCGGGGGCGGCGGAGCCTTTCCGCACGTTTGGCACCGGCGCGCCGATCGCGGTGGGGATGCCGTATCCGGTGGAGCTGGAGCTGGACTTCGCGCGGACGCCGGCGATCACGAACCAGAACAACGGCGCCTTCTTCATGCAGCCCGGGGCGTCGCTGCAGATCTTTGGCAAGGTGACGAACAAGACGTCGAACTCCACGGTGGAATTCCACGGCATCCGCTCGACGAAAAACCTGAACGCCCTGAGCGCGGTGCTGACCAGCGACGACGGGAACATGGTCGACCCGCCTTTCCCGCATCAGCATGAGATCGAGGCGAATGGCGTGCTGCTGCTGAGCGGCAAGATCATGACGGAGGCGGACGGCGCGCCCTCCGGCACGGCCACCTTCGAGGGAATGACGGACATCGTGCTGATCGACGACGGGACGGGCGACGAGACGAAGCTGACGATGGATGATGTGCTGGTGACGGGCGGGCTCGGCGGTTGGCTGGGGAATCCGCTTTCCGTGCGCATCATCCAGGACCACAGCCGGCCCTTTGCTCCTGCCGCGCTGACCAATATGGAAGAGGTCGCCTACTGGAGCCATGGCGCGATGGTGGGCATGGGCCAGTGGTGGTATGACAATCTCGACAGCATCGGGGCATTTGGCCGGGTGCCGGGAAGCATCGCGGGGAATCCCTCGCAACTCGGCGAGATGATGGGCTCCGCGTCGCGCGCGGTGTGGGAGGGCGCGGAGTATCTCGCCTTCACGTGGAAGGGCATGACGCCGGCGCAGCGCGAGGCTTTCGTACAGTCCGCGGCATTGGAGGTGGCCCGGCGGGCGTATCTGATGAAAGCGCTGAGCCTGCCCTTCGACCCCAGTGACTTCAATCAGGTGCTGGATTACACGCGCAACTCCACCTACTCGCTCTTCAGTGGCATGGAGGCCGCGTATGCCTCGGACGATCCCGCACAGATCGCGGACTTGTGGGGCAGGGTGTCTGGGAATGCCGGCATGGAGGTGATCACGATGGCGCTGCCGAGCCCGAAGCTGAACCAGTATGCGAAGGCGCAGGAGCTGTCGAACCTGGTGGAAAACTCCAGCATCAGCAAGGTGCTGAATGACCAGGAGACGCTGCTCCGCACGCTGAAGCCGGGCAAGGTGGATGCGGACATCACCCTGCGCGCCTGGGGGCTGACAGGGGATTATCTGAAGGACATCCAGGAGATCTTCCGCCGCTTTGGCATCAAGGGCTACATGCGCGAACGCACGCCGGAGTCGCACACGCTCATCGATGTGCTGGGCGAGGCGGTGTGGAAGCCCGAGGCGATGAAGCCGAAGGGCATCTCCGACGTGGACATGCTGCTGCTGGGCGATGACATGCCGACCATCCGCGGGAAGTCGCCGGAGAATCGCGCGCTCGATCCCGTGGGCATCACGGCGATCTTCATGCCGGACCCGGACGATGTGATCCGGGCGAACCTGGCGGCCAAGGGCCACTCGGAGGCGGTGATCGAGGTGGCCCTGCGACGCGCGGCCAGCCGTCGCAAGGAGTTCGACAAGCACTACCCGAACTTCAAGCAATGGTCGAAGCCGGTGAGCAGCGGCGGCGGCCTGCCGATGAAGAAGAACTACAAGGACAACGGCGTGCCGAATCCGGGCTCCGAGAAGGGTCCGAACCGGCCCTTCCGCTACGATGTGATCGAGCGCCCGGGCAAGCCGCCCGTGCTGATCCCGAAGATGATGAACTCCGATCTCACCGAGTTCAAATTCATCTCGGGCGATATCGACTGGATTCACTTCACCTTCCTCGATGGCACCCCCATCGACCCGGTCACGGCGGCCAGGCTCTACGACACGATGAGCCGCTGGGTCGGGCTGCAGCACCCGGAGACCATCAGTTGGATCGACGATCTCGGGCAGAGCATCTTCGTGGACAAGGCCGACCAGCTCGTGGACTACCTGCGCGGGGAAAAGGCCCTGCTGGAGGTCTCCGGAACTACTACAAATGCCGTACATATCAGCATGGGTCTATCCCGCTTCGCGAGGAAGGGGCGGACGCACCTGATCCACTTCGACGGTGGCATGAAGTCGCGCGTGCGTGCGGCGCAGGCGGACATCGAGGACGCCTTCGCCTATTTCCAGGCCAAGTGGCCGGACCGCAGGATCTTCATGCCTTTCCTCTGGAACCACGATGGGGAGGAACCGGACGGGACCATTGGAGGGAATCCGAACTGGAACTACAGCACGAATGAATCCGGCGGGTCCCCACTGCTGGTGCGCGGCGGCGACGGGGAAAACGTGGAGGTCTTCAATGGCACCACCTGGGTTCCGCGCCCGGTGAGTTCGCTGCCGCCGGTGATCAAGCTCGCGCCGACCTCGGCTTTCAGCAGCGAGACCGCCGCGGGGGCTATCTCGGCGGTGCCGCAGGACCCGCTGGCGATATGGCCGGATCAAATGGGCGGCCGCATCCAGCAGTGGTTCGCACCGGGGCAGGTGGTCGTCATCGAGCCCGGCACCATCTATCAGGAAGTCCGCCGCATCGTCTCCGTGAATCCGCTTGTCTTCGACAGCCCGCTCGACCTGCCGCACGCGGAGGACGCGATGATCTCCTATCTCTCGCCGACGCTCTACGCAGCGGTGGACCCGGTGGACCGGCCAGTTGCGCTGGGGATCACGCCATACGGAACGACAGGCGAGCTGATCGCGGACTTCATGGTGCCCTACGGCGGCAGCGCGATCCTTGAGGAAAGCGGCACGCTGGCCGGCTCATGGTCCGCCATTCCGCTGCCGATGATCCGCGGCGGGCAGGTGCAGGCTGGCAGGGTCAGCGTGACGTACCCCGGCGAGGTGATCTCGGTGGTGCTGCCGACGCGTGCTCCGGCTCCGCAGCGGCGGTTTGTCAGGGCTAGGGAGCCTTGAGCGTGGCCTGTGCCGGGCTGGCGGCAGGATGCCGCAGCCACGGTGGGTGTCACTTCGCGAGCATGCCGCGGAGGAGGCGGAAGCCGTCATCGACCAGCTCGGACGGGGGCACGCCCATCATGACGCGGAGGAATTCCGCCTTGCGCGTGGAGATGGAGAGCAGGCCGTGCGTGAAGGTCCAGACGACCAGCGCGGTCCTCCGCAGGTCCACGCCGGGGAGCTGGATGGAGCCGTCGGCGATGCCGAGCGCGAGGGCCTGGCCGAGCATCTCGAAGGCCGGGTGGGAGAAAGCGGGTGCGCCCTTGCCCGATCCATCGCCCGCGGGCTCGTGGTCCTGCTCGGAGTGAAACTTGAAATACACCGGATGCTCGCGGGCAAACTGGTAGTAGGCGCGGCCGATGAGCTCGATGCGGTCGAGCCCGCTGTCCGCCCCGGCGAGCGCGTTTGAGAAGAGATCCCGCAGCACCGTGGCACCGCGACGGCTGATCGCGTGGAAGAGATCGGCCTTCGTCGGGAAGTAAACGTAGATGAGCGAGCGGCTCAGGCCGGTGAGCTTCGCGATCTCGCCGAAGTTCGTCGTGTCCCAGCCGACCTTCGCGATCACGGCCTCCGCGGCGTCGATGATTGCTTCGCGGCGGGCCTCCTTTTCCGCCTCGCGGCGCTGCTGCTGGGCGACTCCGGAGGGGGAGGGGGGACGGGGTGGCTTCTGCGACTTGTGACGGGAGGGCATCGGTCTCGGTTCGGGAAACTTTCGGGGGAAAGGGGGGCGCGGCAAGAAAAAGGCGGCTCCCGGGAAATCGAATTGACACTTTGTCAGTGAGAATGAATCTCAATAGTGCCGCGCGGGCCGAGACCTGTCCACTTCGATCCGCGAAATCACGGCCACCCCGGAGAACCACCCCGCCCCGCCACTTCCCGACCATCCCCTATGATCACATCCCGAAACTTCCGCCTCGCCTGCTGCCTCACGATCGCCGCCGCGGCCATCCCCACCGCCCACGCCGCCGTGAACTACGTCAGCCTCGGTGGCCCGGCGACCGGCGGCCTCGCCCTCGCGAACTACAAGAACTCGACCACGCAGGACGGCATCGAGAACAAGACCGGCGGCAACGGCCTGGCGCAGTATCCGAACTTCCAGATCCCCACGGGCTACACGAATGCGGGACGATGGACGGCGATCGTCACCTCGCCGCAGTCCACCTCGACGAACTACGCGACGAAGTTCAGCAATGCCTTCTACGGAGGCTCGCCGATCACGGTGCACAACCAGACCGTGACCGATGCGGACCACTCGACGATGAGCGCGGGCCTCATCGGCTACGACACCTCGGCACTGACCGGATTTGGCACGGAGACCATCCCGCTGAGCGGGCTGACCATCAATTTCGACACCTACCAGTGGGACGGCTACACCGCTTCCGGGTGGAACACGGGCGTGGGCAACGTGAACATCTCGCCCTTCTCGACCGTCCACACGATCTACAATGAAGGCGGCGGCGCGGGAAATGCGGCAGGCTTCTACAATATCTCGCTCACGAATGCGACGGGTACCGGCCTGACCTTCGTGGATGGCCAGCTCACCTCGATGGACATCTCGGGCACGCTGAACGTGCTCATGCAGATCGGGAATTTCCCCGGCTTCGGCTCGGCGACCTTCACCGGCACCTTCTCGACGAGCGGGCTGAACTACGCGTTCGACGTGAAGGACACGGAGACCGTCGCGGTCTTCACCGGCATCAACATGATCATGGACCGCGCGGGCACCGCCTTCGTGATTCCGGAGCCCTCGTCCCTGCTGCTCGGCGCGCTGGGCCTGCTCGCCGCCGTCCGCCGCCGCCGCTGAAGGCTGCCCTTCCCCGCTGACCTCGCATTACTGGCCCCCTTTGTTTTCTCCGTGAAGCATCTCCTGATCGTGCCGCCGCTTGCCGCGGCCATCCTCTCGCCTGCCGCCCTCCGCGCCGATGAAGTCATCGACGGCGGTGAGGTCATCACCGTGCCCGGTTCCCACGCCACGCCGTGGCCGGTGACGGGCAATCTCCATGTGGGCAGCACCGGCGCGGGCACACTGGGCATCGGTGCCGGTGGCCAGGTCACCAGCCGGAATGGCTTCATCGGTCACTCGGCGGGGTCGGTGGGAAATGTGGGCGTCTCGGGCACGGACGCGCTGTGGCGGCTGACGCCGCCTTCCGGGACGATCGGCACGGACGGTCTCTATGTCGGCTACTCGGGGCAGGGCACGCTCGCGATCTCCGGCGGTGGCCGGGTGGAGATCCTGAATTCATCCGCGCACATCGGCTACAATGTCGCAGACGATGCAGCCGCGAAGGGCGAGGTGACCGTCACCGGAGCAGGATCGTCCTTCCACGCCGCGGCGCTCCTCACGGTGGGACGCATCGGGAATGGCAGCCTGACGATCTCGAATGGCGGGACGGTCACGAGCCAGACAGGCATCGTCGGCCAGCAGACGAGCGGCACCGGCTCGCTGCTGGTGACCGGCGCGGGGTCGAACTGGACCACGAGCACGATTTCCGTCGGCACGGAGGGGAGCAGCGTGCGGATCGCGGACAAGGGTAAGATCGACCTCACCGGCACCTATGTGCAGCTCGCGGGCAGCACCGTGGTCACCGGGGAGGGCAGTCTCCTGAAGGCGAACAACCTCCGCGTGAGCACCGGCTTCGTGCTGGAAAACGGCGCACGCATCGAGAGCCAGGCCGCGAGTCACGTGGGCTACGAGTCCGGGGCGGCCGCGGACCTGACCATCACTGGAGCGGGTTCCGAGTGGTCCAGCGTTTCGAGCATCACCGTCAGCCGGACCGGCGCGGGTGCCGATAGCTCGCTGACGGTGACCGATGGAGGTGCCGTCACGGTCGACGGGGGCACCGGCAGTATCATCCTGTCCGCCGGGAACAATACCACCGGCACGCTGAACATCGGCAACGGCGGCGCGGCGGGCATCGTGAACGCCGCGACCATCAGCGGTGCGACGTCTTCGCTCCGCACGGGCAAGGTGAACTTCAACCACACCGGCACCACCACCCTCTCCGCCAGCATCACCGGCAACAACATGAGCGTGACGACCTCCGGGCCGGGCACCTCCATCCTCACCGGCGACAGCACCTACCGCGGAGCCACCACGGTGGGCAATGGCAAGCTCGTCAACAACGGCTCGCTCGGCAACACCACCATCACCGTGATGGACAATGCCATCTATGGCGGCAGCGGCACGCACACCGGTGCGACCGTCATCGAGAGCGGCGGCACCTTCGCGCCGGGAGCCAGCATCGGCATCATGAATACGGGATCGCTGCACCTCATCGGCGGCGCGATCTACGAGTGGGAACTCGGCGATGCCACGGGCGCTGCAGGCACCGGCTGGGATACGGTGGAAGTCACGGGCGCGATGTCCTTTGCCTCGACCGAGGCGAATCCTTTCACGCTCACGCTGGAGAAGGCGGGAGCACTCACGAACTTCGATCCGCTGCAGAGCTATCAGTTCGTCATCGCGAATGCGGTCGGTGGCATCACCGGCTTCAACGAGGAGTTCGTGACGATCGACGCGAGCGCGATCCCCGAGTCGGGCACGGGTGCGTGGGCGCTCGGGCAGAGCGGGAATTCGCTGATCCTTTCCTACTCCGCGGTGCCGGAGCCATCGGCCGCCTTGCTCGGTGCGCTGGGCTTGCTCGCAGCCGTCCGCCGCCGCCGCGCCTGCTGAAAATCTTCACGCCACCCACGGAGGTCCGGACCCCGTCCGGCTGCCTCCCTGCCCGGCGTGGATCACTGGAAACACAAGTAAGACAAAACCAAACAAATGAATATCAGATCGATGCTTCATGCTCCGGCCCTTGCCGGTATCGTTTTTTGTTCGAGTTCGTTTCTGCTCCACGCCGGGACCATCCCGCTGACATCGACCATGGACGACCGCAGCGTCCTGGCGGAGGACTTCGCGACCGGCGGCTTCAGCCGGATCAACGGTGGCACGGGTGCTCCCGGCGACCGCGACGGCCTCTTCACCTGGAGCGGCTACACCGATCCTTCCAGCGTCACCATTCAGTCGACCAGCAGCCTGCTCGATGGCTATGCCGTGGGCACGGGCTGGGACCTCTTCCCGTATGAGACGGAGTTCCTGATCGGCAGCATCACGTATGACGATACGCTGGTGGACAACGTGGGAGTGGACGTGGTGCCGATCACGTCGATCGACCTCGGCGACCTGTGGGCACCCGGCTCCAGCACCACGGACATCTCCGATACCGCGCTGGACTTGTGGTTCTTCGACGGGCCGGTGTCGTTCTCCTTCGGCGCGCTGGATGCGAATGACACGGTGACCTTCACGAATGGAGTGCTCACTTCCATCAATCTCTCCATCACCGCGTCCTTCTCGGCATCGGTGTATGGGAACACGCCGACGTGGAACGGCACCTTCTCGATCTCCGGCGACGATGTCGCGCTGAGCATCGATGACACCGAGACCGTGAGCTACGGCATCTTCGCCGGTACGTCGCGCTTCATCGCGGATGTCTTCGGCACCGCGGACGAGGTGGGCGTTTACACCGACTGACCGCATTTCCCCCACCATCACCAGGGAGGGGCGACACGCGTGTCGCCCCTCCCGCTCCTCTTTCTCCATCCATCGCGCCCCCATGAAACCAAGCCTCCTTTTCTCCCCCCGCACGGATCTTCCGGCCATCCTGGTAGTCGGTCTCGCGGGGCTGCCGTCCATCACTTTCGCCGTCGATGAGGTCATCGACGGCTCGGCCATCGGTGTCCCGGGTGATCATGCCTCTCCCTGGGACATCGATGGCAAGCTCACCATCGGCGACACAGGCACGGGCACGCTGACCATCGGTCCCGGCGGCCAGGTCACCAGCATCACCGGCAGGCTGGGGAATGCGGCAGGCTCCACGGGAAATGCCACTGTCTCCGGCGCGGGCGCGTATTGGCACCTCACCGACGCGGCGAATGCGGTGGGGGAACACGGGCTCGTCGTTGGCAGGGCCGGCACGGGCACGCTCGCGATCTCGGGTGGCGGCGTGGTGGACTCGGACGGTTGGGTTTACATCGGCGGCTACAATGGCGGCACGGCAGCCACCACCGGCGCGGGCACCGTCACGGTGTCGGGTGCGGGGTCGCGGCTGGAGGCCGGGCTAGCCATCATTCTCGCAAGCAACGTGGGAAACACCGCCAGCCTGACCGTCTCGGAAGGCGGAGCGGTGAAGAGCTACCAGGGGCGACTGCAAAATGGCAGCACGGTCATGCTCACCGGCACGGGCACCCGGTGGGATCTCGACATCGGCATCAATGTGGTGGGCGCGGGCAGCCTCGCCACGGTGAAGGACGGCGCGATCCTGTCCTCCGGGGTCGGCTTGTCTTCAAACACGGGCGGCACCTTCGCGGTGAAGGCGGGTGGCACGGCGACCTTTGCCGGGACGATGCTCCATGACGGGAATCTCACCGTCGAAGGAGGCGGCAAGATCCACTTCACCGGTGCGGGTCAAAACATCCGCGTCGGCAACAGCGGAGGATCGGTCGGTGCGGTCACGATCACCGGCACAGGCTCCGAGTGGACGAGCGTCTCCGGCATCGCAATCGGTGCGAGTGGCAACCGCAACGCGATCTCCAACAACACGCTGACCATCGCCGATGGCGGCAAGGTCACGGTGGACGGCGGCGCTGGCAAGATCACCCTCGCGAGCTCGAACTACGTGAATGCCACGATGAACATCGGCAACGGTGGCGCGGCGGGCATCGTCTCGGCCTCGGAAGTCACCTCCGGCACCGGCCTGAACTCGACCGCGACGGTGAATTTCAACCACACCGGCACGACCACTTTCGCTGCAAACCTGACGGGCACGCGCCTCGCGGTGAACCAGACCGGCCCCGGAACGACCATCCTAACAGGAACGGGCAACAGCTATGGCATGGCGACTACGGTAAGCGCGGGCAAGCTGGTGAACAACAGCTCGCTCGGCAACACGGCCATCACCGTGATGAATAACGGCACCTACGGCGGCAATGGCACGCACATCGGCGGGATCACCGTCCAGAGCGGCGGGGCCTTCGCGCCGGGAGCTAGCATCGGCATCATGAATACGGGATCGCTGCACCTCATCGGCGGCGCGATCTATGAGTGGGAGATCGGTGATGCCGCGGGCGCTGCGGGCACGGGCTGGGACACGGTGGAAGTCGCGGGAGCGATGTCCTTTGCCTCGACCGAGGCGAGTCCTTTCACGCTCACGCTGGAGAAGGCGGGGGCGCTGACGAATTTCGATCCTCTGCAGAGCTATCAGTTCCTCATCGCGAGCGCGGTCGGTGGCATCACCGGCTTCAACGAGGACTTCGTGACGATCGACGCGAGCGCGATCCCCGAGTCGGGCACGGGCGCGTGGTCGCTCGGACAGAGCGGGAATTCGCTGATCCTCTCCTACTCCGCGGTGCCGGAGCCATCGGCGGCGCTGCTCGGTGCGCTGGGCCTGCTCGCCGTCGTCCGCCGTCGTCGCGCGTGCTGATCTTCCACCTATTCCACTTTATGAAATACCGATCCATCCTGCTCATCTCCCTGCTTGGTGCGGCGTCGTCGCTGCATGCCGCCACCGTCTCGCTTGCCTCGACGATGAGCGGGGACAGCTACATCTCCGAAGACGCGGCCACCGGCGGCTTCGGCATGATCCGTCTCGGCAATGGCTCGCTGGGCACGGCCGGAGCGAACACGGGCGATGCAGATGCCATCTACGACATCAACAATCTCGGCCAGGCGAATCCCGGCTCTCCGCTGGGGACGACCATCGATCTCTTCCCGCGCGAGACGAGCTTCCAGGTGGGCTCGCTTTCCTATGACGAGACCGGGCTCACCGGCGTGGGCACGGAGACCGTGGCGATCACGTCCTTTGACCTGAGCGCCTTCTGGACGTCCGATCCGGCCCGCACGAATGGAGCGCCCGGCGGCCCGCCGACGGTGATCAGCGACATCTCCGACCACGCGCTCGGGCTGTGGTTCTTCGATGCCCCTGGGGGCATCTCCTTCGGCAGCCTGGATGCGTCGGACACGCTGACCTTCACGAATGGCCAGCTCACGTCGATCAACCTGGCGATTCCCACGACCTTCACCGTGAACATCGGCACGGAACTCGCGTGGAGCGGGACCTTCTCCGTCACCGGCAACCAGATCGCGTATCTCATCAATGATGTGCAGGAGACCTTCATCGGGCCCTCGACGCTGACGGCGAATCTCACGGGCACCGTGAATGCGGTGGTGCCGGAGCCTGCCGTGACACTGCTCGGTTCGCTGGGTGCTCTCCTGCTGCTTCGCCGCCGCCGCTGCCGCTGAACCTCTATTTTCATGCATGCCTTTCCTGCCATCGCTTCGGCGATCCTCATGACGATGCCCTCGTCGTCGGGCCAGTCCCCCGCGGAGGAATCCGCGCCTGCATCCGCCACGGAGGCGGATGTCTTCGGGGACCTGCCGGCCGACGAAGGCGGGATGGAGATGCTCGGCGAGATGGTCGTCGAGTCCTCCAAGCTCGATGAGACCTTCGCCGAGACGCAGACATCCATCGGGCGGGTGAATGCGGAGCGGATCGACAACTCGCAGATCCGCGACGTGAACAGCGCGTATCGCCTGCTGGGGAACGTGAGGGCACCGCAATTCGTGGACGGCGGCTTCGTCATCCGCGGCATGAATTCCGAGGCACCGGATGCCGAAAACATCTCGGGCGACCAGGCGGCGCTCTCCACGATCTACGTGGACGGCGTGGCCCTGACCCAGCAGTCCGCGCGCCGCGGCCCGACGCGGGCGTGGGACGTGGCGACCATCGACGTGCTGCGCGGCCCGCAGTCCACGCTGCGCGGGAAGAACTCGCTCGCAGGCGCGGTCATCATCGAGACGAAGGACCCGGAGCCCGGCTACGGCGGGGCCTACCGCGCCACCTACGGCAGCCACGGCCTGCGCGAGCATGCAGCGATGCTGAATCTCGCGGTGACGGATGAATTCGCGTTGCGTTTCACCTTCGAGGACTCGGAGCGCGAGAGCTTCGTTACCTACCCGCTGCTGGTGAGCCAGCCGAGGTACGAGGACTTCCGTACTTCGGATTTCCTCCAGTTCCGCGCGAAGGCACTCTATCAACCTACGGCGAGTCCCTTCTCATCGAAGCTGACGTATGCCTACTCGGAGAGCTCGCCCGCGCTGAGCGATGTCTTCGGGCCGAATGCCGACCCGCGGGTGCCGTCGTTCTTCGACCGGCTGTGGCTGACGGGCTCCGGCACGCAGCAGATCCGCGATACCACGGGGCACCTGCTCTCGTGGGAAAACCGGCTGGAACTCACCGACCAACTGCGCCTCACCGCGCTGACCACCTGGGTGGATACCGACCTCGAGGTGGGCCAGGTGGACGGCGGGAAGGTCCGCGACGACAACGAGCTGGAATTCACCCAGGAGATCCGCGCGAATTGGGACGATACCTGGGGGAAGGCCGTGCTGGGCGCGTATTACTCGGAGAACGAGGGCACGAGCACGCAGTCGGACATTGACCGCCAGCGCCGCCATGCGGCCGTCTTCGGCGAGATCGATTGGCTGCTCGGCGAGCGCTGGCACCTCATCGGTGGCGGCCGGCTCTTCCACGAGGACTACCGCTTCTCCTCGAACTCCGGGACGACGAAGTCCTCGGAGACCGACTTCCTGCCGAAGCTCGGCGTGCGCTATGATTTCAATCCCGAGCACACGCTCGGCTTCACCTTCCAGCGCGGCTACCAGAGCGGCGGCTCGGGCATCGATCTCCAGTCGCCCTACCAATTCGACCCCTCGTCCACGAATCACTACGAGATCGCCTACCGCCGCGCGCTCTTCGGCGGCCGGGCGAGCCTGTCGGCAAATGCCTTCTACAGTGACTGGAAGGACCAGCAGGTGGTAATCCGCACGCTGGATCCGGCCACCTTCCAGGGCAGCGAGCGCGTCATCAATGCGGCGAATTCCACGCTCTACGGCGCGGAGATCGAGCTGCGGGCTCAGGCCACGGAGAGCGTGGAGCTCTTCGGCTCGCTCGGGCTACTGGACTCGCAGTACGACGACTTCGTCTATCGCGTGGATCCGGCGCTGACGGCGTCCGGCATCCCGGCGACGATGAATTTCGCGGGCTATGAATTCCCCGAGGCGGCACCGGTGACGGCATCGCTCGGCTTCACGTGGAAGCCGTGGAAGGGGATGTATCTCTCCGGCGACGTGAGCTACTCGGCGGCCTACTACAGCCCGGTGCTCTTCGCGCCACTCGGCGGCTCGACGGGCTTCCTGCCGATCCAGGTGCCGCAGGACGATACCGTGGAGATCGACTCCTTCATCACGGTGAATCTCCAGGCGGGCTATCGCTCCGAGCACTGGGAGGTGAGCCTCTTCGTGGAGAATCTCTTCGATGAGAACCACGTGGTGGGGAAGGTGCCCTTCACGTCGCTGGGTCCGGATGGCCCGGCCTTCCAGGACAACTTCCTCGCCACGGTGGGCGCGCCGCGGACCTACGGGGCGTCCTTCACCGTCCGCTTCTAACAGCCAGTCCCGTCCCGTCATGTCCAGGCTCCCGCTCACCCTCGCCCTCCTGACCCTGCCGCTGCATGCGGCGCAGGTCACCATCCCGCTGACTGGCACCGGTGCCTCCGAGGCGAACGGGAACGGCCACGCCTTCGTGATCCCGGACCTCGACGGGCTGACCGTGAATCCGGACGGCACGGTGAACTACAACCCGCTGACGTATCCGCCGCCGCCCTTCAATCCGACTCTCGCCACACCATCGAACCAACTGCCCGCACCCGGGCCGAACGAGGTCTTCGACATCGGCGACCTGACCTACAATGACTCGCTGATCACGCGGCAGGGCACGGAATACATCGCGCCGCAGTCGCTGGGTATCCTGCTGGACCTGGAGCTCTACTCGGATGCCTGCGGCTACGAGCTGGACGTGCGGCCACCGACGCTGCCGAGCCAGGTCATCGTGGTGAAAAACTTCACCGGGCCGGGTCTGAAACTCGTGAACGGCACGCCGGTGCGGCTGGACTTCGCCGCCGAGATCACCTTCCAGCCCACCTACAAGAGCCCGCAGACCGGCCAGCACTCCTACCTCACCTCGCAGCCCTACCGCGGGCGGCTGGTGGTGGAGAATGGCACCTTCCGCTTCGACCTCGCGGACAATTCCGTGAACTACTACATCGGTGCGACGAACGTCCACATGGAGTTCGACCTCATTGCCACCATCGCGTCGCTGTCCGAGGCGGAGCCGCCCGCACCGCTGGTGATGCCGACGCTGGGCATCGGCGTGGCGGGCGGGAATGTCACGCTGACGCCGGTCTTCCCTGCTGCCACCACGCGGCGCTTCATCTTCGAGGCCAGCCCGTCGCTGGCCGGCGGCTGGCAGGATCTGGGGAGCCAGTTTGACTCCGCGTCCGCCGTGCCGCTGGTGGTCCCTCTCGCGCCGCCCGCCCGTTTCTTCCGCATCCGCTCCATCGAGCCCTGACCGAGACATCCAGCAGCGAACCTGCCTTCGAGCGGAAGAATCTCTTCCAGCTCGCGTGGCCGCTTTTCCTTTTTTCCGCCCTGTCCATCGGCGCGACCTTCGTGGACCAGATGATCCTGAGCGCCTACCAGCAAAACCTGGCGGCTGCGGTGAGCCTGGGGAACCAAGTACTAGGGGTGGCGTACGATCTCTCCGGGCTGCTGGCCATCGGCGGACTGGTGCTGGTGGCCCAGTGCCTCGGCCGTGGGGATACCCCGGGTGCGCGGCGCATCGGCGGCATCTCCATCGCGGTGAATACCCTGCTGAATGTGGCGATCTCGCTGGTGCTTTTCATCGGCGCGTCGTCCTTCGTCGGGTGGGTGGACACGCCTGCCGAGCTGGTGGCGGACACCACGAGCTACGTCCGCGTCATCGGTGTCGCGATGATCCTGAACGGCTTCATCACCGTGGCGGCGTCGGTGCTCCGGGCCTTCGGCCACACCATCGAGATCCTCGTCTTCGGCATCGTGGGAAATGTGATCTACCTCGCGCTGGAGTATGCGATGGTCTTCGGGCGGTGGGGCTTTCCGGAGATGGGCGTGCAGGGGGCGTCGCTGTCCACGCTGATCGTGCGGATCGCCGGCGCGGCGATGTTTGCGTGGGCACTGACCCGTCGGCTCGGCTTCTCCGCCGGGTGGGCTGGCATGGGGCGGCTGTGGCATGGACTGCGCGACCGCGAGGCGATCCGGCGGCTCTTCCATCTGTCAGTGCCGGGTGCGAGCGACAATTTCGCCTACAATCTCTTCCAGCTCACGATGGTGAAATTCGTCGCGTCGCTCGGCACCTCCGCCGTGCTGGTGCGGAGCTACACACTCACGATCAATGCGCTGCTTTCGCTCGTAGTCGTGGCCGTGACGCAGGCGAATGAAACGCTGATCGGCTACGACAAGGGCGCTGAGGATCACGCGACCGCGCGCCGCCGCGCCGTGCGGACCACCATCGGCACGGCGCTCGCGGTGATGGTCCTGTCGGGCGTGCTGTATGCCTTCGCCGAACCCTTGACGCGACTCTTCACACAGGACGAGGCGGTCATCCGCGGGGTGAAGACGTTGCTGCTCGCGGGTATCGCGCTCGAGCCCTTCGCCGCAGGGATCGTCATCCTGCTCGGCTCGTTGCGGTCGGTGGGGGATGCGGTGGTGCCGGTGGTCTTCAGCATCGCGGTGACGTGGCTGCTCGGCGCGCCGCTAGCGTGGTATCTCATGAAGCACACCGGGCTGGGCGTCACCGGCCTGTGGATCGCTCTCGCCATCGCGGAGTGCGTGAAGTGCACCGGCCTCTTCGTGCGCTGGCAGCGGATGAAGTGGGCGGCGCGACCGGCCCTCGTCACCTCGTGAAATGAAAAGGAAATCCCTGCTGCGCATGTTCCAGTGGCTCTCCACCCTCGCGCTCGCCTCCTGCGGACTGCACCGCGACGAGGCCTCCGCCATGCGCTCGCTGCAGGCTCCGGCATTCTTCATCGCGACGGCTGGAGAAGACTCCGCGCCGGAGATCCGCGTGGCGGGGCATGCCGACTGGGAGGAAGCTGAGCCCGCCACCGCGGACATGCATTTCCGCATCGGCAGCGTGACAAAGCTCTTCGTCGGCACGCTCGTCCTGATCCTCCATGACGAGGGAAAGCTCGATGTGGACGCGCCCATTTCACACCATGTGAAGGGCGTGCCGGGTGGGGACAAGATCACGCTGAAGCAACTCGCCAATCACACGAGCGGGCTGCCGAACTCGATCTCCAGTCGCGAGTTCCAGCAGGCGATCACCGACGATCCAGCTCGCGTGTGGACCGCCGGGGAGATCCTGAAGTTCGCCTTCGCGCAGCAACCGTCCTTCGAGCCCGGCACCTCCTGGGAGTATAGTAATACGAACACGGTGCTGCTTGCCATGGCCGCCGAGGAGGCGACGGGGAAGACGTGGGCGGTGCTGCTGGAGGAGAAGATTTTCCGTCCGCTCGGCATGAAGCACACCGGCGTGCCTGCAAAGGGAGAGTTGCCCGATCCACACCCGCGCGGCTACCGGCATGGCCGCCCCGGTCGCCCGATCGGCTATGGCAAGGTCCGCTTCGACGTGAGCGGCTACAATGCCTCGTGGGCGAATGCGGCGGGCGATCTCCACTCGACCATCGGCGACCTGCAGCGCGCGGTGGTGCCGCTGTGTCGCGGCAGCCTGCTCCGCGAGGAATCGCGCCGACTTCTCCACGAGTGGCAGGAGACCGGGACGCGCGGGTATCGCTACGGCTTCTGCATCGAGTCGTGGGACGGCTTGATCGGCCATCGCGGCGACGTGCCCGGCTATCAGGCGGTGATCGCGGTGGACGAGAAGAGCGGACGGAGCTTCGGCATCGCGGCGAATCTTTCGAACACCTCTGGCGGGAAGAGCCCGGCGAGTGAGTTGCTGCGGTGGCTGTCGCGTTGAGCGCGGGCGGGCCTCAGCGCCTGCTGCCGGATTCGCTGCCGGGGGCAGCGGGGAGGAAGACGACAACGGCCTGTGCGATGGAGCTGAGGATGATGAGGCCGACGCGTATCGTGGCGTCCTCAGCCGGTGCCTTGATGAAGCAGTAGAGGTAGAAGCCGAAGACGAGCGCGACGACCGGGCCGCACACCGCGCGAGCGGCCCGCCGCCTGCCGAGGCGGAAGAGGAAGGCACCGGCCAGCATCGCGATGCCGAGCACGAGGCAGAACCAAAGCGCATTCGGCTTGTAGGCGCGCTGCACGATGCCGGGCAGCAGGCCGGTCCAGATGAGGTGCAGGGCGTAGAGGACGGTGAAGATCCAGCGGTAAACCATGATGCCGATAGCTACCGCATCGGGCGCTTGTTTCAATCATCGGATCGGCTGGCGTTCGCTTGCTTCGGGTGATGGCAGGTTGTCGCGGGTGGCGGGAATGGGAATCCATCGCCAGAAATTGGCACGGCATCGCTAGCGCGCGCGGCGGCCCTTCGGGATCGTTTGCCCGCGTCCGCCATCTGCATGTGGTGGAGCAGATCGGGCCATGCATCGGAATATCGCAGGAGAAGAAACATCGGAGGCCGTGTCCTTCCCCGGGGTGGGACGGGTGCTCCGTCTGAGGAAGGATTGGGAGGCGCTGGCCGCACTGCTCCCGGAGCTGCGCACGTCCGCGACCATCTACCGCTCGCCGCACGTGCTGCTGTGCCGGGTGGGTCGCTTTGGGCGGCTGCAATTTTCGCCCGGCTGCGCGCATCGCATGGAGGGCGTGCAGGGGGACTCGCTGCGCATGGAGAAATGGAGCGAGGCCTTCTGGCACGTCGAGGAGCGGAATGGCGAGAGCTGCCCGTGCGTGGAGATCGCGGACGAGCGCGGCCGCGGATTCCTGAAGCTCTGCTACCGTGGCATGGAGGAGGCGGAGGAAGACCTCGCGCTCCTGGAGCCGCTGATCGAGTCCGAGGGCGACGGCTGGGACCTGCTGCACCTGCGCCGGGCAAATGCACTCGACTGCGGATGCCTCGACCGCGGCCTGCGCAAGAAGGGCAAGTGGCTCTGGAATCACCTCGAGCGCATCTTCCAGGAGGCCCGCGAGAAGGGCGTGGCTCCGGGCATGATCCTGCCGCACGACCCCGCCACCACCTGGGACGAACTGCGGCCGGAGGAGATCTCGCGCCATGGCTGCTGGATGAGCGTGGCGCAGGCCGGGCAGTGCCTGCACGTGCGACCCTCGTTTTTCCACCGCGTGCAATTCGTGGGGCACGGGGAGCGGCCGGTGCTGCTCTTCGCCGACCAGCACGGGGAGATCGTGCTGACACTCATCGAGCCCGAGGGCTGCCGGATGGACAGCATCGCGGCACTTGGAAAGGAAATCGCCAGACGCTCATGAACAAGATACACATTATCTTCGGCTCGCAGACCGGCATGGCGGTGGATGCGGCCATCGAGGCGGGCAAGGCCCTGAAGGCCGCAGGCCATGAAGTGGAGTCCATCGACCTCGCGCATCACAAGACCGCCGACTTCCTCCGTGGCTGCACCGTGGTGCTGGCCGTGGTGAGCACGTGGGGCGATGGCGAGCCGCCGGATGACGCGCTGCCCTTCTACGAGAGCCTGCGGAAGGCATGCCCGCTCGGCTACGGGCACATGCGCTTCAGCGTGCTGGCGCTGGGGGACAGCCGCTATGATCTCTTCTGCGAGGCGGGAAAGGAACTCGAGCGCGAGCTGCTGCGCCATGGTGCGGAGTCGCTTTCGCCGCGCGTGGACTGCGACGATGGCTATGACGAGGGCCTCGCCGGATGGATGGCGCAGGTGCTCCCGATGCTAGATCCCGTGGCGGCGGTGGCCGGCGGCTTCCGCGATTGATCCGATGGCCGGGGACAAGCACGTCGTCATCATCGGTGCGGGATTCGGCGGGCTCTCCTGCGCGCGCCATCTCGCAGGCAGGCCGGGCATCCGCGTGACCATCGTGGACCGGCGGAATCACCATCTCTTCCAGCCGCTGCTCTATCAGGTCGCGACGTCCACGCTGACGGCACCGGACATTTCGCGATCCATCCGCACCATCTTCGACCGGGATGAAAACATCGCCGTGCTCTACGAGCATGTGGAGTCGGTGGATCTCGCGACGCGTTCCTTGACGATGGCCAGCGGGGGAAGGCTGGAGTTCGACAAGCTGGTCATCGCCACCGGATCGCGCGCGAGCTTCTTCGGCAATGAGGCGTGGGCTCCGCACGTGCTGCAGCTCAAGTCGCTGAGCGATGCCTTCGAGATCCGCAAGCGCGTGCTGAGGAATCTGGAGCTGGCGGACCGCGCCGAGCCGGAGCGCCAGGCGGTGCTGGGCTGCGTGGTCATCATCGGCGGCGGTCCCACTGGCGTGGAGCTGGCGGGTGCCTTCTCGGATCTCATCCAGCGCACCATGCGGCGCAGCTACCGCGGCTACGACACGCGGCGGCAGCGGATCATTCTGCTGGAGGCGCGGGATCGCCTGCTTGGCACCTTTGATCGTGCGCAATCGGACTACGCACGGCGCAGGCTGGAGAAGCTGGGCGTGACGGTGCGGCTCGGCGCGATGGTCTCCGGCATCGAGGATCAGCGGGTGACGCTGGCGGACGGCGAGGTGCTGGAAGCAGGGGCCATCATCTGGACTGCGGGCGTGGAGGCCACCGCGCTGACGCGCACGCTCGGAGTGGGACTGACGCGTGCCGGCCTCATCCAGGTGGAGGAGGATCTCTCCCTGCCCGGCCATCCGGATGCCTACGCGATCGGCGATACGGCCGCCGCGATGACGCCGGACGCGCGTCCCGTTCCGGGCGTGGCCCCCGCCGCCGTGCAGGCGGGCAAGCACGTGGGACAGCAGATCCTGAGAGGCACGCGCGAGCCCTTCCGCTATCTCGACAAGGGCAGCATGGCCATCATCGGGAAGAATGCCGCGGTGGTGGATGCCGCGGGCATGCGGCTCCACGGCTGGCCCGCATGGTTGATCTGGCTGCTCGTTCACGTGCTTTTCCTCGCGGGCTTCCGCAGCAAGTCCGGCGTGCTCGTTTCGTGGTTCTGGGCCTACATCCACGACAAGCCGGGCTCGCGGGTCTTCACCACGGCGAGCGACGACGAGCCGGGGGGCGTGAGTTGACGTACGGAGCTCGTAGTATTATTGGCGACCCTCATTCAGCGGGCTCGATGCCCTTCAGCGTCGAGAAGCTGATGCGGCGCATCGTGTCGAGGAACTCCGTCATGTAAACCGACGAGGCATTCTCGGTGGTGGTGGCAGCGTAGAGATTCGCGAAAAGACCGGACTTCCGGATGGGGCGGGAGACGACGTAGCTCTTCTCAAGGTATGGCTGCACGGCCCAGCCGGGCATGGCGGCGATGGCGCGGTGGCTGGCGACGAGCTGGAGGATGGCCACGGTCAGCTCGGTCTTCCGCCGCGGCGGCTCCACGCCCGCGGGTCCGAGCACCTCGCGGATCACGTCGATGCGGTCGTCCGGGATGGGGTACGTGACCAGCGTTTCCTTAGCGAAATCGCGCGCGGTGAGGTAGGGCTTGTTCGTGAAGGGGTGGTTCCGCGCAAGCAGGGCCAGCACCTCGTAGCGGAAGAGCGGGTGGAAGGTGACACCGGCGCGCGGGCGTGCCTGCGAGACGATGACTAGGTCGGCCACGTCCTCGGCAAGCAGGCCCACGGGGTCCGGCTGGAATCCGGCGACGAGGTCCATTTCCACCTCCGGCCATCCCTCGCGGAAGGCATCCATGCTGGGCATGAGCCAGTCGAAGCAGGAGTGGCACTCCACGGCGATGCGGAGCTGGCCGGACTGCCCGCCGGCGATGCGGGCGACATCGCGCTCGCACTGCATCACCAGCTTCTCCACCTCGTAGGCGGTGGTCAGCAGGCGGTCCCCGGCACGGCTGAGACGCAGGGGATTGCTCTTCCGCTGGAAGAGCTCCGTGCCCACGTGGTCCTCGAGGGCCTTCATCTGGTGGGAGAGCGCTGGCTGGGAGAGATTCAGGCGCTTGCCCGCCTTCGAGATGCTTCCCGTTTCGGCGATGGCGACGATGGATCTGAGGTGACGCAGCTCGAGCATGTGGGAGGAATGATCATTCGGATGGCGAATGACGATCATAAAAACAATGAGCTACCTGCATGATGCTCCCGGTCGCTACGGTGGCGGGAGCATGTCAAACATCCGCACGCACATCCTGGGCTACCCGCGCATCGGCGAGCAGCGCGAACTTAAGAAGGCCACCGAGCTCTACTGGAAGGGCGAGATCCCGCGAGCGGCGCTGGAGGCGATCGGCAAGGACCTGCGCAAGCGCAACTGGCAGAAGCAGGCCGCCGCGGGCATCGACCTGGTGCCGTGCAATGACTTCTCCTTCTACGATCAGGTGCTGGATGCCGCGTGCCTCTTCGGCAACGTACCGCCGCGCTTCACGTGGGACGGCGGCAGCGCGGGGCTCGACCTGCGCTTCCAGATCGCGCGCGGTGCCCGCGAGGTGAAGAAGGATGACGGCTCCTGCTGCGGCGGTAGCTGCGGCACCGGCACGGGGGAGACCAGCGGTGGCTTCGCCGGGGAGATGACGAAGTGGTTCGACACGAACTACCACTACATCGTGCCGGAGTTCCGCGCGGACACGAAGTTCAAGCTCTCCGACACGAAGATCTTCAATGAATTCCACGAGGCGAAAGCGCTGGGCCTGAATCCGAAGCCCGTGCTCGTCGGTCCGGTGAGCTACCTGACGCTGGGCAAGGTGCAGGATGCCGACCATGCGGACTTCAACCGCTACGACCTGCTGGAGCGCCTGCTGCCGGTGTATGAGGACATCCTCGCCCGTCTGGCGGCGGAGGGCGCGGAGTGGATCCAGCTAGACGAGCCGGTGCTGGCGCTGGACCTGGATGCGGAGCAGAAGGCATGCTTTGCCGCGAGCTATGAACGCCTCGCGAAAGCGGCGGGCACGGCAAAGCTACTGGTGGCATCGTACTTCGGCGAGCTGCGGGACAATCTCCCACTCTTCCTCGGTTTGCCGGTCGCGGCGCTGCACTACGATGCGGTGCGCTGCGCTGCGGAGGTGGAAAAGCTTCTGGCATCATTCCCGGCGGACAAGATCCTCTCGCTGGGCGTGATCGACGGGCGGAACATCTGGAAGAACGACTTCGACGCCTCGCTCGGCCTGCTGGAGCAGGCGAAGCAAAAGCTGGGAGCAGAGCGCCTGTGGGTGTCCGCCTCGTGCTCGCTGCTGCACACGCCGGTGACGCTGGCATCCGAGAAGAAGCTGGATGCAGAGGTGAAGGATTGGCTCGCCTTTGCGGATGAGAAGCTCGCGGAGATTTCCACGCTCGCCGCGCTGCTCTCGGGCACGGGTGACGAGGCTGCACTGGAGGCGAACCGCGCGAGCCAGAAGCGCCGCCGCGAAAGCCCGCGCATCCACAATCCCGCCGTGAAGGCACGCGTGGCCGCAGTGACAGCCGCGGACGGTCAGCGCGCCTCCGCCTTCCCGCAGCGCCAGCAGGTGCAGCGCGAGAAGCTGAAGCTGCCGCTTTTCCCGACGACCTCCATCGGCTCCTTCCCGCAGACGGCGGAGGTGCGCGCCGCCCGCGCGAAGTGGAAGAAGGGCGCGCTGAGCGATGCCGACTACGATGCCTTCTTGAAGGAAGAGACGCGCAAGTGCGTGGAGTGGCAGGACGAGATCGGCATCGACATGCCGGTGCACGGCGAGTTCGAGCGGAATGACATGGTGGAATACTTCGGCGAGCAGCTCGACGGCTACGTCTTCAGCCAGAATGGCTGGGTGCAGTCGTATGGTTCGCGCTGCGTGAAGCCGCCGATCCTCTTCGGGGACATCACGCGCCCGCGCCCGATGACGGTGGAGTGGACGACCTTTGCCCAATCGGTAACGAAGAATCCGATGAAGGGGATGCTGACCGGGCCGGTGACCATCCTGAACTGGTCATTCGTCCGCGATGACCAGCCGCGCGCGGTCTCCTGCAAGCAGCTCGCGCTGGCCATCCGCGACGAGGTGCTGGACCTGGAGAAGGCAGGCGTGCGCGTCATCCAGATCGACGAGGCGGCGCTGCGCGAGGGCCTGCCGCTGCGGCGCTCGGAGTGGCAGGAGTATCTGGACTGGGCGGTGGAGTCGTTCCGCATCACGGCCAGCGGCGTGCGGGACGAGACACAGATCCACACGCACATGTGCTACTCGGAATTCAATGACATCATTGCCGCCATCGCGGACATGGATGCGGACGTCATCACCATCGAGACCTCGCGGTCGAACATGGAGCTGCTGGATGCCTTCGTGGAATTCCAGTATCCGAACGAGATCGGGCCGGGTGTCTATGACATCCACTCGCCGCGCATCCCGACGGTGGAGCAGATGGAGCGCCTGATCCAGAAGGCCGGCGCGGTGATCCCGCAGGGGAACCTGTGGGTGAATCCGGACTGCGGCCTGAAGACCCGCGGCTGGGCCGAGGTGAAGCCCGCACTGGTGAAGATGGTGGAGGCCGCACGCCGCCTGCGCGTGGCAGCCGGGGCCGAGGCCGCCGTGTGAGAAAAGAAACCATTCACCTGAGAACTATCTAACAGATCGCCATGCACATCCGTGACATCCTCTCCGGCCCCGGGCCGAAGTTTTCCTTCGAATACTTCCCGCCGAAGTCGCCGGAAGCGGCGGAGTCGCTCTTCCGCACCATCACGGAGCTGCAGCGGTGTGATCCTGCATTCGTATCCGTCACCTACGGTGCGGGCGGCACCACCCGTGGAGCGACCCACGGGCTGGTGCTGCGCCTGCTGCAGGAGACGCGGGTGAATGCCATCCCGCACCTGACGTGTGTGGGCCACACGGAGGCGGAGATCTCCTCGCTGCTGGAGAGCTACGCCGTCGCGGGCGTGTCGAATATCCTCGCGCTGCGCGGTGATCCGCCGAAGAGCGGGGGAGGGGCGAAGGGCGACTTTCCCTACGCTGCTGACCTGGTGGGCTTCATCCGTCGCTTCTCGGAGAGGCACGGCCATGACTTCGGCATCGGTGTCGCGGGCTTCCCGGAGGGCCATCCGGGCACGCCGAACCGGATGCTCGAGATCGATCACCTGAAGGCGAAGGTGGATGCCGGCGCGGACTACATCTGCACGCAGATGTTCTTCCACAATGGCGACTTCTATGACTTCCGCGACCGCTGCGAGCTGGCGGGCGTGCGGGTGCCCATCCTGGCGGGCATCATGCCGGTGACGAGCCTCGCGGGGCTGAACCGCATGTCTGAGCTGGCGGCCGGGGCGCGCTTCCCGGCGCGGCTGCTGCGCCTGCTCGCCCGGGCAAACGGGGACGACGCGGTGGTGCGCCGTATCGGAGTCCACTACGCGACCACCCAGTGCGCGGACCTGCTGGACCATGAGGTGGCGGGCATTCATCTCTACACGCTGAACCAATCGTCCGCGACGGTGGAGATCTTCCACAGCCTCGGCCTGCGCAGCCCGGAGGCGGCGGTATCCTGATCCCTGCGACCCATTTCAAATTCTTCCGCAACCCATGCACGACATCGAATCCCAAGACCCCGAGGTCTTCTCCGCCATCCGCGCGGAGGAGCAGCGCCAGCGCAATCACATTGAGCTGATCGCTTCCGAGAATTTCACCTCCGCCGCCGTGATGAAGGCGCAGGGGTCTCACCTGACGAACAAGTATGCCGAGGGCTACCCGGGCCGCCGCTGGTATGGCGGGTGCGAGCACGTGGATGTGATCGAGCAGCTCGCGCTGGACCGCGTGAAGCAGCTCTTCGGCGCGGAGCATGCGAATGTGCAGCCGCACTCCGGCTCACAGGCGAATGCGGCGGTTTACTTCTCGGTGCTGGAGCCGGGCGACAAGATCTTCACGATGGATCTGGCGCACGGCGGTCACTTGACCCACGGGCACAAGGCGAATTTCTCCGGGAAATTCTACGACGTCACGCACTACGGTGTCAGCCCGGATGACGAGCGGATCGACTACGACGAGCTGGAGAAAACCGCGAAGGCACTGAAGCCGAAGCTGATCACGGCGGGTGCATCCGCCTATCCGCGGGAGATCGACTTCGAGAGGATCGGCCGGATCGCGAGGGAGGCCGGTGCGTTTCTCTTCGTGGACATGGCGCACATCGCCGGGCTGGTGGCGGCAGGCGTGCATCCGAGCCCGGTGCCGCACGCGGACTTCGTCACGACCACGACGCACAAGTCGCTGCGCGGCCCGCGCGGCGGGGTAGTGCTATGCAAGTCGGAGTTCGCGAAGAAGATCGACGCGCTCGTTTTCCCCGGCGTGCAGGGTGGTCCGCTGATGCATGTCATCGCGGCGAAGGCGGTGTGCTTCCGCGAGGCACTCCAGCCGGATTTCCGCGCGTATGCGGAGCAAGTCGTGAAGAATGCCCGCTCGCTCGCCGCCCGCCTGGCGACACACGGATATCGCATCGTCTCCGGCGGCACGGACAATCACCTGCTGCTCGTTGACCTCCGGCCGCACGGTCTCAATGGCTCCGATGCCTCCCTCGCACTCGACGAGGCAGGTATCACCGTGAACAAGAATGGCATCCCCTTTGACACCGGCAGTCCGATGAAGCCCAGCGGAATCCGCATCGGCACGCCCGCCGTGACCACGCGCGGGATGAAGGAAGCCGATGTGGAAAAAGTCGCCGACTTCATCCACCGCGCGCTGCAGGTGAAAAAGACCGATGCAGCAGCGCTCGGCGCGATACGGGAAGAGGTCTTCGCCTTCAACAAGGCATTCCCCTTGCCGGGGTCGGCGCTGTGATAGTTATCTTGATCGGCGGAGCCGGGAGCGCTGGCTTTAGCCGGCTTGGAAAGTTGGCGAAGCTATTCCCAGAGCCGGTCCCACCTCCCTCCCACCAGTTGCAGAGACACAGAGCGAAAGCGGCGCGTCATCTCACTTCGCATGTCCGGCGCCCCCACCTTCCAAGCCGGCTAAAGCCAGCATTCCCGGCTGCGCCGAGCTTGGATCCATGGTTTTGGCTCAGCCATGAAACATCGTTGGCATGTGATTCCGACTTCGGCCATGATGGCGGGACATGCCACGTTTTCTCGATCTGCTCGCCCGATGGCGGAAGGAGCCCCTTATCACCGCCGCGCTGTTGCTCATCGCGGGCGGGTTGTGGGGATTCATGGAAATTTCCGAAGCGGTGGGCGAGGGTGAGACCCATGCGTGGGATGAGGCCGTCCTGCTTTCACTGCGCGAGCCGGGAAATCTATCCGATCCCATCGGCTCCAGCCGCATCGAGGAGATGGGCCGGGACCTCACCGCGCTGGGCGGCTTCACGATTCTAACAGGACTGACTCTGGCCTCCATCGGCATCGCGCTCTTCCTGCGAAAGCCCCGGATCGCGGCGCTCATCGCGATCTCCATCACCACCGCTTCGTTCCTCACGAGCCTGCTGAAGCAGGGCTTTGACCGGCCTCGGCCGGACTTGGTGCCGCACGGGACGGTGGTGACAAATGCCAGCTTTCCCAGCGGCCACTCGATGATGGCGGCGGTGGTTTACCTCACGCTCGGCATGCTGCTGGCGCGCACCCAGCCTGGCCGTGCCTTCCGCGTCTATCTCATCGCTCTCTCCGTGGTGGTCACATTGCTGGTGGGCACCAGCCGCGTGTATCTGGGCGTGCACTGGCCGTCGGACGTTCTCGCCGGGTGGACGCTGGGTGCGGCGTGGGCGTTGCTCTTCGGGCTCATCGCGATCCGGATCGATCGCCCATGATCGCCGGTTTCTTTTTTTCCGCCGCCGTCATGCTGCGGTCATCTTCGCGTGGTCTAGGTCTCGTGTCCGGCGGGCATGTCGTCCTGCCGGGCCAGAACACGAAACCAAGATCTCATGAACACCACATCCATCCGCATCCTCGCCGCCCTCGCCCTCATCGCTCCCGCCGCCTCGCGCGACATCCGTCTCGCCGATTGCCCCGAGCCGGTGCGCAATGTCATCCAGTCGAATGCCCGTGACTGCAAGATCGAGGAAGTCGAGGTCTTCCAGCGCGAGGGCAAAACCATCTACATCGCCGAGGTCGATCTGAAGGGTGGCATCGACCTGAATCTCTACGTCTCCGCCGAGGGCGCACTGCTGAAGACGAAGGAAGACATCCGACTCGCCGACGCACCGGAGGCGGTGCGCACCACGCTGCAGGGACTGGGCGGTCGCGTCGATGACCTCGACAAGATCACCGAGGGCGAAACTGTCACCTACGATGCCGACATCGAGCGTCACGGTCAGCCCGACCTCGACGTGATCGTTGCTGCCGATGGCAAGGTCGTCCGCCAGACCGAGGACCGCGACGACGATTGATCGGTCCCGACGATCTCACAGGCGAGGCTCCGTATCGGGGCCTCGCCTTTTCTCGTGTGTAACTTTCCGGTGACGTCCCCGTGGATCATGCCTAGGTTTCGGTTTTCACCATGAAAAATCCCATCGCCAAGAACACGATTTGCCTGTGGTTCGACAAGGACGCGCTTGAAGCAGCGGAATTCTACGCCGCGACCTTTCCCGATAGCGCGGTGCACGAGGTCCATTACGCCCCCGGCGACTATCCTTCGGGGAAGGAGGGCGACATCATCACCGTTCACTTCACCGTGCTCGGCATCCCGTGCATCGGTCTGAATGGCGGGCCCGCCTTCAAGCACAGCGAGGCATTCTCCTTCCAGGTGGCGACGGACACGCAGGAGGAGACGGACCGCTACTGGGACGCGATCGTCGGCAATGGCGGCGAGGAAAGCGAGTGCGGCTGGTGCAAGGACCGCTGGGGCATTTCCTGGCAGATCACGCCACGCACGCTGAGCGAGGCAATGTCCGCCGGCGGCGACGAGGCGAAGCGGGCCTTCGCCGCCATGATCCAGATGAGCAAGATCGACGTCGCGAAGATCGATGCCGCACGGCGGGTGTAAAACATCGCGTTTTTTCCAGACCGTTTGACCGGATGCGTCGCAGGGGTAGGATCGCGCGTTTTACCTCACAACATCCCGCATCATGTCCCTCGATTCCCTTTTCTCCAGTCTCAGCAGCAATCTCAAAGGCAGCGGCAAAAGCGATCCGAAGTCGCTGCTGGGCGGCTTGCTCGGCTCGGCCGGTGCGCAGGGGGCGCTAGGCGGTGCCGCATCTGGCGCGCTGGTCTCCGTGCTGATGAATGGGAAGGCGCGGAAGAAGATACAGAAGAACGCCGTGAAGGTGGGCGGCATGGCCGCGCTCGCCGGCGTGGGCTACTATGCTTATCAAAAGTGGCAGCAGAGCCGGCAGGATGCGCCCGCCGCCACGCCGGTCCAGGTGCTGCCCCCGGCATCGCAGGATGCCACGCCGCCGCCGCTGCCTGCGGATCTGGCTTCGGCCAGCGTGCAGGTGAAGGTGACCGGCGAGCTTCCAATGAAAATGGTGCTGGCGATGATCGCCGCAGCGGCTGCCGATGGCACCATCGATAGCGTGGAAATGAGTGCGCTGGCCGAGGCGATCGACAATGCGCCGGTGGAGGCTGCGGAGAAAGCGCGGCTCACCAGCGCGCTGAATAGCCCGCCGACGGTGGAGGAGCTATCCGGCCTCGCGAATGGACCGGAAGAAGCGAGCGAGATCTACGGCGCGGCTTTGACGGCCATCGAGGTGGACACGCCATCCGAGCATCTTTTCTTGCGACGTCTCTCGCGTGCGCTGGATCTGGACGAGCAACTCGTCGCAACGGTGCACGAGACGCTGGAGAAGGCATGATGGTGTCCCGGGAGGGATTCGCGGAAAGAGGGGAGTTCTATCGCGCTCCGGTGTGCTGCAGGTTTGGCTGCTCCGCGGGGTGATGGCGATGGATGCCATTCACCCGCGGGCAGCCTTTGAGATGAGACATGATCGGACCGTGGGATGATTCCATGAGTGACGGGGAGATCACTGGGAATCAGCGGCCTCGATAGCCCGAGCGATGGCTTCCGTGGTCATGATGCCCATGGCCTCCATCGTGCCGGTCACGCCCATGATCGCCGCGGCGTGGGCCGTGATCGTGGTGGCGATGGTCATCGCGCGAGGGGCGATGGCGATCGTATCGGTGGTCATGGCGATGGCCGTGCTGGTGACCGTGGCCATGATGATGGCGGTCATTCCGGTGCTCGTACCGGTGATGGTGCGGCGGTGCCTCGTAGCGGCCTCCGGCATTCACGGGCAATGCCGTGGTGAAGGTCAGGGCGATGGCGCTCAGTAGGATCGAGAGTGTTTTCATCGGTTGTATCGGTTGGTTTCGATTCGCCAATTCCGACGCAAGTCCGAGCGGATTTATTCAAAGGAGCGTTTAATTTGTTAGATCCGGCGTCGCTGTTCTCCCGGGGAATAATCTGGCTCTCCGGTCCTCCTTCGGAGCTTCTGTTAGAACTCGTGCCTCACCCCGAGTGACACGCCGCGGCCGGGCAGGGGAGCGACATCCTTGCGGAAGGAAGTGGAGACGCGCGCCTCTTCATTCAGCAGATTCGTGCCGCGGAGGAAGACGGTGAACTCATGCGACCTCACCGGCACCGTCCACGAGACATCGGCATTCACCAGCGTGTAGGAGCCGGTGGGCAGCTCGGGCCGCGGTGCGGGTTTCACGCGATCCTGCGCGGTCGCGTGCCGCACCTCGATGCCCGCGGTGAAGCGGTCGTCGCTCCACTCCAGCCGGGTGCCAAAGCGCAGCGGCGGCATGCGCGGGATCGGCTCGTTGTCGTCCTTGTTCTCCGCGCGGACGTAGTCGCTCATGAGCGAGAGCGTCAGGTGCTCGCGGATCGTCCAGTCGAGCTCCGCCTCGAAGCCCGTGAAGGTCGCGGCCCGCTCGATGTATTGGACCGCCCGGCCAAATCCTCCCGTCAGCTCCGGCGCTTCCTGGAGGAAGATGAAGTTGTCGAAATCGTAGTGGTAGCCATTCAGCCGGGCTTTCACCGGTCCCTTGTCCGCCTCGAGCCCCAGCTCGAAGCCGAGCGATTCCTCGGTGGACAACGGCGAGCCATCGAGGTCCCCGCCCACGAGGAAGCGCCCGATGCCGGCATTGTTCCAGAAGGCATAGCGCTCCGTCGCCGTGGGCAGCCGCTCGACGCGCGACACGATACCGGTGAGAGCCAACCGGTCGAGCGGGCCCGCGCCTTCTCGCGTCCAGGTGAGCGCGGCGGATGCGCTGTTGGAGAAGTCGTTTCCACCGCGCAGGTAGCCGGATTGCTCCAGGCTGTGATCGTGGATGCGGACCTTCTCTATCCGGTAGCCGAGTTGCCCTGCCCACTCGCCCTGCTCGTATTTTTCCAGGAGATACAGCCCCGCCTGATCCGTGCGAAAGGTGCTCCTCACCCGCTGCGGATCGGGCGGAGGGAAGACGGTGCGGACCGCGGTGAAATCCTCGGTGCCACCCGAAATGCCGATGATTCCCGTGAGCCGCTCATCGAGCGCGCGGTGATGCACGTCCACGCGGCCCTCGATGGCGTCCTTTTCAAAGGTGCTGTCGGCGAAATCACGCCCACGGTCCTTGCCCAGGCCCTCGAAGAGCTCCGCATGCCGATAGGCCCCGTAGGCGAGGCGCGTCTCGATCTTCGAGACCGGGCCGTGGTCGAGATCGATGCTGCCTTCCAGGTCGAAGCGGTCTTGAATCAGGTCCAGCGTGTAGTTCCCGTAGAGGTCCGTCGGGTCGCCCGGGTAGATCCACGGCACGCCGTAGCGCGTGTCAAATCTCGAGTACGACGCACCTAGTAGCAGCGGCAGCTTCTCCGGCAGCCAGGAAACACCGGCCGACCAGGTGGAGCCGTCGTGGCCGGAGTTCGGCAGCGTTCCATCGGGATTCGGCACGGGAATGGTGGTGCCGCTCGCCGGATCGTAGACACGGGGATTCTCCAGCTTCTCGTAGGCACCGCTGCGCGCCCGGCCGGGGATGGACAGGTCGCCGGAGTCGCGGGCGGATCCGGTGAAGCGGAAGACCAGCGGCCCGGTGAGGAGGGAGAGGTGACCCGCGCCGGAGAGGCCGTCGCCCTGCGTCTCGTAGCGGGTCTCCCAGCCGCCGGAGATCGCACGGTCCGGGCGCTCGCGTGCGAGCACTCGGCTGCGGGCATTCACCGCGCCGCCGATCGCCGAGTTCCCGTAGAGCAGGGAGGCCGGGCCGCGATGGATCTCCACGCTCTCCAGCAGGAAGGGCTCCAGCGCCACCCCGTGATCAGGACTCACGTCGGAGAGGTCGAAGGTGCCGAGGTCGTCGCGCAGCGTGCGGACTCGCACGCCCTCGAATCCGCGAACGACGGGCCGGCTCGATGCCGGGCCGAAGTAGCCCGAGGAAACGCCCGGCTCCCAGCCGATCGTCTCCCCGAGGGTCGCCGCCGCATTCCGCTGCAGGATCTCCTCCGGCACCGTACGCACGGATTGCATGGAAAACTGGCCGAGCGACGGCGGGCCGCTGGCATCAGCAGTCACGGTCATCTCCTCCATTTCAGCGGTCACGGTGAGCGGCTCCAGCAGATCCTGGCCGGATGCGGAGAGGATCAGCGGGAGGGTAATTGCAGCGCGGAAGCTCATGCCTGCGGGTTGCTTATGATTTTGATTTACGAATGCAATAAATTTGCGTCAAAGGGGCGCGTGACCCCGTTCCGGCTGCTTCCATTCGTCCTGCTGGCGCTCCCCGCGGCAGCGCTCACCCCGCCGACCGACCTGCTCTACGGTCACTACGAGCTGCACGTGGACTACGCCGTCACGCCCGGAAATCCCGACGCGGGGTGGCGTTTCTCGGTCTCCTACGACGAGGACGATGACTTCAGCACCGGCGCGGGTGTCGTCCGCCTGGACCCGGAGAGCACGGTCATCCTTGCCGCGCCGAGGACCGCGACCGCCGTCCCCAGCCCGGCCGGTGCCTTCGCCCGCTTCGGCCCGCCGGGCACCCCGCTCTGGGTCCTGCCGCAGAACAACGCCATCGGCACTCCCTTCCTCGGCGTGCGCACCACCATGTCCACGGGACTCTTCCAGGCGCGCGTGGGGAACAACTACAGCCCTAGTAGCCAGGGCAGCATCTCGTTGCGGCTGGTCTCCGTGGAGGGCACCGGGCCGGATGCCGGGGGGAAATTCGCCACTTGGAAAACGGAGTCCTTCGGCAGCGTGGTCTTCTCCTTCGATACCACGGACGGCATCGGCGCTGCGGAGGAAATCCCTACCATCCCGGTCTCCTCGCACACCCACTACAACTGGGCTTTCACGAAGCCAGGCCTCTACCGCGTGACCCTGGAGGCTAAGGGCAAGCTGATGCCCGGGCACGGCAATGTGATCACCTCCGCACGGAAGACCTTCCTCTTTGCCGTGCCTTTCTCCTCCCGCATCGCGGGCGTTGGTGAGCTCCGGGTGGTCGCGGAGGAAAGCGGACCGCCGCGGATGATCGCCGCCGATCCTGCGAATGGCGTGGCCTACACGCCGGACCGTGCGATGCTGGAGACGGTCGCCGCGACCACCGCCGGATCGGCGCTGCCGGGTGCGCGGTGGCAGGCGAATCTGTCGCTGTCCACGATCGCCGCCGCCTTGCCAAATGGCGTGGGCATCGATCCTGCCGTGGCTTCCTCCGGGCTCGCCGCATCGGAGTGGTCGGATCTCGCTTGGAATGTCACCGGGGTCCGCGGGCCGGGAAATTTCGCGCTCATCGAGGGCGGGAGCGCCGCGGGATTCCCGCTGTCCTTGTCGGCGGGAAGTACGAGGAATCTGGTAGCAGCCTTCACGGAGACCGGGATCTACCGCGTGACCGGCACCTTGTCCGGTTCGCGGGCTGGCGTTCCATTCACCACCGCGCCATATACGCTGACTTTCGGAGCAGGGCTGGGAGCAGACTTCACCTATGCGGCGTGGCAGGCGAGCTTCGAGCGGGCTGCCGGACTTCCTACGGGCTCGCTCGCCGATCCCGAGGCGGATCACGATGGCGACGGGCTCGCGAATGGCGTGGAGTTCGCCTTCTTCTGGCACGGTCTCGATCCCGCCCGCTCCGACGCGCATCTCATGCCGCTGCCCGCGCCCGGCGACGATAGCTCGGCGGGCATCGGCTTCCTCCGCGACACCTACAAGGATCCGCTCGACGAGTCGTCGTGGGAGATCCGCGGCTCGCACAGTGCCGATCTTTTCACGTGGCGCGTGCGCTCGTCGCGCATTCCCGGCTTTCCGCTGGGCATCTTCGAGACCGGGGCGGAGCAGGGGAATACGTGGTCCCGCATCATGCACCGCCGCCTGCGCGTCCTGCCGGCACCGCAGTCGCGGGGCTTCTTCCGCTTCGATGTCTCGGCTCCCTGATTTCCTGTTAGATCCATCATGAAAACGACCATTCCCACCCTCGCCATCGCGGCGCTCCTCGCGTCCCCGGCCCACTCCGCCCTCTACACCAGCGGCCATGCCGACTACGGCATCGGCTATGAAAACGGCGACTTCCATTTCCACTTCCATGCCGAGGGCGCGACCGTCGATGGCATCGAGCGGGATGACGAGGAGTTCGACATTCCGGATGTGATCACGGTGGTCTCCTCCGGGGCCATGCTATCGCTGCCGATCGACTTCGCTCCGCTGGGCGCACAGACCGGAGACATCATCTGGGTGCTGCCCGAGGTGGAGAACATGACGCTGCCCTTCCTCGGGCTGGCGACCGAGGAGCTGAGCACGTCCGAATGGGGCGACATCACCTTCAGCCTGGGTGCCGTCACTTCGCCGAGCGGGAATGGCGAGTTCGCGCTCTGGCAGTCCGGCTCCCTCGGCGATCTGCTGCTGCGCATGTCCACCTCCGATCCCAGCGCGGACGCGCTGACGCTGCTGCCCGGCAGCCATGCCCACTACAACTACGGCTTCACCGAGGCTGGCATCTGGCAAATCGAGATGACCGTCAGCGGCACGCATGTCACGGATGGCTTCAAGAGCGCGACCGAGACGCTCACCTTCCACGTCATCCCGGAGCCGTCGGTATTCCTGCTCGGCGGACTCGGCCTTGCCGGACTCGTGTTGCGCCGTCGCCGCTGATTCCTTTCTTCATGCGAAAGCGGGTGCCCTGGCGAACCGGGGCACCCGCATTTTTCTAACAAGTCCGCTCAACGGCGGCGACGCACCAGCCCGCAAAGCACCGCCGCACCGGCGAGCAATGCCGACGACGGCTCCGGCACGGCATTGAAGCGGAACTCGAACTCACCCGAGTCACCGAAGATGCCCTCCTCGTCCACCAGCTTGAAGCGCGCGACGTAGTCACCGGCGCCTGCATTCGCATCCAGCCAGAAGACCGGCGAGAAATTCACGCTCCCACCCAGATGAAGCTCATCGCCCGGATTCGTCAGCCCGATGCTGAAGGCCGAGTCGCTGCCGATATTCAGCCCCTCGGTCATCGAGACGAGCACGAGGTGGATGTCCGCGCCGCCCAAGCTGCCTGCATAGCGGCCCGCGGAGGAGTTGAAGAGATAGTTCTCCACCGTGCCCGCAGCGTGGCCGCTTAGCGAGCTGGTGTCGCCGAAGTCGATCAGGCTGAAGTGATTGCCCGGGTCTTCCAGAGCGATGGTCACGCCGCTATAGAGTCCGCTGCCGGAGGTGAAGGTGAGCGGCGGATTGCTGCCCTCCGGCAGGTAGTTCGACGGGCTCTGCTCGATCACCGGCGAGACACCCGTCGTCGGTTGATAGCGGTAGATCCCCTTCGAGTGGTAGTGGCTGCTCGCGGGAGCGGATTCGTTAGGGTGGGCGTAGAGGAAAGTGAGACGGTTGTAGTTGGGATTCGCCATCCCGGCGAATTCACCGGAAGCGATCGTCTGCATGGTGTCCACGCCGACATAGTAGCTGACCACCGCGGCCTCGGCCGTGGCCAGGGAGAGGAGCACGCCGATGGCTGCGGTGGCGGGGATGAGACGGGATCGAAGGGTCGCTTTCATGATGATGTGATGGAGTGAGGTGGCGCTCCGCAACTCGCGGGGCCGTCAGGCTTTTACGTCTCATGTGTACTGAAGCAACAAAATTGCGTTTGTAATTTTATGACGGCGTGATTTTCTGCGGGCGTCCCGACACCCCACCGGTTGGCGGTGCTCATCCGATTCACGCCGATGCCCTATTCCCTTGCCACTTCCCGCGGTCCATCCACGCGACCGAGCGCCCGCCTCGGCGGCCTGTGCAGCGATCTCGCCGCGGGCCTGCGCCAGCAGATGGTCTATTGGGGGCGCGATGTCGTGCATCCGCACGGAAATCTGCTGGCCGCGCAGGGCTTCCGGAAATCGAAGTCCCCTGGCTTGCAGACGAGCAGTTGCTACGCGCTGGAGTGGGAGGGCGGCCGCATCGAACTGCACGGCGCGTGCGCCGGATGGTTCCCGGAAGACGGGAGCGCGGGATTTCTCTTCATCCGCCCGCTCGGCAGAAGCCATGTGTGGAAGGGTGGCACCGCCCCCGTGCCGGGCGAGTGGCCTGCCGCGCTGCTGGACTCCACGGACTTCCCCCGCGTGCTGGATCTCGCGCGGCCCTTCCTGCGCTGGTGGATGGAGTCCGAGGCATGGATCCTCGATCTACTAGGTCCATCGTACCGCGACTCCTGCCATCGCCATCTCAAGCGCCTGCCCAAGGGCCAGCCCTGGCTCCACCCGGCCGTCGCCATGGCCTGGGTCGCGCAACTCCACTCCAGCGGTCACGAAGCCCGCCGTGCCCGGAGATTCACGGCATGAAAGCGAGCCGGGACATCCGGCCCACATCTCACATTCGAGGTGTTCGGTGGTGAGATGGTGTTTTTGTGAAATTAGCCGACTCCTGGAGGTTGTTGTAAAAAATCTACCTAGGTGTCGGATTCGAGGTTAGACCCGCGTTTTTCTCCAACTCGCGCCTTGGTGATGAAGCCGGGGCTCTAACTGGAAGCGTCGGAATGCCTTGTCTTTCTGATAGATCCGGGTGGTTTCCGGGAATGAGCCGGAGGAGCGTCCACTCGGTTTCGCGTCTAGGAATATTACCTACCCGGAATTTCGGAAAGTACCCTACGTAGATTCGTAATTCTTTGACTCTTGATTGCTAAGATCTCCGTGGCAAACTTGCCACCTCTCCAGGATGCAACTCTCCCCAGCATTCAGAACACCCCAAAACCCGTCGCCCCGTGCCAGCTGAAAAACTCATTCTGGCAGGGCGGCCTGCCGACGCGTGGAAGATGTTAGAAGACCTCCCCGCGCGCCTGAAATTCACTCCGCGTATCCTGCGGCAGAGGCTGTCCTGCGCGCTCGCGCTGGGATGGCACCGCCGCGCGTGCATCCTCGAGGAGACGCTTTCTAAAAATATCGACCGCGACGCCATCTTGGATGCCGCACCGGATCAGCAGTGGGAAAGCCGCGCCCTGACCCCGGTCATGAGCGCTCCAGCCAAGCAGCGGAGGAAGGAGTCGTGTGCCACCGACCCGCTTGTCGGGCCGATCCACAATTTTCTGCTCTGGTAAGCGGATCCCCCTGCTGATGAAGGGTCGGCTGGTCCGGTAGGCCGGAGGTCGTCTCAATTCAGCACATGCCACCGCTGGCCGCCGGACTGGCTCGGCAGGGTGGAAGATTGGCCACTGGCCTGACGAACCGTCCACTCCAGCGAGGGTGTATCCATGGCGAAGCTGTGCTCCCAGCGGGTGGGGAAGAGGGCCAGCGCATAGCGGTGGGTGCCCTCCACCTTCGCATGCACGAGGTGCTTCCCGTTCTCCTTGGTGACCGCTGTCACCAGCACCTTGCTGCCATCCGGGGTGAAGAGACTCTGCCCCACGGTGCCGTAGCCGGGATTGCGGGGCATCTCCACGGTGACCTCATGCCAACCCTCGGACCGGAGGCCCACTTCCGTGGAGACGTAGGTGCACGTAACGATCAGTGCGCTCACCCCGAGGGTGGCGAGAGTCGGTTTGAACAACTGGACTGCCATTTCGCGGGGAAATAGCAGCCGTTGTTCCAATTCGTGCCGATTTCCGGGAACTTTCTCCGGAATTTGTGCGAGCCCGCCGCCGGGATAGTATGATCAGGGCTTCTGGATGTAGTTCCAGATCGCCTCGAATTGCTTGTTGGCGTCGCCATCCAGCTCCGGACGCTGGGACTTTCCTTCGTCACTGTAGCGCGGCATTTTCGAGCCCGGGGTGACCGAGGTCGGATTGTCCATCCAGCGGATGTACCACTCCTTGCGCAGGCGCTCGTGGCTCAGGGCGAAATTCACACCCTCCACCTCGAAGGCGGCGCTCGGCTTCACCGGGCCCACGCCGTGGCAGGTGGTGCAGCCGAAGCCTTCGCTGCTGGCGATCTTCTTGCCGATTTCGGCGAGCGCGGCGTCGATCTGGACGGGCTCCGCCTTGCCGGGCACCACGCCGTGGAGGCGGGCGAGACCATCGGCCAGGCCGGTGGCGTACGAGGTGTAGCCGGGCATCCGCATGTCCAGCCACGGGCGCGGGCGGCCGCCGGTCGGCTTGCCGGTCAGCATTCCCTCGATGTAGGACGAGTGAAGCATCTCGCCGATGTAGGTGAGGTGCGGGCGGGATTGGTCGAGCTTCTCATTCTCACCGGCCACGTGGGCGACGAGTGACTTCGTCTCGACGTGGCGGGTATCCAGCAGCGAGGCGTGGCCGTCCATGCCGTGGCAGCTCGTGCAATGCAGTGCCTTCACCTTCGACGCGGCATACTCGGATGGCACGTGGCGGGTCAGCGGCGCCATGCCCTTCTTCGAGAAGGCGACCAGCGCGGCGCGGTCGGCATCGTCCAGCGCCAGGCGCGGGGCCTTCGGTCCCGGGGTGGCGGAGACGCAGCCTGCGGCGGCCCAGTCCTTCTTGAAGATGGCGTCCGTGGTCGGCAGGGTCACATTCATGGCTCCGGTGCCGGCATGGCAGGAGCCGCAATTCAGGGCGGTGGCGATCTCCATGCCCTTGGCAGGGTCGCCCTTCGGGAAGGTGGATGGCTTGCGCTCCGTCTTGGAGGACTCATCCAGCAGGAAGGCCGCGATCTGGTCCGCCTCGGCATCGCTCAGCGCGAAGTCAGGCATGCCGATGTGGGCGTACCAGGCATCGGGCTTCTTCAGGAAGCCGGACAGCGCTCCGGGCTGGAACTTGAAAGCGACATTGGAAAGGGGCACCCGGTTCGGATCTCCCTCGCTGCCCGCCGGGGTGTGGCAGGCCACGCAGCCGAGACGGTGGAAGTGCTCGCCGCCCTTCTGGGCGAGGGCCTTGTCCGGGGCAGGGGGCGCTTCGCCCACCTTCTGGGTCATCAGCCAGGCGGCGAGGTCCGCGGCCTGCTGCTTCCCTGCGGGGGTCGATTCGTCGATCAGATCCGGCATCCGGGTGTCGTGGCGGAAGGCGGATGGATTCGCCAGCCACTCCGCGATCCACTGCTCATTCAGGCGGGACCCGGACGCGAGAAGCATGGGGCCGAATTCCGTGAGCTCGGTCATGCCTGCCGCGCCCATGTGGCACTTCGAGCAGTGATTCTCCGCGAAGAGGAGCCGGCCCTTGCGGGCCAGGTCTTCTTCCATGGCCTCGGTCTTGAAGACCGTCGGCGGGACGCTCTGCTTCGGGAATGCGCGCTCCTCCCAGAAAAGGCGGAAGCGGCCGGATCCGTCGGCTTTCGAGCGGTAAACGATGGTGATGTCATGCTCCCCCTTGTTGAAGCGGGTGCTCTTCGAGGCGGTCGCGCCCAGCGTGCCGTCCTCGGTGTGCACTTCTTCGCCGTCGATGGTGAGCGTCGCCTTGCCCTCGCCCTCGAAGGAGAACGAAAGGCGCTGGCGCTCGGCCAGCACGAGCTTGCCCGTCCACGTCACGCTGAATTCACCTCCGGGGAGGAAGGGCGTCGGGGACTCGCCCGCCTTGACGTACAAGGCCGGCAAACGATCGGCACGGGTGTCCTTCGCCCCGCCTGACTCGAAGGTCGCGGCGAGCTCGGCACGGGCGGACCCGGCCGTCAGGGCGGCGGACAGGACGGAAACGAAGAAGGGAACCTGTTTCATCACAAAAAACAAATGGTGGGTGAGGCGGGCCGGACAATGGCCCGGCCCGTCTCAAATCTCCAACTATCAATCGGAGGGCTTTACTTGCCCATCGCGCGGACGGTGCAGTGGATGTCGCCCTGGAGGACTTCGCCATCGGCGTCCTCGAGGTCCCATGCCACCTTCAGCGACATCGAGGGCTTGTGGCCTTCGAGGTCGATTTCAACGGTCTTGCCATCCTTCAGCAGGCGAGCGGCGGTGACCTTCACGGTGTCACGCTTGTGGTGCTCCTTGGACTCCTTCTGGAGGGCCACTTCGCGGGCCGGCTTGTCGACATTGTCCACCGAGAACTCGCCGGAGCCGTATTGCGGGCCGCGGACGTAGTCCCAGCGCTGGGCCGAGTAGCTTTCCGGGTCGGTGGCGAGTTCTTCGTCCAGCTCGGTTTCGAAGTGGATGCGCACGCCCTTTTCGGTGATCTCGAGCTTGTCCGGGATGGTGACGGTCGCGCCGGTGTAGCGGACGCGCTGCACGGCGCACTCGGCGGCGGCATTCGTCTGCCAGCCGCGGAAGCCGGCCACGTAGAGCGAGCCGTCCTTGTGGAAGCGGGCGCGCATGGCGGAGGAGCCGAGCTTGGCCGGGATCTTCACCACGCCGCCTTGCAGCGTGTCACCCACGTCGGAGAAGAGCACGCGGTAGAGCGTGGACTGGCCGTAGGAAAGGTGGATCATCTCGCCTTCCTTCAGGCCGAATTTCACGCCCTTCGGCACCCAGACCTGGGAGCCGCCGGAGTTGTCCACGTCCATAGGCAGGTAGCAGAGCGGCTCGGTGTACTTGGCATCCTTCAGGCCCTGGCGGCTCGGCTCGGTGCCGAAGAAGAGCGGACGCTGGTCCTTCTTCATGTAGTTGATCTTGCAGCAGGGCTGCCAGGATCCCTCGTTCTCACCGGTGGTGATCTCGCCATTCGGGCCGACACCCACGCCGCCCGGGGCGCGCAGGCCGGTCGCGACCACCTCGAAGCTCGAGGCGTCCTTCGACAGGCGCATCACGGTGCCGTGGTGCGGGAAGATGGTGTCGAAGCCACGGCCGCCGGGGCGGACCGGTGCGGCCTTCGAGAAGTAGAAGTCGCCGTTCGAGTCGGTCTGGAGGTCGAAGGCGAACTCGTGGAAGTTCGGCGAAACGGCCACGCCATTGAAGAAGCACTCGAAGCGGTCGGCCTCGCCGTCCTTGTTCAGGTCGGACAGCTTCGTGATCTGGTCACGGCCGTGGACGAAGATGGCACCGTCGACGACCTTCACGCCGAGCGGCTCGAAGAGACCGGCGGCGTAGCGCTTCCACGCCAGCTTGCTCCAGTCGCCCTTCAGGCCCTTCACGACCCACACGTCGCCATTCCAGGTGGAGAGCGCGGCGCTGTCCTCGTCGATGAAGTCGAAGCCGCCGAAGCGGATGTTGGCCTTCCACGGATTGTCTTCCGGGAGGGTGAGGGTGTCGGTGACCCACGGCGACTTCTTGTCGGTGGAGACCTGGCCCTTGGTGGTGATGACGTCCTTCCAGAGGCCTTCGCCGCCCTTGGTGGCGCCGGTCACGTTGAAGGGGGCGACGGACTTGGCTGCACCGCCGCGTGCGTAGGAGATGGTGAAGGTGGTCGCCTTGTCGGAAGGAGCGAGCGTCGCGACGAGGCGGGAGGCCTTGTCGGCGGCGGGGGCGAGCACGGCACCGGTGCCGCCGGTGGCGACGGACAGGCCGGAAGCGGACTTCGCGCCGCCCTTTTCGGCGGTGAAGGCACCGCTGTCATCCGCGGCGATCAGCGAGAGCGGCTTGTCGTGCGCGGCCACTTCGAAGTGACGGACGAAGCCATCCGGGCCGGACTGGAGGTGCTCCAGCACGTGGGTGCCATTCACCGTGTATTCGAAGACGATACGGCTGCCGTGGCGGTAGAAGCCCTTGTACTGGGCGTGCGGGATGTTTCCGCAGGCGGCGGTCACCTGGCTGGCGTCGCGCTTCGCGGTGTAGAGCGTGAAGGACATGCTCGTGCGCTTGTCCTCGAAGCTGCCGGTTTCATTCGCCCAGCCCGGTCCGGGCACGGTGTTGAAAAGGAAGTCCTTCTCGTTCGCGGTCTTCACGAGCTGGCCGTGGGCACCGGTCCATGGCGTGCCGCCCCAGTGGACGCCGCCCTTGTAAACGGTGACGACGCGCAGGGTCTCGGTGTCGAAGAGGGCGCGATTTCCATCGCCCAGATCCACGAGAACGCCCTTCACGGCAGCGACTTGCTCCTGGCCGTCGAAGGTTCCGGCGAAGGAATTGGCCCATGCCGGGCCGAGTTGCATTTCCTCATACCAGTTGGCGGCCTGTGAAGGCATGGCAGCGGCGGCGAGGACTATTGGTGCGAGGTGATACGGGCGCATGAGTGTCAATTTACGTCGAGGGTTGGGGTCGGGTTTATGGGAATGGTACGGAAAGGTGTCAAAGTTCGTGCGGTTAGCCCGGAATATCGGTGCCGGGGGCCCCCACTACGGCAATTTCCAATCAAGTTTCACATCAATTCCGTGCCACGGCCGATCGCGGGGAATTCCTCGACCGTCCGACGTTCGGGACTATGCTGCGGGCGCGATGTGGGAGGCAATCACGCAGTGGTGGGAAGCATTCATGCACTGGGGCGGCTGGGGCACCGTGGGGAGCGGACTGGCATGGATCGTCACTTCTTGCCTCCTGATCGCCGGTTTGATCGGCTGCATCATTCCCATCCTGCCCGGTCACCTCATCCTCCTGATGGCCGCCATCGCCCACCGCCTGATGCTCGGGCGCGAGGAATCCGGCATGGAATGGTGGACCTTCGTCATTCTCACGCTGCTGATGGCGATCTCACAGGCCCTTGAATTCGCGGCCGGTGCGGCGGGCACGAAGTGGTTTGGTGGCACGAAATGGGGAGCCTGGGGCGCGCTGGTCGGCGGCATCGTCGGCATGTTCTTTTTTCCGCTCGGCCTCATCCTCGGCCCGCTCATCGGGGCGTTCGTCCTGGAAAAATGGGGCGCAAAGCAAGAGCTGAAGCCTGCCGCGGTCTCCGGCGTCGGCTCCGTGGTCGGCACCGTCGCCGGCATGGGCATGAAGCTCGCCATCGGGATCGTGATGATCCTGTGGTTCTTCATCGACTGCTTCTGGATCGGCTGAGGCGCTACTCCGGGGTCACTTTCAGCCGGAGAAAGAGGCCGGGGCTTTCTCCGGGGAGCAGGGGATCGCGGACGATGATCGTTTCCGTGCCGTCTTCGTGGGGCTGGATGATCCAGTCCTCGGGCGGGACGGACTGCCAAGGCGGGGCCAGCGTGGTGCTGGACTCGACCTGATACGATACGCCGGGAAGGCCAGCGGGGCGCTTGAAGCTGAGCGCGAATCTCCCGTCGTGGGACCGGGGTCGGGGGAGCATCGCGGGCGTGGCCGCTGCGGGATCGAGCCCGAGCGCGTAGGCGAGGCCATTCGCGATGCCGCCGGGGAAGGGGACGGACTCGAAGCCGCTGACGAGCGGATCTGCCCGCTCCAGCGCACGGAAGCTGGCGAAGCGCCAGGCATCGAAGGGAGGATCGGAAATCATCACCGTGGCGGTCGTGCTCTCGCCCGCGACGTAGCCGGGGTCATCCAGGAGCGAGAGCGTGACGCTTTCCTCGCCCTCGGCGACCGGGTCGGCCACCGCGGTGACGGGCAGATCCAAATGGGCGGCTCCCGCGGGGATCGTAACCACGTCAGGCAAAGCAGCGAAATCCATGCCCGCTTGCGCGGTGCCGCTCATCCCCAGTCGGACCGCGAGGTCTTCCGTGAGTTTTCCCGCTCTGGAAATGCGGATCGTCGCCGGATCGTCCGCGCCTTCCGCCGTGGCGGGCGCCAGCGCGGCGAGGGAGACGGCGGTGCCGGCGGTCGAGGGGCCCAGCGGCTCGATGTCGATGAAGCAGATCTTGTTGCCCGCGGCACCCGGCGCGCTGCGGACCGTCAGGCGTCCATCGGCGAGCGCCACATCCTGCGTGCCCTCCACCCAGCGGTGGGCGGAGGTGGCGACGCCATTCACCACCAGCACCTCCTCCGCCTTGGTGAAGAAATTCCCGGACGTGCCGATTGCATCGCCCGAGACGATGTGGACTCGATAGCCGCCATTCGGCAGTTCGATTTCCCAGACGGCGTCCGGATTGCCGCTGTTCTGCAGGTGATTCAGCGTGTCGTAGCGCTGGTCTGGCGATGCGGAGGAATTCCGGTCGCGCGTCGCCGTGGTGGGCGCATTCCATCCGTAGGACCAGCCGTTCCCCCGGTCGCCAAAGACCTCGCCGCTGTCCACCAGATAGCCTTCCGGGATGGGGGCGCTCGCGGGCTGGAAATTCACCCGCACCGTCGGCAGCGGGGTGTGCGCCCTCGCCCGCACCGTGACGAGCCCGGTGACGGTGGTGAGTCCGGATGCGAAGCGGATGCGCGCGTGGAAGGAATGATCTCCCGCAGCCAGATCGCCCGAGGTGCCGGTGAATGGAGGGCTATTTGCTCCGTCGAGCACTTGCATGCCATGCAAGTATTCCACCGACGCCACCGGACCGAGGAAGTCCGTGACATGCACCGCCAGCGTGACCGGCGCGCCCACCGCGTAGAGTGCTCCATTCACCGGTTCGGTCAGGCGGACGAGCGGGCCGAAGTCGTGCGTGGAGTCTTCGTCGCCGAGCTGCAGCAGATAGGCGGCCAGTTCATCGCGCTGTGCCGGCGAGAGCTGTTGCGCCGCGCCGTGGACTTCGCCATTCATGAAGACGTCCGCGAGCGTTGCCGCCGATCCATCGTGGAGATAGGGCGGGGTTTCCCACAGTCCTTTCAGCGTCGGCGTGTCACGGCTCCCTGCTGCTCCGACCGCGTGGAGCAGTCCCCCGGCGCTATCCGTGAAGGAGGATCCGCCATGGCAGGCGTAGCAGCCGAGTTGGTCGAAGTGCTTCTTCCCCGTGACTGCCTCAGCCGTCAGCGATCCATCATGCGAGCGGTGCGGACTCGGGTGGATCGTCGTGAGCGACGACACATAGGCGGCGAGCGCGTCGAGATCCGCGCTCAGGCCTGCCTTCGGATCGCCGAGCGGCTGCGAGACCGTGCCGGTGGAAAACTGCTCATCGGTCAAGAAGCCCGAGCCGCCGAAGGCATCGCGGATATCGTGCTCGAAGTCCTGGATCTCGTCGAAATTCGCAGTCCAGTGGACCCGCCCGTGACCCAGTCCGGCGCGACCGTGCAGCGTGGTCGTATTCCGCAGGCCCTCGCCGCGGTCGGTGAAGTCCCACGTCCGCGCGTCGTGTCCGCCGTCCAGATGGCAGCTCGCACAACTGATGTATCCGTCGTGATTCATCCGGCGGTCCGTGGCGTCGTAGAAGATCCGCTTTCCCAGCAGGACATCGGGAGCCTGCGGCTCGTTCGCCACGGTCGGGACGATCGCCAGGCGCGGCGCGGCATTCGCGGAGGATGACGTGAGCGCCGAGACATCGTGGACGGCGATGGTGCGATCCATGAAGTTCTGCACGTAGAGCTTCCCGCCTGCGGGATCGATCGCGAGTCCCTGCGGCGCGCGCCCCACAGTCTCGATGGCGGACACCAGATCGCCGGAGTAGGCATCGATCACATCGACGGAGTTCGACCCCTGAAGCGCGATGAAGGCGAAGTCGCCGCGCGGGCTGAAGGCGGTGGCCTGTGCCATGTCGCGGTCATTGAAATCGATCCGCCCGTTGGGGATCTCGGCATTCGTCGCGAGATCGATCCGCGAGACGATCGTGCGGACGGTGCTTTCAAAGGTGAGCGGCTGGCCGTCGCGTGCGAGGCCTCGGGCGATATTGTCCTTCTTCGACGGCAACCACAGTGAGTGGCCGTCGGGCGAGATGGCGGCGGCGCTCAGGTAGTTCGGGATGCCGCGGCCGCTCGCCTCGGTATCCGGCCCGGCGTCCGGCGCGAGCGGGATGGTCCTCACGACCGCAATGGTCGCCGGGTCGATCTCATGGACCTCGCCGCCTGCATCGGAGGAAAGGAAGCGGGTCACGAAGATCCGCGCGGGATCGCCCCCGATCGCGATGCCCCGCAACGGCCCGCCGGGCATGATCGTGGCCAGGACCTCGCCGGTCGCGGGGTGGAGCTTCAGCAATTCTCCGGTTCCCTCCGTCGTCACCCACGCGGCACTGCCATCCGGGCTGAAGGCGATGCCGTAGGGTCGGCTCGCGCGTGGCAGCGCGATCTCCCTCCGCGCCGTGCCATCGGTGGCCAGCACGGAAATCGTCGCGTCTTCCTGATTCACCACCCACAGGTCCCCATCCGGTGCTCTGGCGAGGGTCCGAGGGTGTCGCCCCACCGGTGTCTCGTGGAGCTTCGCGAAGGTGGATGCATCGATGGCCGTGACCGTGTCGGCATCCGGATTCACGCACCACACCTGCCCCGTGTCCGGCAGGTGGAGGATGGTCGAGGAGGCCACGGGCGCGGTCGGCATCAGCGGGCGATGGACGGTCTGCACCAGCGATCTCCCCCGGGTCATCGTGCCATTCGTCGCCTGCACCGTCACCGCGTAGTGGCCCGGTGCATCATACGTGTGGGTCGCCGCGGGATCGCTGGAGTAGGCCGTGGCGGGCGTGCCATCGCCGAAGTCCCAGGAATACTCCATCGTGCCCTGTCCCTCCGCGGTGGCGGTGAAGTTCACCGCTTCACCGGTCGTCGCCGGTCCGCTGGCGGATGCCGTCACGAGGATCGCGGCGAGCGAGGTGCCGGTGGAAAAAAGGCTGGTGTGTTCCGTGGCCAGGCCATTCCCCGCCCAATCCTTCACCCCGCCCGCGGGCAGATGGATCTGGTAGGCGGTATCGGGCTCGAGCGGCTCATCCGGCCAGAAATTCACGATGCCCGTCTGGTGGCTGTAGCGCCCCGTCAGCGGCTGCCCGCCCACCGGACGGATGACCACGGTGGTGGAGTCCACGGTGCGCAGGTCGATGGCATCGGTGAAGGTCAGGCCGACCCGGCTGGTCACAGCGCGGTTCAGCGAGTCGGGTGCGGGATTCACCATGTTCACCACCGGGCCGGTGGTGTCCGGCTCGGTCTGGTGGACGATGAGCGCGCTGCCGGAGTGATCGTTCCCCATGAAGACCAGATTTCCCAGCGGCATCGCGAAGTCCCAGTCCGGCTGGCCGAAGCCGCTGGGCGCATGCGTCTGGACGGGCGTGAAGGGCGGCGCGCCCACGTCGATCTTCCGGTAGCGGTTCGACGCGCCGTAGAGGAAGAAATTGTCCTGCACGACGCCGTAGCCGCCCTTCGAGGCACTGTTGGGGATCTCGCCTTCGAGGGTGATGTTCGTGGGGTCGGAGATATTCCACACGTCCGGGCTGGAGCGCGTGGTATAGATCCGGTGGCCATTCAGCATGCTGCTGTAGCCCGCGGGCTCGCTCACGTGATCGAGCAGCACGGGATTCGCCGGATCGCTGATGTCGAAGGTGGCGATGCCCGTTTTCGCGTCCGCGCTCGCGGGCTGGGAACCGGTGACGACGAGCAGGTTTCCCACGGCGAAGACGACATTCGTCGCGTGATTGGCAAAGCCGAGCTCGCTGGTCGTGCGGCGGCTCACCAGCACCGGGCTAGCCGGATCGCTCAGGTCCACCACGTAGAGGCCCGCGCTCGTGCCCGCGACGTAGGCGTAGCGGCCTCCCTGCCAGAAGACCCACCACGCCCGCGCCGCATAGTCCCCGCCATTCAGCCCGGGCAGCGGCATGCGGCTCACCCGTGTGGGCGCGGGCACATCCATCTCCGTGAAGTCCCACACCTGCAGCCCGGAGGAGTCGGGCCTGCGGATATTCTGCGTGACGCACACATAGTCCCGCCCTCCGAAGCGCGTGAAGGAGTAGCCGTGCGGCTCGCCGATCTGGCCCGGGTCATTCGGGCTGCCCGTGGCATAGTCCGGGTGATCCTGCGTGGTGAAGGTCAGCCGCACCGCCCGCGGGTCCGACACATCGTAGAAGGCGAATCCGCTTTCGTCGAATCCGCCACCGCCATCCAGCGAGAAGGGCACCACCAGATAGCCCTTGTGCATCGAGACAAAGCCGTGGCCATGCGGCGCGCCGGTGCTCTTCTCAAAGCGCGCCACGGTGGACAGCAGCTCCTCCGGCGCAAAGGTGACATTTCCCAAGCCCGGGCCATCCGCCGCGGCGGGGCTCGGGATCAGGAACGAAAGCAGCGACAGGCAGGCACAGGCACCCGCCAGCAATTTGCCGGCGGCCCTGCCATTCTCATGGCATCTGGAGATCACGGAGGGAGGCAGGTGGGGGGGGGAGTGAATCCGTGAGTGAACGAATCTACCGAACATCATCCGCGCGGAATCCGCCAGCCGTCATTTCGCCACGGCCGGCTGAAATTGGCTCTTCCCACCCGTGCGGGGTGCCCCTAGGGTCCCGCCGCCGCTCTCCGGGCGGTCACGGTCCTGCTTGCAGGGTCGAGGAAAGTCCGGACACCGCAGGGCAACGCGCCTCTTGAAAAAGGGGGACGGACGCGTCAAGGCGTCCGGACGGAAAGTGCAGCAGAGAGCATACCGCCGATGGCCCGCAAGGGCACAGGTAAGGGTGAAAGGGTGGGGTAAGAGCCCACCGCGTGTCCGGGCAACCGGCACGGCACGGCAAACCCCGCGTGGTGCAAGACAGAACAGGGGAAGGGTGCCCGCCCGTCGTATCCCCGGGTATTAGTCGCATCCCGCGCAAGCGGGAAGATCCTTGTTATCAGGGATTTAGAGAAATGATCGTCAATCTGGACATAGGGTCCAGAAAACAGAATCCGGCTTACAGGAGAGCGGCCCGCCTTTTTCATCGACCATTTTTTCCGAGCTACTCGTAGATGGGGGAAAATGGGGATATGTGGGGTTAATGGGGTTGTTGTCGGGTGTAATGGGGTGTAAATTGGCCAAGTGGAGACGGTGACTTTTGGTACGGCAATTGTCCGGATTTACGGCCGGAGTAACGGCAAGTGGGAGGTGAAATGGCGAGAGGCAGGGCGCGGTCGCAGCACCACGAAGACGAACAAGGAGGAGGCGCTAGCAGTAGCTAAAGCCCAAGCGAGGAAGCTCGATGGCGCGTCCGGGAAGCAGTGGGTCACTGCCGGCGAAGCTGATCTTCTCAAGAAGGTGAAAGCGCTCGCAGGGGAACGCTCCCCGTTCATGTGGCTCGACAAGGTGGAAGAGGCAATCAACGCCTCGGGCGGACTCAGCGAACTTCATGAAGCAGCCAATTCTTATGCGCTGGCGAGAGCTAAAGAATTTGTCAGCCGTAGCTTTGCCGACCTGTATGACCGCTTGGAGGACGAGTATCGATCTCACCGGCGAAGCGAAACTTGGAAAACGATTCGAACTGAACTCAAACCATTCAGAGACGAAATCGGATCTCTGCTCGTCGAAAGCATCAGCCCGGAAAATGTTGCCGAATGGTGCGGGCGGGGAAACCCATCTCCCAGGACATACAACAACCGGCGCTCGATTTGGGGCACTGCCCTTGGACGAGCGCGTGATCTCGGATGGATCAATCTTCACGCCCGCACCGCAGCTGAGATCTCGCCCAAGCGCCGTGAGGCGAAGAAATCACCAACTGTCTGGTCTCCCCAAAATGGGCGTCAAATTCTCGCGCTGCTACGCGAGAAGCATCCTGATCTGGTCGCATATTTCGCCCTTCAATGTTGGGGTGGACTGCGGCCTTCCGAGGCACAGGACATCGAGTGGCGCGACATTGGCGAACCGAGTGGCTACATCCACGTGAGGCATGAAGTGGCCGGCAAATTAAGCGCAGAGCGGTTCGCTCCGATTCAGTCGAACCTGAAGGCGATTCTCGAATCCCTACCCGACATCGAGAATCGTCATTCCGAAGGTAGATCAGTCTATCATCGCCGCCGAGATATTGCGCGCTTGGCCACTTTTCCAGCTCCCTTGAACGCTGCGACAAGACTGGCTGAGGCTGTAATCGCTTCTGGAGTGGTGAACAAATGGCCAAACGACGTGTGTCGCCATTCCTTCTGCACCTACCGCCTCGCATCCACAAAAGCCATCGGGGCCGTTGCCGAGGAGGCGGGAAACAGTGAAGCAGTGATCCGAAACAACTACCGCAAGCCGGTGCCAAAGGAAATGGGCGAGGAATGGTTTGAGATCCTATGATCAGGCCACCTTTCTCTGCTTACCGAGCAGATCTCGGAGCAGGGCCTCTGCCCCGCGCTCAATGGACTCCGTATCATCACGGACGAGGGCCTCTTTGACCCATTGGCGAAATCCTTGCGGCTTGGGAGGATCTTCCGACTCTGCCTTTACGCGGATCTCAGAGATTACCCGCTGACGGTCCTGCGAAGGGAGGGCTAGTATCTTGGTCGTGAGCGGGAAATCCCCACCACACAGCCCGTGGTAGATGATGAGATGGCGAACGACCTGGTTGCGTGAAATGCCCATTCGCGAGGCGGTAGCATCAAGGATGGCAACTTCATCATTGGTGAGAGTGACGGAGGTTTTCACGTTGAGTTTCATGCAGGCAGGTCAGGAGTGTTTAAGGATTCCAGAAGGGAGTGATGCGGAGAGTGACGCGATTGAGTAGACGGAGCAAGCTGTTAGTGTTCTGGTGAACACATGAAACGTGCCGCGCATCACTCCTCACCCTTCGTTGAACACCGTGGAATCCAGTTTTCTCAGTGCTTCCTGACGCCGGGAACGTTCCTCCGGAGTGATCGTGCTAACCGAATTCGGATTGACCGAAAACGAAGCCGAGCGGTCGGGCTTGGGGAGCCCGACCAGTTCTTTCGCGTAGCATCGGATATCCCAAACCCAGCGTAGAAGGGTCGAAATGATCCAAAGCCCGACAGCGGAAAAAACTGTAGAAACCGCAAAATAGACTGCGATTACCACATTACCGGCCAACACGGCAATGATCGCCCCTGCTGCGAGTAGAATAGACACAAAGATATTGATAATGAGGAGGGCAGAGATGATGCCCGGTTCATCTGCGGAAGACCGTTCGTTCATGCGGGCGATGATATAAACAAATCCGAAATTCGTCTTCCGTAATTATCGCGAAGCCTTATTTCCCGGCATTATTCTTGCCGTTTTTTTGGGGGGAAGGGAGCTGGTCAAGAACGATGGATTCTAGGACTAAAGCCTTAAGTAGCTCTTCGCGACTCGCGAATCCGCGGCGGCTCTGAAGTTCGGAAAGCAACCTTCCCTCAAGAGGGGTGAGTGGGGTCACTGCGATCTCGCCGGCAATCAATCTCTCAACTGTTTCTGCTGCCTTCCCGTGAGGCTTGTTCCGACCGCTTTCCCAGTTATGGACGGTCGAAGCGCTGACGCCGCACAGCTCCCCAATCTCTTCGCGAGAAAGCCCCTTTTCCTTTCGCCAGGCACGAAGCGCACCGCCCTCAAAGTGTGAATCCATAAAGTCGACTTTAGATAAAAAGTCGCGACTCGCAACTTTTTTGTTGCAGATGTCGCGACTCGCTACAAACGTCCCTTCATAAATCGCGACTCGCGAAAAACCGCTCACCACATGAACTCCGTATTTGACCCGCAGATCCACCTCACGGCTTCGGATGAAACACGCCTTCGTCAGGCTGCGAAAGCACGTGGTCTCAAGCTTGGCGACTATATCGAAGCTGTCCTGAAACGCGCGCTGTTTTCCGAAGAAAGTACTCGAATCACCAGCACTGAGAAGGAGGTAGCCAAGTGAAGCTACTCCCGGTGGCGACGATTTGCCGATTCCTCGGGAAAGATCCAAAGGACGGGGAGCACCTGATCGAAAGTGGCTTGCCTGTCGCTAGAATTCCCGGCGAAGCGAAGAATACTCCACGCGTCGTCCCCGCTGCGTTCATCGGCTGGATCTCTGACCGACTGAGCGGGACCGCGAAGCCGGAGCACATCGAAAAGGACCTTCGGGAATTTGTCGCGGAGGAGAACGCGAAGCGGGGAGGGGGCAAGCGGTGATGACGATGACCGATGCGCTGCGTCGCGATCTGGCGACCTCCATCGGGCTTGCCCGCGACGCGAGGGAGCAGGGTCTCCGGCATGCGGTGGCGGCGCACCTGCGGGTGATCCGCGAGACCCGCACGGCGATCCGCAAGCAGCGGAATCCCGGCCCCGACCAAACGATTTGCCCCCGGTCGCTGGCACGACCGAGGGCTGAGCACGAGTGCCCCGCGAGGGGCGAAACGCAACACGAAATGAGCACGAAGAAACACATGCGTCAATGCGCCCCGGGGCTGGCACCCCGGTCGCCCAAGGAGGATGCGGTCCGGAATGTCGCGGCGAGCCCGCGGTCCACGGACCGGCATTCCGAATCACGAAGCCCGCTTCCCCGCGAGGGCGGATCGGCCGGTGAACCGCCGGAGCCGCTTTCCCCGGTCCAGTCGCTCGGCGACGCCGAGCTGAAGCACGCGATCCGCGAGCTGTCCGTCGTCCTGTCGCTGCAAGGCGCGGGCGAGGTGAGGCTGCGGTCGTTGAAGGCGGAACTCGAACGCCGTCGCGAGAAGCGCCGGGGAGAGGAGACCGCACGATGATGTCCGCCGCCGACCATGAGCGCCGGGCGGGCGAATGCCGCACGCGGGCCGCACTGCTGGCGATCCTTTCCACCGTGCTGCTGGCCGCGGTCTTCGCCTTCGCTATCCACCAGGCTCCGGCGCTGGCGATCGGTGCGGCGATGGCCTTCGTGTGGGGGCTTTTCGCCGCCGCCACGCAGATGAAGGACGCGGCCCGCCATGAGGACGAGCACGTCGTCCTCGAACACCTCCGCCGCCAGCGGGAGCGGCGCGAGTCGATCTGATCCTTTCCCTCCTTTTCCCGCCTCCGGCCCCTGGCAGGGCCGCGGCGGGCGACCCGAAGCAAACACCCCCGGAAGACCGGGAACCACCCATGAGCACGAGCACGAAAGCACAACGCAAACTGAACCTCTCCGCCCTCTGTGATGCGGACCAATACGAGCCGGTCGTGGCCGGCTGCCTCACCGACAAGCAGTCGAAGGCGCTGCCCCCGCGGCACCTGGCGAACTTCCTTTCGCTGGCCGCGGAACTCTTCCTCACCCACTACGACGGGATCTCGCATTCCTTCGAGATCAACAACGGGGCGGAGGTCTCTCTGAAGCTGCAGCTCGGTCCGCAAAAGGACGAGCTGAGGCTTTCCTACAAGCCCGCCAACGAGGTGAAGGACTCGGCGATGGCGACCGTCCCCGATCCCGACCAGGTGGAGATGGACTTTGCCAAGCCGAAGCCGAAGCCGCCGGAATCCGCTCCGGCACCTGCTACGGTCGTGGACGTGGCAGCCGTGCCGGAGCCCCTCCTGGGACTGCCCGCACCGGAGGAGACCGAAGAGGAAAAGCAGGCCTACCTGGACGGGCGCGAGGCCTCCGCGAACGGGCGGGCCTTCAGCACGAATCCGAACCTCTTCAAATCCGCCGCGTGGTTCGCGTGGGTGAAGGGCTGGGACGACGGGCGCAGGCGCTGCGAGGACCCGGATGAACAGGAAGAGGAAGCGCCACAGGAGCGCGACACCCCTGACGAAGACGGCACCTCCTACCTCTGACCGCGACGACCATGAATCCGGATATTTCCACCACGCCGGCGCTGGAGTCGGCCATCGCATCGCTGCCCGGCTGGTCGGTGTGCATCACCACCCGCAACTGGTTCCACGACGGCTCGGGCCGGACGGCCAGTTACGAGGCCTACGCCTGCCAGAAGGGCGGCGCGAGCGTGAGCAGCCACGGCAAGGCGACACCCGAGGAAGCGGTGAAGGACCTCGTCGCGCAGGCGAAGTCCTACGACCCCGTCGAGGACCTCAAGCGCCGCGCCATGGCGCTCGGCATGTCCGTCGCCCCGCTGAACCCCACCAACCCCCATCCCTGACTTTTTTTCCGATGTCCACATCATCCCTCATGATTTCCCCGGGCGATGTCCCGGCCAAGGCCCCGGCTGCCCTCACCACCGCCATCGAAGCCCGCGAGGCCCAGAGCGTGCAGGTGGCGATGCTCGCCGCGAAGCGCTTCCCCCGCGACGAGCGGGCGGCACTCGACCGCGTGCTGAACTCCTGCTGCCGCGAATCCCTCGCCTCGGTGGCGATCTACCAGTACAGCCGCGGCGGCACGGACATCCAGGGTCCGTCGATCCGGCTCGCGGAAGCCATCGCCCAGCACTGGGGCAACATCGAAAGCGGCTGGCGGGAGATCGACCGCTTCAGGGACTCCGACGGCATGGGAGTCTCGGTGATCGAGGCCTTCGCCTGGGATCTCCAGAGCAACTACCGGGTGCCGCGTGTCTTCAACGTCCGCCACTGGCGGGACACGAAGAATGGTGGCTACGCGCTGACCGATGACCGCGACATCTACGAGATGTGCGCGAACCAGGCATCGCGCCGGGTGCGTGCCTGCCTGCTGGCGGTGATCCCCGGCGACGTGGTCGAAGAGGCGCAGCGCCAGTGCGACGTGACGTTGACCTCGAAGGCGGACACCAGTCCGGAGGCGCAGAAGAAGATCCTCGCCGCCTTCGAGCCGCTGGGCGTCTCGCGGGCGCAGATCGAGGCGCGTATCCAGCGGCGGCTCGAATCGATCACCGCGGCGCAGGTGGTGCAGCTCCGCAAGGTGCTGGCCTCGCTGAAGGACGGCATGAGCAAGCCGGAGGATTGGTTCGAACCGGCGGACAAATCCGCCGCGGCTGCCGCCCTCGACGGCGGTCCCATCGATCCCTTCGCGAAGGCCAACCCGCCCGCCGATGCGAGCGCCCCGGTTGCCGCTCCCGCGGCTGCACCGGCGAAGGAAGAAACCGAATCCCTGATCTGACCCCCGACGATGAACCACACATTTGAACTGATCCCGCTTTCCATCGAGACCCGCGGGGAGGTCATCGCGTCGAACGTCGATGAGTTCCGCGAGCTCGTCCGTGGCGCGCTTTCCAACATCAACCGCGACCTGAAGACCGACGAGGAATTCGGCCAGGCGGAACTCGACGTGAAGGCGCTGAAGGGTGCCGAGGACGGCGTGAGGTCCGCGAAGGAAAAGGCCATCGCCGATGCGGAGCAGCTCAACGCACTCTTCGTGGCCCTCGACGAGACGGCGGAGGAAATTCGCGCGCCCCGGCTGGAACTCGAGAAGCTGATCGCCCGGCGCAAGGACGAGGTGAAGAACGAACTGATCACCGCGGCAATCGCCCGGCTCGACTGCGCGCCGCGGCTGCGGGCCGGGACATTCGGCAAGGGCCTCACCGAGTGCATCAAGGGCAAGCGCACGCTGGAGACCATGCGCAAGGCGCTGGACGTGGCCGTGACCACGCACAACGGGATGATCGGCCAGTGCCGCGTGGCCATCGACACCTTCATGTGGGATCATGGCAAGGAGCTGGTGCCCGATGCGGAGGACCTGGAGGTCCGCGGGCTGGAATACGTCCAGGGCGAACTTCGCCGCCGCCTCGACATGCGGCGTGCCGAGGCGGAGAAGAAGCGGCTCGCCGCCGAGGCCGAGAAGGCGAAGGCGGAAGTCGCGGAGATGAAGCGCAGCGTGGCGGAGTCGGGCAAGGCACCGCTGCCGCCCATCGGCTCGGTGCCCCGCAGCATGCCGCGCGCGTCGACGATGGCCCCGACGGAGCTCGAAGTCTCCGCCGAGTGGGAAGCCTTCCGGGCGAAGGTGCTCGCCGCCTTCAAGCCGGTGAAGGATGCCCGCGAGGCGCTCCGCTGCCCCGGCAATGTCACGCGCGCCGCGGGCTTCGCGGAGGCGGTGGGCAAGGCATGGAAGGAGGTCGCTTGAAGATCTGGCCGGAAATGGAGCAGCGCACGGAGCAGTGGTTCCGTGCGCGGGCCGGGCGGCCGACCGCGAGCCAGTTCTCGCGGATCGTCACGCCGACCGGAAAGGACTCGGAGCAATGGGACGACTTCGCCCTGGAGCTGGTGGCGCAATGCATCCGCCCCGACGAGGTCGAGTGGACGGGAAACCGGCACACCGACCGCGGCGAGGAACTGGAACCGGCGGCGCGCGATCTCTTCCGCGAGATGATGGACCTCGACGTGCGCGAGGTCGGCTTCATCACGCGGGCCGACGAGGTGATCGGCTGCTCGCCGGACGCGCTGGTCTATCAGCGCGGCGCGGCCCATCCGCTGGCCGGGCTGGAGATCAAGTGCCCGCTGGCGAAGCACCACGCGCGCTATCTCGTCGAAGGCGTGCTGCCCGATGCCTACCGCGCGCAGGTGCACGGCAGCATGGCGGTGACCGGCCTGCGTTGGTGGTATTTCATGAGCTACTGCCCCGGGCTGGTGCCCTTCGTCCTCCGGGTCGAGTGGGACAGCTACACCGACAAGCTGGCCGGCGCGCTCGACCGCTTCCTCGTGTTCTACGCGGAACGGCGGAAGCAGGTGCTTCCGGTGCTGCTGGGAAAGGAGGCTGCGTGATCGACCTTTCCGACACCATCACCTTGCTCTCGCTGGGAGCAGGAGTGCAAAGCACCACGCTTGCCTTGCTGGCCGAGGCCGGGGAGATCGAGCGGCCCGCCGCCGCGATCTTCGCCGACACTGGCGACGAGCCCGCGAAGGTGTATGAGCACCTGGAGCGGCTCCGCGGCATGATCTCCTTTCCGGTTCATATCGTCCGCGTTGGCAAGGGACTCGGGGCTGACTTCCTCGGTGCCCTTTCCAGCGAAACCGGGAGTTGCGGGCAGCCGCCGTTCTACGTCCGGGCTCCGGACATGACACCGGAAGAGATCGAGCATGTCCTGTGCATGCCGGAGCCGCGGCCCGAGGACTTCCCGGCGAGTGACGCCTTCTTCCTCAGCGCGGACGACTCGGAGCAGTGGGGGGAGAACGACGCCTTCGGGCAGGCGCTCTACAGCCATTGGGCGCTTCGCAACAAGGCGCTCAGGAAAGACGAGGGCGGCATGCTCTGGCGGAAGTGCACGACCGATTACAAGATCATCCCGATCCGACGGAAGGCGCGCCTGATCATGGAGGCCGCGGGTGCCCGATGCATCGTACAGCAGATCGGGATCTCCACCGACGAGGCCGAGCGCGAGAGGACATCGGACGTGCAGTACATCCACAACGATCACCCCTTGCTGCGGCTCGGCTGGTCGCGTGCGAAGTGCGAGGCATGGCTGTGGGAGCGCTTCTCCATGCGGGTGCCCAAGAGCGCGTGCCGGTGGTGTCCCTACCGGTCCAATGCGGGCTGGCGGGCGATGAAGAAGGATGAGCCCGACGAGTTCGAGCTGGCTTGCCAATTCGACGAGGCGATCCGCGAGGCGCAGGGCAAGAAAGTGAACGGTGCCGGCATCATCGGTCGGCTCTACGTCCACCGGTCCTTCACGCCGCTGCGAACGGCGAACCTGGCCGACCTGCCCGGCCAGCGTGATTTCGGCTTCGAGCAGGAGTGCCACGGGATGTGCGGACTTTAAAATGATTGCTTTCCATCTTCCCATCACCCCGCCCAAGGCGACGAGCCAAGGCGCGGGGAAGCGGATCCTAGTGAAGGACGGCAAGCCGATGTTCTTCAAGAACAGGAAGGCGACCAGCGCGGAGAACGACCTCACCTTGCTCTGCTCGCGGCACGTGCCCCGCGAGCCGATGGACGGGCCGCTGAGCCTGAGCATCGACTTCGTTTTCCCGTGGCGTGCCTCGGAGCCGAAAAAGCGCATCGCCCTGGGGCGCGTGCCGCACACGTCCAAGCCCGACTGCTCGAACCTCGTGAAGATGATCGAGGACTGCCTGACCAGGCTGCAGTTCTGGAAGGACGACAGCCAGGTCGCCGACCTCCGCGTCACGAAGGCGTGGGGGAAGGCGGTGGGGATCTACGTGGCGATCCGGCCCCTCCCATCCGAACCCGCACCGGCGGGCAGCCCCGGCAAATCCGACCCGACCGAACCCGTCCATGGCTGACCTGCCATACCTGCAATTTTTCCCGGCCGACTGGCTGCAAGATACCCGTGTCCTGAGTCTCAGCGCGAAGGGCGCTTGGATCGACCTGCTCTGTGCAATGTGGACGGCGCGCGAACGCGGCCGCATCCGCATGCGTCTCCCTGCCTACGGGCGATTGATCGGCGCGACCGACGAGAGAACCGCACAGATCCTCGATGAGATCACCGACCTGGGCATCGCCGAGCGTGAGGACGGGGAAGACGGCACGATCACGGTGTGGTGCCGCCGGATGCTGAGGGATGCCGGGGAACTGGAAGCCCAGGCCGAACAGCGGAAGCAAAGCGCCGCGAATGCCGCGCGCGTGCGTTGGGGAAAGAAACCGCAATCCGGGCCGGATGCGTCGCGCATGCGACCCGCATCCGCAGCGCAATGCGAACCGGATGCCAATCCAGAAGCCAGAAGCCAGATGGTAAGTAAGCTAGACTACAACACCCGCGAGAACGATGCCACGGCACCGCCATCACCGGCAGCGTCCCCGCCGCATCCCGCGGTGATCCCCACCCTCGACGAGGCGAAGCGCTATGCCCTCTCGGCCCCGGTGCCGATCTCGGAGGATTGCGCGATTGCCTTCCACGACACCCAGCAGGCCGAGGGCTGGATCACGCGCAACGGGCATCCCATCGCGGACTGGCGGGCGGCATTGCGGCGCTATGCGAGCCGCTGGAACGAGTTCGAGAAATCAAAGTCGAGCCAGCCGCCGGCATCCGGAGGGAATCCACGCCCCCGGCCCCCGGCGACGCCCGCATCGGGCTACGGCGAATCCACCGATCTCAGCGGCCTATGAGCACGACGGCATTCACGGAGGGAGACACCCTCGCAGGCTTCGCCAGCCGACTCGATGCGATGATTGCGGCCATGCCGGAAGACGATGCTGCCGGGGTAGAGAGCGCCGCTGCGGTGCCGACGCCGCGTTGCACCTGGCACCCGATCTATTCGGCCCATGGCTGGCCGAACCGCTACACCGGCGAACTCGATGAAGCGACCGGCGGCGAATGGCTCGCATCGATCGCGCTGCTCCGCCCGGTGATCGAGAGCGGGGGCATCGGCCTGCTGCACGGCAAGCGCGGTGCGGGAAAGACGCGCATGGCGGCAGAGATCGCGCGCAGCGGTAGCTTCCCGCTGGATCGCACGGCGGGCGCGAAGCTCACCGGCGGGCCGGTGGAGGCGCGGCGCACGGCGGTCTATCGCACGGCCATGGGCTTCTTCCTCGACGTGAGGGCTACATACAAGAAGGACGCCCGGGAAACCGAGCGGGACGTGATCGAGGAGCTGAAGCGGCCCGGCCTGCTGGTCATCGACGAGCTGCAGGAGCGGGGAGAGACGGCCTTCGAGAACCGGCTGCTGACGCACCTGATCGATGCGCGCTACGGCGCGATGCTGCCGACGATCATCATCGCGAACCTGACGGCGGCAGAACTCGGCGAGTCGCTCGGGGCCTCGGTCGTGGACCGGGTGTACGAGAATGGAAAGAGGATCGATTTCACATGGAACAGCTACAGGAGGGCGGAACGATGAAGACCGAAGTGAATGCGGTGGACGGTGGTTTTTCGGGAGCGACGGAGGAGGAACTTTCCTTCGCGCAAATCCTGACCGCCCAACGGCTTGAGAAAATGATGACGGTCGCGGAGCTAGCCGCGGCAATCCACCGACCACCGAGGACGGTCGAGAACTGGCTGAGCGGGCTTCATGTGCCCGATGCTGAAGCTCGGAAAGCGGCACTCAATGCCCTTGGCTCGGCGGCTCCGTCCGCGCGTCGGCAGCGTGAGCTTCAACGGCTCCACGGCCTCACCTGGGACAAGAGCAAGCGGCGCTGGAAGCTCCGTCTCACGCTCGACATGGGGAAGAAGGTCGTCGGCAAGCGGATCACCGTGGCGCTGAAGACGGCGGACGAGGCCGTGGCGATGCAGAAGCGGGACGGGATCGTCGAGGCATACCGGCGGCTCGGGCTAACGATATCCCGGCGCTAGATGACGTACGACGGCCCAATTTTCATGACCGTGCGTTAGGCTCTGTTAGGGAGGTCTTCATGAGCCGGATTAATATGTGAAAAAGTCAATGTTAGTCGGGCGATATGCACGCTTTCGGGCTATTTGCATCTAAGCGAAAATATCTTATGGTCAGTGACTAATATCGGTTGCGAGTTGTAGCTTATCGCAGAGGTTCACCCGCCTCATCAGGGCGTTTAAAGCCGTAACCAAAACCAACCATGATGTCTCCTCGTTCATTGATTTTCCCCGCCATTGCCTCGGGCCTCCTCGCGACATCGGCTAGTGCCGTCACGATTTACACCATCGGCAGCGACAACTCCTTTTACTCGTTCGACTCGGCAGTTCCTTCCGTGGTCACCCAAGTGGGTGCTGCCGGATCTGCCGCCGGCTATGTTGATCTCGATGTATATGGAGCGAATGGATCGCTGTATGGCATCACTGCCAGCGGATCAGGAGCCAGCATCAACCTCTCGACCGGAGCCAGTTCCGGAGGGTGGACCCCGAACACCAATCCGATCACGGGTGCCGTCAATGCATTCGACTTCAATCCGGCTGCTGACCGAGTCCGTGTGATTTCCAATGGAGGAACCAACAACTATCGCGTCCAACCGGATTTCGCCTCCGCTCCTCAGACTATCACCAATCCGGGCGGGGTCACAGTGGATGGGGGATTCAATTTCACCTCCTCCACGGGTACGCTTCGCCCGGGAATTTTCGTTCTTGGGGCGGGCTACACCAACCCCGGTAATAATCCGGCCTCCACGATCCTCTATACGCTCTCCTCGGACGGCTTTCTGAATTCGCACACTACCCCCGCGGGATCATTCGGCGATGGTGTTGCCATCGGTGCCGCGGGCTTGGGATTCACTCCAACGGGTAGTGGCTTTGACATCGACCTAGAGGGGATCGGCTACGCAATCGCCAACTCGGACGGTGTGAGCAATCTCTACGCGATCGATCTCACGACTGGCGTGGGCACACTGGTGGGCGCTGTGGGCACTACCACCGGTCTCACCTTCAACGGATTGGCTGCGGTTCCAGAGCCATCGACCGCTCTCCTGGGCGCTTTGGCCGGTCTTGCTCTTCTTCGACGTCGCCGAATCTGAATGCCCTGAAAATTTCCGTGTTATTAGGGGAGCCTCACCGCAATTTGCGGTGGGGCTTTTTCATTTCTTGAGAATGGGACCAGACCGAGCGCTCGTGAAATCCGCGTCAGATCTAAAGGTGTTCATGTGAACTCTTTGAATCCTTCCGTAGTTCCGCCCTTTCACTGCACCCATAGGGAATTGCGAGACCCATCGGCGCTGGTGGAGCACCCGCGAAACCCGAATCGTCATCCGAAGAAGCAAATCGAGCTGCTGGCCCGGATCATCAGGCATCAGGGATGGCGGAATCCCATCGTGGTCTCGGCTCGCAGCGGGTTCGTGATCGCCGGGCACGGGAGACTGGCTGCGGCGCGGTTCCTCGGGCTGACCGCGGTGCCGGTGGACGTGCAGGAGTTCGAGACGGAGGCGGACGAGTGGGCACATCTGGTCGCGGACAACCGCATCGCGGAACTGGCCAACATGGACGAGGCCGGGCTAGGGGAGTTGCTCCGAGATCTGGGCGAGGTGGAAGACTTCGATCTGGATCTGACGGGCTTCGACGATGAGGCGCTGGCCGACTTGATGGGTGATGGGTCTCCGGCGGAAGGGGAAGGGGCTGCCGATCCGGCAGTGACGGGGAGGGGGCTGGTGGGGGATTTCGGGGCCGCGCCTTTCTCGGTCTTCGATGCGCGCTCGGGTGCCTGGCTGGACCGGAAGCGGGCTTGGATCGAGTCGGGTATCGCCAGCTCGGAGGGGCGGGCCGAGGAGCTTGCTTTCTCGACCTCGTCGCAACCGCAGGAGACCTATGACCGGAAGGCGGCGGTGGAAGCCGCGGAGGGGCGGAAGCTGGGGTGGAAGGAATTCGCCCAGCGCTTCCCGGAGGCGATGAAGCAGACCGGCACGAGCATCTTCGACCCGGTGCTCGCGGAGATCGCGCTGCGCTGGTGGTGCCCGGCGGGTGGACGCGTGCTCGATCCCTTCGCGGGGGGAAGTGTCCGCGGGCTGGTCTCGGCGAAGCTGGGCATGCACTACACGGGGATCGATCTGCGTCCGGAGCAGGTGGAGGCGAACGAGCGCCAGGCGGCGGAGTTCGGTCCGGTGCCGGGATCGGCACGGTGGATCACGGGGGACAGCCGCTGCTTGCCGGAGCTGATCGGGGAGGCGGAGCCCTTCGACTTCATGCTGAGCTGCCCGCCCTACTTCGACCTCGAGGTGTATAGCGAGCGTCCCGAGGACCTGAGCGCGCTGGGCAGCTACGCGGGATTCCTCGAGGCCTACCGCGAGATCATCCGGCATGCGTGCGCGCGGCTCGCGCCGGATGCCTTTGCCTGCTGGGTGATCGGGGACGTGCGGGATTCCCGCGGTTGGTTCCACGGGCTGACCGGCGACACGGTGCGGGCCTTCGAGGATGCCGGGATGCGGCTCTACAACGATGCGATCCTGCTCACGCCGGCGGGCTCGCTGCCGATGCGCGTGCGCGGGCAATTTGAGAAGTCGCGGAAGCTCGGGAAGACGCACCAGTACGTGCTGATCTTCGGCAAGGGAGATCCGGCGAAGGTGGCGGCACGGTGCACGCTGGCGCGGCTGCCGGAAGACGATGGCCAAAACGGCTGAGGAGTGCCTGCCTGCCCGCATCGATCAATGCGGCCGGATCCTGCCGGAGCTGCCGGTAGAAGTGCGGCTGCAGGATGGCGTCCTTTGCCCGGAGGATGTCGTCCCGGTGAAGGCCGAGATCAGGGAAGCGGGCGGCGAAACGAAGGGCGGCGTGCCAGTCGCCGGAGGCCATCAGATCGAGCAATTGCGACAGCTTGGTCCGCATGGGGCAGGAGCTAAGGGAGTCGCGTGGAAGCTCAAGGGGATAGACCGATGAAGAAGGGGAGACCGGCGAAGGAATTCGATCTCGCGGAGGTGGAGAAGCTCGGGATGCTGGGTGCCACGGCCGCGGAGATGGCGGCGTGGTTCAACGTGGGCGTGCGGACGGTGGAGCGCCGCATGGGGATGAAGGAGGGCGATTTCCGCCGCTCCTATGACCGGGGCTTCGGGCGGCTCAAGATCTCCCTCCGCCGCCAGCAGATCGAGGCAGCGAAGGGAGGGAACGTCACGATGCTGATCTGGCTGGGCAAGCAGCTCTTGGAGCAGGCCGACAAGCGCGAGATAAAGGAGGAGGCGACCGTGACCCAGCAGGCGGGGCCGCTGGCGCTGACGCCGGAGGATGAGGCATTCCTGCGACGAAAAGCAGAAGCGCTGACCGGCATCTGAGCAGCGGGGAGAACGGGAAGATGACCCGGAAAGGCAGTCGCCCCTCCCACACCCATGGGAGGGGCTATATGACTACGTCGGCGGACCTTGTTGCAAGCAAGCCCAGCCGACGGGCACTCTCGGTCAACACGTCGCGGGGTCAAGGGACGGAAATCGTGGGGACCATCCACCCCTCTCGACTGGAATTGCACGACCCCGCCAGCTGTCGTTATGGCAGGCCGGAAGAAAGCGAAGCAGGTGAAGCGGGGAAAACGTCCAGCGGGACGGCCGTCGCGGTATCGGGAGGAGTTTGCCGAGCAAGCGCGGAAGCTCTGCCGCCTGGGGGCGACGGACAAGGAGCTGGCCGAGTTCTTCGAGGTGGATGTGGCGACGGTGAACCGGTGGAAGCATCAGCATGCCCAGTTTCGCGAGTCCCTAAAAGACGGGAAATCGGCGGCTGATGCTGAGGTTGCGGACCGGCTCTATCAGCGCGCACTCGGGTTCAGCCATGCGGACACGAAGATCCTGCAGAACGATGGAGTGCCGGTGATCGTCCCGACGGTGAAGCACTACCCGCCGGACGTGGTGGCCTGCATTTTCTGGCTGAAGAACCGGAGGCCGGACCTGTGGCGCGACAAGGTGGGCATGGAGCACAGCGGACCGAATGGCGGTCCGATCCAGACCGAAGACGTGTTCCGTCCGTCACCGGAAGACGAGGAGGTCATCCGCCGCATCTCCGAGGCCCGTGAGCGGGTGAAGGGCGGTGATCACCAGGGCAACGGGGAAGGGGATGCGTGAAGACGCAGCGCACCATTCTCAGTCCGAGTGAATTCTCATGGTTCCAACTCTGTGAGAAAACGCTCTACGACTGGCAGATCGAGTGCCTTGAAGCCATCGGCCTGCAGGAGCACGGCGGGCCTCCTGTCGCCATTGCCGCGGCGAACGGATCGGGGAAGACGGCCAAGGTGGTGGCGTCGGCCATCTGCTGGTTCCTGAGCCGGTATCCGCGCGGGCAGGTAGTGGTGACATCCGGCTCCTTTCGTCAGGTGGAGAAGCAGCTTTGGCCCGCGCTCCGCGTGCATCAGCGAAAATTCCCCGGATGGAATTTCCTCACCACCGAGATCAAGACGCCGGAGGGTGGCTTCGCCATCGGCTTTTCCACCGATGACGCCGGTAGGGCGGAGGGCTGGCACCCGAAGATCAACCGGCAGACCGATCCGGTCTTCATCATCGTGGACGAGGCCAAGACGGTGCCCGATTCCGTGTTCGAGGCCTTCGACCGGTGCACGCGCGTTTTCCAACTCTGGGTCAGCTCGCCGGGCAAGCCGTGGGGGCAGTTCTACGAGGCCTTCCATGCGATGCGGAAACACTTCTGGGTCCGAAAGGTGCGGAGCGACGAGTGCCCGCACATCGACCCGGCGAAGCGGAAGCGGGACCTGGAGAAATACGGTCCGGACCATCCGGTCTACCGCTCGATGCATGATGCGGAATTCACCGAGGATGCCGAGCGTCTCGTGCTCTCTCCCGACCTACTCACCAAGGCGCTGGACGGACAGCCGGTGCCGCACGAGGACGGCGAGGTGGTGGCCTTCTGTGACTTTGCGGCGGGCCGCGACGAGAACGTTCTGGCCGTGCGCCGGGGCAACACCGTCCGCATCGTGAAGGCGTGGGTGGAGAAGAACACCATGCAGGCCGCGCGCGAGTTCGTGCAGCTCTTCCGCCTGAATGCCCTTCACCCGGGCCAGGTGTGGGGCGATGCCGACGGCCTCGGCACGGCGATGATCGATGCGATCGAGGAGGAAGGGTTTTACATGAAGCGCTTCCACGGGGGCCAGGGCGCATCCGACCCCGACGAATACTCGAACCTCATCGGCGAGGTGTGGCACGTCGGCTGCCGCGAGATCGAGCGGGGAAGGATCAACCTCGGCGTGATCGACCCAGACACTTTCAAGCAGCTCACGACGCGGAAGAGCGAGTGGGCGGAGAACGGAAAGCTACGGGTGGAGAGCAAGGACCGGATGCGTGCCGAGGGAAGGAAGTCCCCGGACCGCGGTGACGCCATTCTCGGGGCCATCGTGTGCGGTGCCCGCCTCTCCGGTGTGGTCACCGGGCAGGCGGTCGATAGCAGCGAGGTGGAGGACTCCAACTTTGCCTCGTCCCATGTCGGGGGATGGTAACCGGGACCACTCCACATCGTGGATACCGGGAGATGACGGGCGCACGGTGTGATGCGTCATGAACGAAACCAGTTCCCCACACTCCAATCAGACGCAGCTCAATGGTGAGCTGATCTCGGTGGTGCCGCCGCTCTGGCGCTCACAGCTTGTCCGCGTGCTCGAAGTGCTTGGCGTGGTCGCCATGTTCCTCGGCGGCGCGGAATTCCTCAGCTTGTTGAATTCTTTGCCCGATGGCGTGGCCCCGCAGTGGGCATTCCTCATCGGCGGAGTCGTTAACAAGTCAGCACGGCCTGCCATCGAGTTCTTCGGCGACTGGTTCGATGACGGCGAGCTGAACAAGTCGTTCAAGATCGGCCCGACGGTCGGACTGATCGCCGTGCTGTGCGCTCTCTCCGTCGGCCTCACCTCGTGCCAACACCTGGCAGGCACGCAGATCGGCTTCGACGAGAACGGGGCGCTGGTGGTGACCCCGCCGACGAAGCCCGTCGTGATCCCGCTGCAGGACGGCAAGTAAGCCCGCGCCGCAGCACCTTTCCTTTCCAACCAAGCGAACCGCGGCCGGCCCTGCCCGCATCCAAACGAACGCCTCCCCCGACGGCCGGAACCAGGGGGAGGCGAAACCTTTTCCACGATCCCTCCATGTCCACGAAGACCATCATCATCGATCCCGGGCACGGGATGAGCAACCGGCGGTCCGGAGTGTTCGATCCCGGAGCCGTCGCCGCCGGAGTGCGGGAGGCCGACATCGCGCTCGACTGGACCAACGAGCTGCGCGGCATCCTCCAGGCAGCCGGGCACAAGGTGGTGCGGACGCGCAGGGATCATGCTGACCCGGCCCCGGTTGGGAAGCGGGCGGGCATCGCGAAGCAGTATGGCGGGGAGGTAATGATTTCCTTCCACTGCAACTGCGCCGACGGCCGGGCGCACGGCACGGAGACCTTCTACAGGGGCGATGGGAACCGCGCTATGGCGGCCAAGCTCAACGAGGCGGTAGCGGAAGTGCTGGGGACGAAATCTCGCGGCGCGAAGACAGAGGCGCAGAGCCAGCATTCCTCGCTGGCCGTGCTTTCATTCAAGCAGTGCTACCTGGTCGAACTTGGCTTTATCGACAATTCGAACGACCGGGTGAAAATGCTGGATGCCGGGCTGCGCCGGAAGGCGTGCGAGGCGCTGGCGAAAATCCTTACCTCATCTTGATCATGGAAGTCCCACTTGGCTGGTTCTTGGCAACCATTGCTGCCTTGTCCGGGTGTATCTGCACCTTGGCGGGGATCATCTTCAGCTCGCTCAATGCCCGGATAACCTCGCAGTCGCGGGTGATCACTGATCAGGCGGTCCAGATGGAAGGATTGCGGAAGGACATTGAGCGGCTATCCGCAGGGTGCGGCGCTGCGTCCTGTCTGTGGGTCCATCGGAGACCTGCGATCATCGTTCCGCCGAGTGTATCGCCACCGGAGGCATAATATGCGGATGGCAATGACGGCGGTGAAAAGGTCGCATGCCATGCATCGGGGTTCGGATCGCTGCACAGCAAAAGCCGATCCTAGCAAGGACAATCGGGAATATCGGCATCTTGAATCAGTTCGGGTTGCTCCACCCATTCTGAGCCTCCCTATTGGGCGGATGAATTCGACACCGCCCCCAATGGGAATGATCCGAGCCTTCTTTTCCATGGAGTCAGCCTCAGGGCTGATTCTCATGGCTGTGGCGGCAATGGCACTTGTCGTGGCCAATTCGGCATTCGCGCCCTCCTATTTTGGGATTCTAAACAGCTATGCGGGTGGTCTAAGCATTCTTCATTGGATCAACGACGGACTGATGGCGGTCTTCTTTCTTCTTGTGGGTCTGGAGATCAAACGGGAACTTCTTGAGGGCGAGCTTTCCACGTGGCAGCGCCGAGCGTTGCCGGGCTTTGCGGCCCTGGGGGGCATGATCGTGCCGGGAGCGGTCTACTACGCATGCAATCTTGCAGAGGGAGGGCAGGCGAGAGGATGGGCGATCCCCACAGCTACAGACATCGCCTTCGCGCTGGGGGTGCTTGCCTTGTTGGGATCGCGAGCTCCCGTATCGCTGAAGATTTTCCTCACTGCTCTGGCAATCATTGATGACCTCGGAGCGGTATTGATCATCGCGATTTTCTACACGAATGAGATCGATCTTCGTTTCTTGGGAGGCGCTGCAGCCACATTAGGTGTCCTTGGTCTGCTAAACTACCGAAATGTTACCTGGCTGAGCATCTATTGCGCACTGGGAATCGTGCTTTGGGCATGCCTTCTGAAATCCGGAGTCCATGCGACCCTCGCCGGCGTCCTACTAGCTCTCACCATTCCGCTTCGGTTATCGGCACAGGCCACAATCCAACCGCCTCTGAAGCGTCTGGAACACTCAATTCATCCATTCGTGGGTTTCCTCGTAATTCCGATTTTTGGATTCGCGAATGCCGGCGTTTCCCTGACAGGATTCAGTCTCCCGGCGCTCGGTGAACCGGTATCCCTCGGCGTCGCCCTCGGCCTTTTTGCGGGAAAGCAGGTGGGCGTTTTTCTTGCCTCTGCTATAGCAATCAAGGCGGGCATTGCACGCCTTCCTGACGGAGCCAACTGGCGGCAGCTCTACGGTGTGTGCGCCCTTTGCGGGATTGGATTCACCATGAGCCTGTTCATAGGCCTTCTGGCATTCGATGCTCCGGATATTCAGAATCAAGTGAAGCTCGGCGTAATGATTGGGTCGGCAGCGTCGGCGATCCTTGGTGCTGCTCTGCTGATTCCCAAGCGAGGCACTGATTTTAAGTTAAGATGATCTCGTCGCCCGCGAATTGATCAGTTCATTCTAAATAGAATAGTTTTCGGGCAATCTGCGTGACGGCATGGCGCGTTCCGTGCGGTTCGCCCGAGTGAATACTGACACAACGGAGAGCGAACTTATACGGGTCTAGGCAGATCTGCTTTTTTGGATGTGTGGCATTCTTCTAGCGAGACCCTCTGATCCTCCCCTGACGACATGGGCGGAAAATCACTATACTCCAATGAACGAGAACGTCCGTGAAATGAGCCCCATCACCCTCGATACGGTTGACGGCCGTCGCACCTTCCTCCGCCGCCTCAGCATGCTGGGAATCGGTGGCGCCGGCATTGTCGCTGCACCTTTCGCCAAGGCCGATCCCCGGCCGACGCCTTACAACAAGAAGGCGCGGACAGATGCCGCCGTGCTCAATTTCGCGTTGAACCTGGAATACCTCGAAGCCGAGTACTATCTGCGCGGCACTACCGGTCTTGGACTGGAGGGCGCTGTCATCGGCACCGATGGAGCAGGCACCGAGGGTGCCGTCACGGTGAAGCAGAATCCGAAGGTTGTATTCTCGACTCCGGCGGTCGAACAGTATGCGAACGAGATCGCGATCGATGAAGCCAACCATGTGCGCTTCCTCCGCGAAGTGCTCGGCGCATCGAAGTATGACCAGGTGGCACGGCCGCAGATCGATTTGTTGAACAGCTTTAACACGCTCGGCACGCTGCTGGGCCTGGAATCCTTCGACCCCTTCGCCAATGAAGTGAATTTCCTTCTCGGAGCATTCATCTTCGAGGACGTCGGTGTCACGGCCTACAAGGGGGCGAGCCCTCTTCTGACCAACAAGGTCTATCTGGAGGCTGCTGCCGGTATCCTCGGTGTGGAAGCCTACCATGCCGGCTCGATCCGCACGCTGCTCTACAGCCTGGGAACCGATGTCCAGAACACCGCGAACGCCATCTCCGATATCCGCGCTTCCCTCGACAATCTCGCCTCTCCCAGCACTCCAAAGCTGGACCAGGGGATCAGGTTGAACAACGTGGCCAATATCGTGCCCGCAGATGGGAACTCCGTGGCATTCAGCCGCACCACGCGTCAGGTGCTCAATATCGTCTATGGTGCACCCAATGCGACCTCCGGGCTCTTCTTCCCGGCTGGGTTGAACGGAAGCATCCGGTAAGTTTCGACAGTTGTTCGGTTAGCTAAATCGGAAGGCACCATGGCTCACGCTGTGGTGCTTTTCAGTTTTCCGCAGTTTGGAAAACCTCAAGTCGATACGAAGTTCACCATGCAAATACTTCCTAGGGAAATAGGACAACGTTGAGCCCCCCTCCACCCAGAGGGGGGCTCTATGTCGGAATCCTACATGGGCCTGGGGTCCACAAGGATTCCTATCACCGTACGCTGTCTGTGAGCATCGACGGGCGAGCCTCCTTCGCACACCCGCCGACCCAAACTCACCATGTCCCAGTAAGCCGACAATTGAGTGCGTGCCACCGAAGGAATAGTCAGAGGAGAATTTTTCTTCTATCTCCCTCTTGTGGTCGCATCGCCGAGAATTTTCATCGCGAACTGTTTCTATCGGAGAGCGTGGATGTTCGAGCTGTCTCCTTCTCAATCCATTCCTTCACGAGTTCGGCGCACTCAAGGTATTCGACGTTCGAAGCCTCGGGGAACTCCTCGTAACGCAGCTCCGTAACTCCGTCGGCCATGCGAACATATACGAGGATCTTGGCCATTTCATTTGCCCACACGGGAACGGCGGCGGTTCCTTCATGGAGGAGCTGCAGGAGGCGGGCTTTCATGAGATCGCTAATCACGTCTTAATCTTGAGGCGGTCAAAGGACGATCTGAGATCCAGGCATTAGGTTTTTCCTAAGGGCGAGATCGAAAAATTAGCGTTGAACTTTGCTTGCGGGCCGTGGCGTTTCAGTTTGCATGGCGGGGATGCTTTCGAGTTCCTCTGAGGCTGCCCGGGCTCTAACCCTACAGCGCTACAACATTCTGGACACGCCCCGTGAACTTGAGTTCGACCGCCTCGTCGAGCTGGTATCCAAGGTGTTTCATGCTCCGATCGCCTTGATCTCATTCCTTGATGGTGAACGTCAGTGGTTCAAGGCAGAGGTTGGCCTTGGAATCGATTCAACCGAAATCGGATGCTCGATCTGCCGACATGCGGTGGAATCGGACGCCCCCGTCTTCGTGATCGGCGACACGCTGCTCGATGAGAAAACGGCGGCTAACCGGTTGGTGACCGGCGAGCCCAAGGTGCGGTTCTACGCCGGAGCCTCGTTGATCACGCATGAAGGGGTGGGCGTAGGAACCCTTTGCATTTTGGACTACGTGCCGAGGCAGCTAGATCCCCATCAGAAGGAATTGCTGGCCAGCCTGGCCCGGCAAGTCGTTCTGATGCTGGAAGCCCGCACGCGGTTGGAGATCCGTGACCTGGAAAACAATTTTCTTCGTGGTGAAGCCGTTGTCCGGGTTGAAGAGCTTCAAGCAGCTCAGAACGAGGGAGCCGATCTGAAGGTCAAATTGGCGGAGCGCAAGGACGTCCTCGCCATTGTGACGCACGATCTTCGAAGCCCCATGACTGCAATCACGCTGGTCGGGCATCTCATGAAGGAGATGGCCGCGCGAGAGCCGTCTCCTACCATCGAGAAGCTTTCCTCCTTGTTGGTCAGTGCATCCGACGACATGAGCCGCCTCGTCGCTGACCTCACCGACATCTCCGTGATCGAACAGGGGCAGCTTCGGATGAAGTTCGAAATATTTGCCATGGCCGATCTGGTGGAGAGCCTGAAGTTGAGCCACGCGATGCTTGCGGAGGACGCGGGCGTACTGCTGAGGTTCGATCTGCCAGAGGTGTTTTCCCTGATGCTCAAGGGCGATCCCTATCGATTGCGGCAGGCGCTCAGCAACCTGGTGGGCAACGCGATCAGATACACCCCAAAGGGCGAGACGATTGCCATCGGCTTCAACCGGTCGCACGAGGGCTTTTCCATTACAGTCACCAATCCGGGCGTGGGAATTGCGCCGGAGTCCTTGGACAGGATCTTCGACCACTTCTGGAGCGAGGGTACAGGGCTGAAGCGCGGGCGAGGCATAGGACTGTCGATTGCTCGCGCCGTTGCCCGGGGCCACGGAGGGGAGATTTCCGTTTCGAGTGAAGTCGGCGGGCTCACCACCTTCAAGATGACGATTCCCAGCCGCGGGATCTCAGATTGAAATGAAGCCCCCGCGGTCGCCACCGCGGGGGCTTGTGTCATCACCCAGGCGATCCTCCCAGATCCAGCCCGGTAGCACTCATGACACAGGTTGAAGCGTCGTCGGCTCGATAAAGTTTCTTTGCCGTGGATGGGAGAATTCCGAAGGGATCGTTCGGGAAAACCTATGTGATACCACTTGTGGGTTCGCTCTGATCGGTGAGCAAGTAGGTTTTGCCGTCCTTCTGGCGCTCCAGCAGCCCGCGATCCACCAACCGGGAAAGACGATTCGAAACCATCACGCGGGTGGTGTGAGGGATGGGGGCTCGTCGGCCCATCGCCTTTCCGCTTCGCCGCGGGTGGCCATGCAGCTCCTGATAGATCAATTCGGATGAGCAGGTCCCGCCATGCCGCGATGCCAGATCGAGGATCGCCTTTTGCTGTGAGCTGAGTCGTAAACGGTTCACGGTTTAACTTGGGCTGCGGAGCGAGATCTAACGATTTTGTGAACTTCTTGCATCAACTGACTTTATGTGTTCAATGGGCTTTCCCCCCCCTTGTGTGACGCTGGCTTGTGTGTGCGCCAGTCCGAGGTGCCCTCTCCAGGCGACGGAGAGGGCACCGACGAAAGGTGCGCCCTCTCCGCGAACGGAAAGGGCGACGGGGAGGGCGGTCGTCGAGGCAGCATTCGATGTGCTAGCTATTCGGACCGTGTTTTCCAAAAGGCATGCAGGAACCCAGGAGCAAAGCCCGCTGCATACCGTCAATTTGACGGGGGGAGCTTACACAATGCACGGCAGCGCACATGCATTAATCGCGCGTCCGATTGTAAAGCGGCGAAAAAGAGCCCCCGCAGGGACAGACCCGCGGGGGCTCTTGTCGGCACGCGGAGCAGCCCCCCGACTGTCCCAGATGCATGCGCTGACGCTCCAGATTAGCTTGGAAACCTAAAATTTCTATCAAAAAAGTGTCGAGAGGGCAGGGTCGATGAGGATCGCCTCGCGCTGCGCCGGCCAGATCTGAAGAGCAGCCCTTAAGAGCACCCGTGCACGCCTTTCATCACCGCGCAAAAGGTGGATCGCGGCGAGTTGCTGGAGGACCCCGGCCGAGTAGGCGGCGTCCTGCTCGTTGCCCGTTCCCAACATGACAGCGAGAGTCTCGGTCATGTCCCATGCCTCCATGGCCAAGGCACACCTGAGACGGACCCGCATGATCGGAAAGGTGGTCCGCATGCTCGGAGGAAGATCCTCAATGAAGTCCCACGCCTCGTAATGGAGCCCGAGCTCGGCGTAGCCCTCTGCTTCAGCGACGACGGCATCCTTTTCCATCTCAGCGGATTGCCTGTTCCCAGAGGAAGAACTCGTAGCGTAGAGAGTCCACGGTAGTGAGCCGGTCTTCGCTGTCGGCTTCGTCGAAATCGGCTTCCACGAGCACGGACCCTTTCAGAAGTCCCTGGCGCTCACGTCCCATCTCCGTGCCATGGGGATTCACGCCGGCAAGGCGCTCCTCAAACATGACGCTGATATCCACGTGCAGCGGGAGCACGACTTCTCTAGGAAGGTATGTATTCAGCTCAGACAGCTCGCAAGTAGCCACGGTTAGGGTGGTCTGAGTCATATCGTCGTCAAAGGCGACAACCGTGGAACCAATGCGATGATGGCGGAGGAACTCAATCAAACTTCCCCGGAATTCGTCCGTGCGGATCAGCCACTGGATGGGCTGCTTTTCGAATGCGCTCATGGGCCGGATATATCGAATGAAAATCCGTTTGGGTCAATTTCCAGCCTGCTTGTGGAGCCCTGGAAGGCCGGGACCAGTCATGCGAACCGACAGGCGCTTGATGGGGCGGCAGGCTGCAGGGCATGGGAAACACCTTTGCCCCGGTGGGTGCCGCGCTGCCGGCGCGGCGTGATGCGTTGCGGATCGAGGCTGCCGATGGCGGATCAATCCCGCGGTTCGATGGTGGCGGCGAGTCGATCATCGCTCCGAAGGCGCAGGACCGGCTGCTGGAACTGATCGAGCGGGAGCAGCTTCCGGCGGACGTGCGGCACACGCTGGCGGGGGCCTTGCAGGGCGATCTCTTCCGGCAGCAGCTCCTTTTCCAGGCGATGATCGACACCTGGCCGCGCCTCCAGAAGGCGCTGGCCGAGATCAAGCGGGCGGCGCGCAAGGCTCCATGGCAGGTGAAGGCATGGGCGAACCGCGGAGAGAAGCCGACGGCGGGGGCGGAGGCGCTGGCGAAGGAGGTGGAGTCGGCCGTCTGGTCGATGCGCCCCGATCCGGTCCGCGGGCTCAAGGGATTCGAAGGCATGGTTGAGGAACTGGCGATGGGCTACTTCCTCGGGCACCAGGTGATGGAGGTTCATTGGGCACGCGACGGCTCCACCTGGCGGCCCGCCTCGGCGAAGGTTTCCCCGCCGCGGTTCTACGGGTATTCCCAGACGTGGGACGGGGAGGACCGGCTGATGCTGGACCGGACGGGCGGCATGGGGGCGCTGCAACTCGAGGATTTCCCCGAGCATCGGTTCCTCATCGCGGTGAATGGCGGGCACTCCGGGCATGCGGCGGTCTCGGCCCCGCTCCGGGCGCTCGCGACCTACTGGCTGGCCGCGGTCTATGGACTGAAGTGGCTGATCCAGTTTGCCCAGCTCTGCGGCGTGCCGTTCCGCTGGGCCGAGTATGCCGGCGAGCCGGACCGGGTGAAGGTCACGCAGATGCTGGAAAAGATCGGCTCCGCGGGGTGGGGGGCATTTCCCGCGGGCACCAAGCTCAACTTCGTGGAGTCGCGCCGGTCTGCCGAGCAGCTACCGACGAAGGTGCTGATCGACCTGGCCGACGAGCAGTGCGACATCTTCATCCTCGGCCAGACGCTCACCAGCTCCGCCGGGGACAAGGGCAGCCAGGCGCTCGGGACGGTGCACGAGACGGTGCGCCAGGACGTGATCGAAGGTGTGTGCGACTTCGTCGGCGAGGTGCTCACCCACCAGCTCGTGCCGTCGCTCGTCACGCTCAACCACGGAGCGGCCCGCGGGGACATGCCGGGCATCTGGGCGGTCTTCGAGAAGGCGAAGGACGAGAAGGCCAAGGCGGAGCGGATGGAAGCGCTCAAGCGGCTGGGCCTGCCGGTGGAACGGCAATGGGCCTACGATGACCTCGGCGTGCCGATGCCGGCACCCGGCGCGGAACTGCTTTTCGAGGAGGCTGCCGCGGGATCGGACGGTGTGAAAGGTGATCCTGCCAAGGGGCCGATTCCACCGGAGGATGACAAGGAGCGGCTGGAAGCGCGGGATGGCTGGGAAGCCTTTGCGGCGGACAGCGGCACGCTCGGGATTCCCCGGGCCGAAATGCCGCAGATCCGGGCGGGCGACCGCGCGGCCATGGTGCAGTTCCTGCGCGCGCGTGGGATCACGTCCGCGGAGGAGACCGTCGATCCCGCCGCGCTCATGGCCACGCAAGCGGAATACTCGCCCGCGAAGGTGGCGGCGGCGAGGGGATACCGCGGCGGCAGCCGGGCGATCCTGATTTCGCAGGACGATCACGTGGTGGACGGGCATCACCAGTGGCTCGCGGCACTGGAGAAGGGCGAGCCGATCCGGGTGATTCGCCTGATGGCTCCCGTGACGCGCATCCTGATGATGGTCCATCGAATGCCGAGCACCCGGGTGGAAGCCTCGTTGCGGGAGGACCTGGACGATGGTCGCCCGAAGATGCTGACCGTGGACCGGCTCTCATCCGCCGTGCTCGAAGGGCTGACCGGGGTGACCGCCGATTGGCTCGGTCCGGTGCGCCCTTTCTTCGACCGGCTGGCCGCGCTGGCGATGGCGAAGCAAGTGACCGACGACGACTTTTTGGCGGCCCTAGAAAAAGCGGGACGCGAGCTGCCGGAACTCTTCGACGTGCTCGACAAGCAGGCCCTGCAGGAGGCCTTCGACGATGCGATCGGAAGCGCGATGCTGGCGGGGAGCACGAGCCGCTACGAACGATGATCGAGATCAAGGTCAACGTCGCCGACGGGGTGAGCGCGGTGCTCGCCTCGATCATTTCCGCGCTCACCACTCCGGAGATGGCGGAGCTCAACGAGGTGGGCGGTCGTGCCGCGTCGGAAGCGGCGCGGAAGTTCTCGCAGGAGTTCGACCGGGCGGGCGGCTGGCGGACATCGGCGTATCGCACGAGTTCCGGCCCGTCGCGGTTCGGGGCGGACGTGGCGGCGGGGTGGCATTTCCTCACCGCGGATCCGAGCGGGGCGGTGATCTACAACGATGCCGACCACTATGCTTTCCGCGTGCGCGGGGGCACGATCCGCCCGAAGCGGGTGAGCCGCCTGACGATCCCGCTTGTGCCCGAGGCGAGGGGGCTGCGGGTGGCGACCTACGTCCAGAACACCGGGCGAAGGCTCTTCACGATCCCGGGCCGCAACGCGCTCTTCGAGCGGGTGGACCGTGACGGCACCACGGGCGAGCGGGTGATCTCACGGACCCGGGGGAGGCACCGCGACGGCAGCGTCGAGATGATCCGCCGGAAGGGCGGCATCCGCGCCGTCTATGCGCTGCTGGCGAGCGTGACGCTTCCGCCGATGCCCGAGGCCGCGCCGCCGGATGAACTCCTCATTGTTTCCTTCTCCACCGCCTGGCGCAACGAGCTGGCGGACCGCATCGAACGAATCACCTCATGATCGACACACCGACATTCTTTGAGGAGGCGCTGCGCTTCCTGTTGGAAAAGAACCCGCATCCGGAGGAATGGGACGCGGCGGATTGGGCTGCGGAGCGGCCGGCGGTGCGGGTTCGCTCGTTCTTCGCGTCGCGGGTGGAAAGCGCGCGGTTCCTGGACCGGGCGCAGGGGCTGATCTTCGACTATCTGGCGAAGGTGCGTGACGAGGTGATGACCCCGGACGGCGAGCACACGACGGCACTGCGGGTGGGCGGGCGCGAGGACTTCGTGATGCTGATGCGGCGCTTCATGATCGAGGAGGGGATGGCGCGCGAGGAGGAGTTCAAGGGCGTGGTGCAGGGCGACGTCGAGGATATCCGCAGCGTCTCGCGGCTGCGCCTGATCTTCGACACGAACGTGCGCCAGGCCTACGGCTACGGGCAGTGGCGACAAGGGATGAAGCCGGTCGTGCGGAGGTCGTTTCCCGCGGCGCGGTTCGTGCGGGTGAGGGGCGTGCTGGAACCGCGGAAGCGGCATCTGGCGCATGAGGGCGAGGTGCGCCTGAAGACGGACGTGGATTGGTGGGCGAAGTACCAGAACGACCCGAAGATCGGCGGATTCGGCGTGCCGTGGGGGCCGTATGGCTTTCACTCCGGCATGGGACAGGAGGATGTGTCGCGGGAGGAGGCGACGAAGCTGGGGCTTTTCAACAGGCAGCCTCAGGACAATCAGCCGGAGACTCGTCCGGTGGAACAGCCGGAGAAGCCGCTGCCGGGGTTGAATGAGGGGCTCCAGGCGAGCGTCCGGGGGATGGACCCGGAGGTGAGGAGGAGGTTGTTGGAGGAGTTGAGGGGTGGGGCGTGATGAACCAACTTGCCACGATTTCGTAAGACTGGTTAGAGTATCTCTATACGCCACGCACTTCCACGTGCAGCTTCCCAATGGACTCAAAGGAAACGATCATTCACATCGACTGGAGCGGGCCATACAGCTTGGACGACGTAGCAAAATTTAATGGCCCGGAGGACTGGGGGGTCTATCAGATCTACGGCAGCCATCCCGTCTATGGTAGCGGCGCTTTGTTGTATATCGGTAAAACCGAGAGTGACCCTTCTGGATTTGCGGGGCGCGTTCCCCGCAGTGCCGGTTGGTCGCACCTGAATCCGGATTCAGCGAGGATCGAGATCTATCTCGGAAGGCTATTCGGGCTGACCATGCCCGACAACGCGACTTGGGAGCGTTATATTGGCTATGCCGAACGGCTTCTGATTTACGCACATACCCCAGCGCGTAATCTCAGGTGGGAGCTGATTCCTTCCGATCCAGATCTGTTTCGAGTCCACGTTGTGAATTGGCGGCAATACCGCGACCTGCTCCCCGAAGTCTCTGGTGCCAAATGGACAGATCGTTTCGACGATGTTCCATATGATAGCCATTTCAGCGTAGAGCGGCTTGAGTAAAAAGCTGCTTGGGTTGAATCCTACATGTAAGCTGAAGCGCACGGATGGGGCCGAACGTCCTTTGATCCGCGCGACCTGATAGGGACCACTGCCCCGCGTGGCGGCGGAATCCCTGCGCCGGATGATGGGTTCATGTCCATCCTCATCATCGCTGCACTGGCGAACTCGCTCGATACGGTCGCGCCGGAAGAGATCGTCTACCTGCCCGAAGGCGAGCACGAGATCACTCCCTTCGTCGACGGGAAGCCGAAGAAGGTGACCGTGCGCGTGCCGGCGTCGAAGGGCGCGGAGATCGCCGCCTCGCTGCAGTCGGCGCTTTCCGTGCGCGAAAGGTCGAACGTGCGGCCTTGGTTCGACTTCGAGCACAAGGCCGGGGTGGCGAGTGCCCTGCCGAAGTCCTTCCGGTATGAGCCGGGCAGGGGAGTGGTGGCGGCCGTCGAGTGGACGGGCGCGGGCAAGGCGGCCATCGAGGGCAAGGACTTCTCCTACTTCTCGCCGACTTTCCTGATGAGCAAGGACGGCATCCCCGACGGATTGCCGCTGCGGGGACCACTGGGGGCTCTCGTGAACGAGCCCGCCTTCCGGGAGATTCCGCGTATTGCCGCATCGGATGCGGTTGATCCAACCGAAGAAACCAACGCCATGTCACAGCTCCTCATCCTCGCGTCGTGCGGCCTGCTAACCCAGGCGGAAGCCGCGCTCCCCAATGCCGCGGAACTCGCCAGCCAGCGGGTGGCCGCGATGAACGGCCAGTCCGACAAGCTCAAGGAGATCGAAGCCAAGATCTCCGGACTCGAAAAGGAACGCGACGACGCCAAGGCGGAGGTCGAGCGGATGAAGACCGAAGCTTCCGATGCCCGCAAGTTGCGCGCCAAGGCACTGGTGGAAGCCGCCCAAGCGGACGGCCGCATCGCCGCGAAGGACGAGGCGACGGCCGGCAAATACCGCTCGCGGATCGAGGCGGGCGACACCTTCGCCGAGGAAGTCCTCGCCGGGCTCCAGAAGCTCCACACGGACCTCAACAAGCCGATCATCCAGGCCGGTGCCACCGTTCGCACGCCGGGGACGGTCGATGCCAAGGCGCAGGCACTCATCGCCGCCGGGGAAGCGAAGGACATCGACGAGGCGCGCGGCCTGGTCTTCGCCAGCGATGCCAGCGCCTACAGCGAATATCTCGCGAGCCTGAAGTGATCCGCCGGTCCGACACCCTCATCTAACAATACTCTCTTTCGATCCCGTCATGGAGACCTACACCGACACTCCCTACAAACCCTTCAAGGAAGAGGTGGCCGACGCCCTCCTGAACAAGGAACACTTCCTCGTCGCGCTCGGCACCGCTCCCGACACGGTGAAGCTGGCCACCAGCACCGATGACGCCATCGGCGTGCTCTTCGAGAAGAGCGCGGGCAATCCCCACGTGAACGTCCGCCTGCTCGGCAAGGGCGGGTCGGTCAAGGTGAAGGCCGGCGGCGTGATCGCCAAGGGTGCGCGCGTCATCTGGGGCGCGGGCGGCAAGGTCGTCACCGTGCCCGCCGCGGCGGGAACCTACCGCACCGTCGGCATCAAGCTCACCCAGGGCAACTCGGCCGACAACGACGTGATCGAGCTGCTCGACACCATCGAGACGCGCGTCGTCGTCTAACACCCAACCTCCCTCATCCTGACCCGTGAAAACGCCACTTCTCAATCCCGTCCTCACCGGCCTCGCCTCGCGCTTCATCGCGACCCAGCCGACCGTGGGACTGCGCATCGCCCCGGTGCTCAATTCCCAGATCCACGCCGCGCAGTACTACGTGTATGACCCGGCGAACCACTACAACGTCCCTACGAACATCCAGCGTGCGCCCAGTTCCCCCTTCAAGCGGCTGAAGTCCTCGTTGTCCTCGGACACCTTCCTCTGCAAGGACTACGGCGTGGAGGAGCCCATCGACAAGATGCAGCTCCAGATGTTCTCAAGCATCTTCGCCGCGGACCGCTCCGGGATGGACCGGGCGGTGAACGTCGTGCTGCTCAACCACGAGATCCGAGTGCGCGACATGGCGCGCGGCGTGACTCAGACCTCCACCCCGGCGGTGAAGTGGAATGCCCAGGCCAACACCACCATCGTGGGCGACATCGAAATGGCGAAGGCGGTGATCCGAGCGCAGATCGGCGTGATCCCGAACATGCTGACGCTGCCCTACGACGTCTTCGTCGCGCTTCGCCAGGCACCGGAGTTGCGCGCCTACTACCAGAACACCGACGGGCTCGTGACCATCGAGCAGATGAAGGTGCTCTTCGGCGTGGAGGAGATCGTGGTCTCCGGCGCGATCATCAACGGCGCGAACGAAGGCCAGGCCGCCTCGCTGGCGGACATCTGGACCGACGAGGCCTTCCTCTCCTACTCGAAGCCGAGCCCGGACGTGAAGGCGCTGAACTTCGCCCGGACCTTCAACTGGACCGCCGCCGACGGCAGCGGCCCGGCGGGAGTCTCGACCTTCACCTACGACGAGAACGAGATCGACTCGCGCGTGGTCCGCGCCCGGCAGTTCACCGATGAAAAGGTGATCGCCGCCGGTGCCGGGTATTACTTCTCCAACGTCCTCAACTGATCGCCGCCATGCAATACGAGGTCATCGATCCGAAGGGCATCCATGTGGACGGACGCAACGTCCAGCGGGGGAGGGTGATTCCGATCCCGGAAGGCGCGGCGCTGAATGCCTTCCTTCACTTCAAGCAGGTGAGGAAGCGCGAGGAAAAGCCCGCCAAACCGGCGGATGGCCCACCGGCCCCGCCGCCCGGCAAGGAGGCTGGGAAGCAGGAGAAGTAACCGGTTGTTGTTTGTGTGTGTTCAACCCCCGTCCGATGCCAGTCGGACGGGGGTAATGTTTCCTGCAGAACGTCTAATAATTCCAGTCATTCTTCCGGATCATCGTCCTCCTGTTCCACAGATTCCTCCTGCGTCCAAGGTTGGGTGGAGGTGGATTCAATTGGAGCGTCCGATTCTACTTTGATCTCAAAGTAATCGCGGAGGAATTGCACGATTTTCCCAGCATTGATGCTTTCGACCAACACTCCTTTTCCTGCAGGATTGTCGATGATTATGACCCCGCCAGGAGCATGGCCTTTCTCAGCCAAGCAAATATACTTCCACTTGCTTTTCCAAACAGGGTTCGATTCTCCCTTGATAAGGACAACTCCTTGAGGCTTGAATTCTCTGAATGGAGTGCAGTTGTGGCTTGATATTTTATATCTTGATCCTTTCTTTGTTTGTCCGGCTTTCACTCTGAAAAACTTGAATCCTTCCTTGGTTTGTACGTGGATTTCAAGATCCGAGCCGGAAGTGTTAACGACATAAAGAGTGCCTCGTACTGACATAATTGGTGGCTTTCTGATTTTTGATTTTTGAGTCAGTGGCATGAGTGATGTGGTTAGGTGATTTGTCGACACAAATTCGCTGTGGAGGGAAATAAGAGTGTTAAGGGTAATAGGAAGGCTATCGGGGACCACTCGACCGGATGGCCGCCGTGTAAGGATGGGCAAACCATGCGCTCATGCCTTGGGTGCCATTCACGGAAGCCGATGTGACCTCGCGTCTTGCCGCGCGCGAGATCGAGGTCTATGAGGCGACCTCGCGCCGGGAGTATCCGGAGGAGGGCGGCGAGGCGGAGGTTCCTGTTCTTTCCCCCGAGCGCCTGCCGCAGATCGTTGAGCAGGTTTGCAACCAGTTCCGGGGCGCGATCCGGGGCAATCCGCTTGTTTCCGTGCTCGGACCTGCCGGGACGCTGCCGGACTTCTGCATCGCCCATGCGGCGGTGATAGCCCGCGTGGCCCTGGTGGGCATGAATCCCGTGCCGGAGGGGATGACCGACCCGAGGCGCGATGAATACCGCGAGGCGAACTCTTTCCTCAGGTCGCTGAGGACCGCCCCGGCGGCGATGTTTGACGATGCGGATCCAGCCCCGGCTCCGGCGTGCCCGGCCTTCGGCGGAAACCCCTACCTCGACTTCTGATGTCCCGCCTCCGCACGCTCGCGCACGCGATGAAGGCCCGGATCGAGGAGATTCCCGATCTCGCGGGCAGTGTCGTCGTCTTCCACCGGTCGAACGTCGAGACCGAGTTCGAGAAGCGCATGGCCAAGACGCGCGGGCGATGCGTGGTGATCCGCCTTATCCGCGGGAAGAACCAGACCCGCGACAAGGTGAAGCCGCGCTTCCGCGGCACCTATTCGGTCACGCTCTTCACCGTCCCCGTGCTCACCCAGAAGGACGCGAACAACTCCGACGCCCTGATGGAACTGATCGTCGGCAAGCTCCACGGCTGGTGGCCGGCGGCGGTGCCGTCGAACGGCTCCATCTGGCTCGACTGCGACTCCATCACCTACCCGGAAGACACCGAATACGACGTTTCGGTGCTGACCGTCGAAACCCCGTGAATGCCATGAACGAACCATCCAAGGAACCGGCACCAGTGCCGGTGAAACCCGCCCTCCTGCGCTGCACCGTGCTCATCACCGGAACCCTGATCGGCAGGCTGCAGGTGGCGAAGGGCCACCGCTGCCAGCTCCCCGCCGAGCAGGCCAAGGTGCTCGCCTCGCTCACGCCGCCCGCCGTCCGGATCGACGGTGTCTGATACCCCAACGAAACGACCACCATGCCCTCGAAATTTGGAACCCTCGCCGAGCGCCTTGTCGGTGCCCGTTTCTGGTTCGTGCCGGATGGCTCGAACCTCGGCACCGAAGTCGCGCCGGAGATCACCGGACCCACCGCCAAGCCGGCCGACGATGCCGATTGGACGGACTACGACATGGGCCGCGCGACAAGCGCCGCCTACGATCCGACCAACCAGGAGCGGCAGCGCGAATGGTTCAGCCCGGAGAAGATGAAGTACATCCAGCGGACCGACCGCCAGGTGCTGGCCGACGCCTTCAACCTGACGATGGTCGATTACGCGTCGAACCTCTTCGACGAACTGATGTTCGGTCTCACGGCTCCGATCGTTGCCGGTGAGGCACAGGGGATCTTCGCCTCGGGCAGCCGGCACAAGGACGGGTGGGTGAGGCTCAAGCGCTGGAACGATGACGGCAAGCTGCTCGTGACCGCGGAGTTTCACGTGAGGCTGACCATCCAGACCGCGCCAACCGACTCGAGCGAACCCGGCTCGCCGGTGTGGCGCATCGAGCATCTGGGCGACGCCACGGCCGCGCTGGAGACCTTCATCAGCGGCGTGCCGGACGAAGAGGAGGGCGGCTGATCCGAATCGAGATCCTGCGATGAGGCACTCGTCATGGCGCATCACCTGGAATCCCCTCGGCACCTCGCCGAGGGTGATGCTGGATTTTGACGATCTGATGGACCGGGAGATCGCCATCGACGGGTCGCAGCTTTCGGCGGTCGGCACCTTCGATTTTGCGTTGTCGGCTACTCAATCGGCCCGGGGTAACCGCCGCCGCCGGGTGGAGTTCGGCAAGCGGATCGCCCACGACAGCGATGCTGCTTCCTGGCACGAGTGCGCGACGCAGCTCGCCGCAGGTCCATGGGGTGGCGATGCGGCGGGAATCATCGAGATCCGTCCGCGTGTCGGTCCGGTGCTCTTGCTCCGCGCCGCGCTGCTCTCATCGACCCACGAGCCGGCCACCGATGCGGCCATCGCGGAGAGCCTACACGAGTGGTCCTTCCGCTGCACGCGCCTGCCGCTGACCATGGGTGACGGAATCACCATTGGCGGCGGATGGTATAACCCGCCGGGCGGTGGCATCACCGTCGTCATCCCGCCGGGCAGCGGCATCGGGCCGGGTACCATTGTGGAAGTCATCATCCCGGGTGTGCCGCCGGGATACTATCCCGTGACGGGTGTGACGCCCGGAGGAGGTGGCAGCGGAGGCGGTGGCACGCCGGGCGATCTCGTGACCATCGGAGCCCCGCGCGATCCCGAGAGCGGGGAGGACGATGAGGAGCCGCATCAGTTCAACATCACGCATGCGGCGGACGCAGCAGGTCCGGGAACATCCTTCATCTGCACCGCGTGGCGCACCATCGTAGTGACCAACGTGGTGCCCATCGAGGTATTCGCGTGGCGCAGCTCCAGCCCGCTGGGTGTGTGGGAAACCTTGCATCCAGGGACGACGGAGCTGGTCGGCTCGACCGGCACCTTCGTGCGGCACATCTGGCCGCCTGCGGCGATCGAGGGCAACTGGTCGGGACTATCCTCCACGTCGGGGCCGCGGCCCATCGAGTTCGGGCGGGCCGCTGGAGTGTTCTTGTGGCGGCGAGGCGGAGAGATCACGCCGCGCACCATTTACGTCCCGATGCAGGCGAAGGGCGAGGTGAGCTATCAACACGGCCACGCCGGTCATGTGGTGCTCAAGATCCCTAGCTTGCCCGTCAGCATCAATGCCGCCGGTGTGCCGGTGGCACCGGGGAGTATCGACGGCGGGACCATCAGGAAAGTGGAGGTGGTGCCGTGATCAGCGCCGCGTGCAAGATCGAGTTCGTCCCCGCCGGGCAACCGGCCATCGTGCTGGTGGACGTGGACGGATGGCTTGAGGCGCTGCCGCGCTTCGTCGCGAGACAGAATCTCTACGAGCCCGATGGCATCGCCCTGGCTGATGGCTTCATCAAGCCGCTGGGCGGCGTGCAGGTGGACATCAGCTTTACGACCATCACCGAGCCCGCGACCGCGAGCGACATGTGGGCCGCCTTCTTGGACTGCCTGCCCCCGGTGCTGACCGGGGCGCTCGTCATCACGGGCGGCGGCAAGGTCACGACCTTCGCACCTGCGGTGATGACCACCACGACGCCCGCGCTGCCCGGGCCGGATGCGACGGTGATCAAGCGATACCAGATCCAAGCGCCGCTCCCCGTGACGGAGGGTACCTAAACAGAAGCAAAGCCATGGCAGAGAAGAGGGAGTTCACGTTTCACATCAAAACGCTCGGTGACCCGAGCGGCGCGAAGGATGTCGAACAGGCCATCGACAGTGTAGTCGATGCTGCCGAGGCGCTCGACTCGGGCGCAGGCGGTGGTGCGATCGTGCTGGATCGCAACCTCGACAACACGACCGACGCCGCCAACCATGCCGCTACCGCCATCGTGAAAGTAGGCGACGCCGCGGACTCCTTGGGCACCAGCACGAGCGGGAAAACGCTTACTTTTGAACGGAATCTCAGGAGAACGGGCGACGCTGCGACCGACACCGAGAAGAGGATCGCGGAGCTTGAGCGCACGGTGAAACAGCTCAACGCGGAACTGGCGAGAAGCGCCTCCAACTCTGCAAACCAAGCCGCCGGTTTCAGGAGGGTCGGCGAAAGTAGCGACCGCCTTGGCGAGTCATTCCGGCGGCAGCGGGTCGCTGGCGAGGCTGCCACAAAATCCACCGGCGCGCTGGGTCAGAAGGTTACGCAGGCCGGTTATCAGATGCAGGACTTCGCCGTGCAGGTCGGCGGCGGCACATCGGCACTAACAGCACTGGCACAGCAGGGCTCCCAGTTCCTAGGGGTCTTCGGCCCGAAGGGTGCGATTGCGGGCGCTGCATTGGCGATTGGAGTCGTCGTTGCTCAATTGATCCGGGCATCCAAGGGAACCAAAAATGCGAAGGAAGATGCCGACGATTGGGTGGAGTCCCTAAAGTCGGTTCAGAAGATCTTCCAAGACATGGAGACTGTCGGGCTTGAGGAGCAGTCGCGAAAGCTGGAGGAAAGCGCACGAAGGTATGCAGACGAGATTGCGAGCATCAACGCAGCCGACCGGCGGGCCATCGGTGCAGAAGGTGTGGCGGCTCGGAGAATTGAAGGAGAGAGGCTGGTCGCCTTGGCAAACAATCGGCTCGAGATCGCGCGAACTGAGTCGGCTCTCTTGAGGGCCACTGCCGAGGAGGCCACTCGACTCGCGGAACGTCGGAAACGATTGGCCGAGGAAACTGCCGAGATCGAACTAGCAATTCTCGAGCGGCGTCGTGAATTGGATCTGCAGCGGGCGCGGCGAAGTTTGGTCGCGGCTGAGCGTAACGACAGCTCAGCGAAGGACTTCGAGGCGAGGGCGCGGGCCACATACAATAAGGTGGCAGCGGAGCGGGAGGAATTGTTTCGTCTAGCCCAGGAAGCCGCACAGGCCCGCTTCGCTGCAATTGCCGAGCTCCGCAACGAGATCAAGGCTATGATCCAGGAGATCGAGGCTATCGAGTCTGAGCCTTTCGTTTCAGCCGCAGTGGCCGCTCGCCGTTCCTCGAGGAAAGACGATTTAAGGAAGCAGATCGAACTGAATGAGGTCGGCATTGGATACGCGCTTTCGCCAGGGTCTGAGGAGCGGGATGCAAAAGCAAAGGGCGACGCGCTCGTCCCTAAATTGTCAAACGCGGCGGATGCGTTGAAGGCTGCGAGCGAGGAACAACGGAAAACTTCCGCGTCCGTTGCCGATGCTATGCAGGCCCTCAAGGATCTTCGTGATTCTCAGTCGGTGGATCGCGACAGTGAACGCCAAGTCCGTGAGGCTGAGAAGCAGATCGAGGCGGAGAAAGGTCCGGACACGAGCAAGGGTGTGGAGGCACTAAGCGCGCTGACCAAGCAGCTCGATGGCATCCCCGAGCTGGCCGGGGTCACCGAGAAGATCAATTCCTTCATCGCGGACAAGACGCTGACGGGCGAGGAGCTGGTGAAGTCGCAGGTGCTGATCAGCCAATACTTCGCGAAGATTGCGAATCTTGGTGCCACCCAGAATGCCGCGATCCGCGAGGCGCGGGACAGGGTGGATGACCTGGAGCGCGAAGTCCGCACGCTGCGGGCCAACCAACGGAACACCGTCCCCGCGAACTGATGGCAGTCATATGGACAATCGTCGGGCAGGCGGGCAAGGCGGTCGATGCCACGCCGCGCACGCTGGAGGCCCTGAGCGCGGAGGGGGCCATCGTTCACTTCGAATCGCTCGCGCCCTGCACCATGGAGTGGGGCGTGTGGCTCTCGTCGCTGGCCGATGCGGCGGCGGCGCTCATCCCGGAACTGGGCCAGACGATCACGCTGCTTCGCAACGGCTCGCGCTACTTCACCGGCACAGTGACAGGACGCGACCCGGAACTCACGCCGGGCAGCTACGGGTGGCAGATCACCGTGTCCGGCCCGGTGTGGTGGCTGCAACAGCTCCTGCTCTCCAGCGACGTGGAAGACCAGGCGGGTGATGATGACGAGCGCGCGGTGTATGTCTTTCCCACCGGCTCACCCCGATCCCATCTCATCGCCCTCGCCCAACGTGCGATTGACCAAGGTGCGCCGATCTCCATCGGCAGCATCGCGAGCGCCTTCCCCGTGCCGCGGCTGAGCCTGCGCAACGGCCCGATCAGCGATGCGATGGGGCACGTGATGCGCTGGCTGGCAGATGGGATCGTGTATGTGGATTACACCGCTCCGGGTGAGCCCGCCGTGTGCATGCAGCGCCGCGCAGCAGCAGAGACGGTGACCATTTCGCCCGCCGCGGTGATGCCACGGGTGCGGGTGCAGCCGCGGGTGGAGCTGAAGGCGGAGCAGGTGAAGGTCTTTTCCGCCAAGCGCTCCACCGTGGGGCTGAAGAGGCTGACGGTATGGGACACGCAGACGGCGGGAGCGCCATCGAGCGGCCTGCCTGCGCGGCAGCCTGTCGTGGTCAGCGGGCCGGAGAAGGTGTGGGACGTGCTGCCCCAGGACTTCACGGACAGCGTGGTCGTGAGGTCGGCACCGGTGACGACGAGCGGCGAGGTGCCCATCGAAATGCTGTGGCGGTATGACGAGCGGCTCCGCGCGAGCGGGGCGGTGCCGGGCTTCACCCGCGTGGGCCTGTGGTCCGAGGCCAACTTCCACTTCGGCTACAAGTTCGCGCTCACGGGCATCGACACGCGGATCACCGACGCGGAGGGCAATGCGATTCCGCTCGCCTACTCGCACTATCTGACCGCGGGGGAGCCCCGCGATTGGTGGACGAAGGACGGCATCGAGCATGTGATGGTCCGGGTCACGGCGACGATATCGACCTACGCGGTCACCGGTCAGACCGAGGAGCCCGAGGTGCCGAAGTGGTATGAGCTGATCGGCGGCAAGTATGAGTCGTATCTCATCACCAACGCGCCGCCGCCCGCGCGCCTCAAGCACGTGTGGTCCACCACGGTGAGTGTGAGCGTGCCCTTCGTGAAGACGGCGTGGACGGCTGACACGACGCTCATTCGCGCGGAAGACTATGCCTTCGTGCAGCCGCCCGCGGGCCTCGCGGCGAACCTGCTCGCCACCCAAAACTGGCTGCCCTACGAGGGCTCGGTTTCCTACGTGACGACCGAGATCCCTGCCGGGCACCACGTCGGCAAGCGACTCAATGTTTCCGGCAGCCTGCCCGAACTGGCGAACATGGGTGCGCTGATCTCCGGCCACTCCGTGCGGCTCGCGACCGGAGAGCACATGCTGAGGCTGGGCGCGCCGGAGAGGCTCGGCTACAAGGACCTGGTCGCACGCTTCCGGCAGACGGGCGCGGACAACATCGTGTGGCTGGTGGATCAGGTCAGCAGCGACCCGGGCAGCAACCCGCCGCCCGATCCCGGGCTGGAGATCCCGACCGGGCCGCCGAATGCGATTCTCTTCAATGGCCAGCCCCTTATGTGGGATGGCGAATACCTCGTGTGGACGGCGGGCTCGGCCCTCACCTACGAGGGCAACCGCCTGCTCTATCAGGGGCAGTTGCTGCGATATCCCATCACCTGATCCAAAATCATGGCAATCGAACTGAATGGAGCGCCGGAGGCGGTCGTGGGACCGATCCGCGATGCGCTGCTGGCCGCCGCAAAAGGACAGCCGAATGCTTTCGGCGCGAAGCAGACCTTTGGCCGCGGGGTATCCCTCACGGGGCTGGCCCTGACGGATGCCGCCAACATCCAATGGGATCTCGCCCTCGGCGGATTCGCGGCAGTCACGCTGGCCGGAAATCGCACGCTGGAGCTGCTTAACCTGGCCCCCGGCGTCCACCGGCTGCGGGTGACGCAAGGCGTCGGCGGGAACCACACGCTTGCGTTCGCGGCGGGGGTCACGGTGCGGACCCCGGGCGGGACCGCGATCACGCTATCAACGGCAGCCGGGGCCGTCGATTGGCTGACCATCCTGCACGTCGGCGGCACGACCATCGACGTGATTACAGAGCCCGGCTTCCAGGCGATCTAACCTCACTTTCCGACCATGGCTGACATTGAAATCACCTCTGCCGATCCGGCGACCATCGCGGGCATCCGCGCTGCCCTGGGCGCGCCCGATGCGGCGCGCACGCTCCGATTTCCCGACGCCGAAGTAGCGCCGCCGAGCCCGGTGCTACCGAGCGCTGCAACCCGCGCGAGCAAGCTGCTCGGCTTCACTTCTGGCGGAGCGCTGGAGGCGACGACCGGCGGGGGTGGCGGCGGCGGGCAATTCGTCGCTCCACTCGTGTCGAGCTTCACCGGCGGCTGGGTGAACCAGGGCACAGCGACGGCGACGGACATCGCGGCGGGCGGCCTGCTCGGTGGGCTGGCTCAACTGCGGATGTTCAAGATCGCGGCCGCTGCCGGAGAACAGGTGACCGCGCTAGTGAAGCCGCTGAGCGGGGCCTCCGCATGGTCCTACACGGCGGTCCTGTCTTGTCGCCTGCCTGCGACCGGAAACCACTGCATGGGCCTTCTCCTCCGCGAATCCTCGTCGGGGAAGCTGATCCTCTACCCGATGCGGAACGAGGCTTTCCAAGTCATGAAATTCAACAGTCCCACCTCGTGGTCAGCCATGGGCGGCGCGGCGGAAATGTCGGATATCCTCCCGGGATTCGGGCGGACCAATCCACCGCCTTCCGTGTGGGTCTTCCGCCTGGTCTGCAACGGCACCAACATTGTCTTCAGCGTGTCGCCGGACGGGCAGTTGTGGACGCAGGTCCACAGCGCGGTCAAAGCGGACTTCATGGTTCCGAACCAGGTCGGCCTATTCATCGACCCCATCACCAACCCCGGCAGATCGGACCTGCGATGCTTTCACTGGGAGGAGTCGTGAGTAAAAGTGCTCATTTCTGACCAACAGTAATCTGAAGATGGAGTTGGTGTAAATGCGGTGTAAATGAGCGCGGGGTGAAAAATCCTTAATCCTACAAGAGGTGTTGAGTGGTAAGAGCCCACCGCGTGTCCGGGCAACCGGCACGGCACGGCAAACCCCGCGTGGTGCAAGACAGAACAGGGGAAGGGTGCCCGCCCGTCGTATCCCCGGGTATTAGTCGCATCCCGCGCAAGCGGGAGTCCGCTCCGGCGGACAGAGAAATGATCGTCACCCCCGGACACAGGGTCCGGGGACCACAGAATCCGGCTTACAGGAGAGCGGCCCGTCTCCTTCCAGAATCAAGAGCAGTTCCGAGGGTGTTGAGGCGACTGCGAACGCCCGCTTGCCCGGCCTCTACTTGGAGTGCCTCGCCCTCCATGGCGTGAGCATGCCAAGCCCATTTCTTCAGTGATCATAAAGATCGGCCCAAAATACCCAGACTAGGATCAACAGGAAGCCGATCGACGATATGCGATCCGTCGCTGATGCGCCCCATAGAAAAACAGCCCAGAGGGAGAAGATCACAATCACCGCCATTCCCACGATTGAAAGGGGCTTGAACCACCGCTTGTGGTAGCCGAACACGGCTGCGATCCAGCAACAAAGAAAGCCGACAAACCCACCGGTGATTATCGGGTGGAGAAACAGGCTGCCACTAAGATGTGAAAATATCATGGTGGTCACAATCGTGAGCGCCCCGGTGGACAGGAACCCGATGGAGTAGAAAATGATGAGCGCGGGTCGCAGAGGGTGGTTTTTTACCTGATGATCGGACACTTGATTGGTCAAAGGTTGAAGGTTTGAAAAGTGGGCCAGGATGTCTTGCTCTCGGCTCTCCTGGGGACGCCGGGCAGATATTCCTCCTGATTCAGCGATTGGTCATTGTAGCGATTTGAATCATTGCCCCGTCTCCTGATCCGTGCCCGGAACTACTGCTGGCGCAGTAATTTGCTCGCTGGCCATCCATTCGGACCAGCCGTCCAGCCCGTATTTCGCGATCGCCTGCTCTTTGCTCAGGGGGCTCGTATTACATTTCAGATGCCGTTCTCCATCCGGCAGCCATTCGAATTGATGGGTCATGTCGTTGTGTGCCATCGCGCGGGTAGGACCCTTCTCGGGAGTCCATCCCTCGGCGAGAGCCCACCGGATGGCAGCCACCACCGAAGCCGGCCTGATCTCGAATTCCCAAGGCCGGGGATCGATGAACAGGACGAAGGGCTGTCCCTCACGGCCAACGGTGAAAACGTCCGCGCTGCAGAGCGGGCAATGCGCGCTGTAGTGCCACAGGAAAGTGGAGCCGTCCACTACCAGAGTCCTCGTTCCTTTCCTAGGCCAGGCCATGTGAGTCGTGATTTCGGGAGAAGGTTGGAGAGACAAGGAAAAGTGCGTGGCACCATTGCAAATGGACGACCTGTCACATTCGCAATGTGGGAAAGATGGCGGGAATCAATGCGGCGCATTGTCGTTGTCTGGTGATGCACCTTGTCGTTCTCGTTTGCTCTTACGCAAGCGGGACAGAGCCTCGGGAGCCAGCAATCCCATGGTAACCGAGAATACTGCTACGGATGCCATCATTTGGATCCGGCCGCAGTCGCCCTTCCGTGCACTGATCGTCCACGCGGGATGAAGGGCGAATAGGAGAAGGCAGGCATAGGCTGACCCATTCCAAAAAGGCCTGGGGCGCAGCCAAAACAGATATGCCGCAGCCAGACCCGTGACGAAGGCGGAAAAATATCCGAGGGCGATGTTTTGAGCAATCGTCTGTGCTGCGCCGGGTCCGCTGCACGCCACAATACAGGTTTCGAGAGACATCAAGGTTTTGGCAGTTTGAGGCCCGGACAAGTCCTACCACAAAATCGCCGAATGCTGTTCAAAATATTTCAAGCATGAGAGATCGGTCTCGGAGCGCTACGATCTACGGCAATCGTAGGAGATCGATGATCCCGCCCGGCGACCGGTATTCTGTTAGATCGGCCTCGGACGGCAGGTACCTTTTTCGCGTAGGGTGGGTCGGGCGATCCTCCGGGAGAGAAGACCTGCTTGGAATGGTAAGTCGCTAGGGTTCCTGCCGTTGGCGGAATCGCGACCATGCGGGGCAAGAGAGCGGGTCTCTAACTGGTCCGGATGGGGTGGTTTTTTGTCGTTGACCATCAGGTTTCGCGAACCTTTGGAATGCCGCGCATTTTACTTGCCCCTACATCTGTCCCTTACGCCTGCATGACTAAAACGACCTCTTCCCGCTTCCTTGCCGCAATGGCTTCGCTCTTCCTCGCCGCTTCGGCTTCCGGCGCGACGATCGCGGGCTACGCTCCCACCACCGGCCTTACCTCGACCTATGCCCGCCATGGCATCTCCTTCACCACCGCGGATGACGGCACCGCGGACAAGCTGGAGACCATCGCCTTCTTCAATGGTTCCACGGTCTCCGGCAACGGAATGCTCTACCTCTTCACGTCGGCTTATCTTGATGCGCCGATCAATATCGAAGGTGATGTCGGCGCCATCGCGTCGGCGGCCTTCGTTGCCGGCGTGGGCTTCGACTTCTCCACGTCGAATATCACGCTGCTTCCCAATACCACCTACTTCGCCTACTCGCGGGCAGGTTTCTATGTCTCCACCACCACCGGCAATGGCTATGCCGGAGGCGCACATTTCCAGGCTGGAAACAATTTTGATGCCTATGTCGGCTCGACCGGTCGCGACGCTGCCTTCCTGGTGACGGGCACCGCGGTGCCGGAACCGGGCAGCCTCGCCCTGGTCGCCGGTGGCCTGCTCGCCGCAGCAGCGCGCCGCCGCCGGAAGTGAGTTCCGCTTTACCCACGGCAGGGAAAGGCACTCGCCTTTCCCTGCATTTTTGCCCGGGTCTGAGGGGCATCGTCCCTGCTCGTGCGTTCAAACCAGCTTGATGTCGGATTCCCTGAGAGGTTGCTTGGACAGGGAATAGATGCTGACCGAAGAACAAGCGATGGAGGTGGCGTGGAGACTTGCCGAATCAGCGGCGACGCATCTCCGTTTTCCTCTCCGTTCCGAGCCGACGAGGGTTTCCCTCGATGATCACTCCGGCGGTCACGAAGCTCTCGGGATCTCCACGAGTTTCTGGGCCTTCATTTTCCGGATGGAAGTGCCCGAGGGAAGCATGATTCACCCTGACTTCGTCCACATCGTGGTCGATCCTCTCACCGGCAATGCTGCCTTTCTCCCGCTCTTGTGATGGGTTCTTCCAAGATGCCGCCGCTGGTGATCGAGCGGCGAATCACGGTTTGCCCGTGATCCTCCGGTCAGTGTTTTTCTTGCAGGTGGGGCATACCCAAACGACATGCCTCAAGCTGGGGTCATCGTGAGCCCTGAAGTAACCGTCGTTCTTGTTGTTCTTGCTGTTGGATGGAAAGCCTGGCGCACCTACCGGAACTTCGACGGTTCTTGCCATAGACGCTTTGTGAGTGTCGCAGACGGATGAGTCATGGACCAACTTTTCACCTTCGTGGATCCTGATCGCGATAAAGCGGTGCGGGTGGTCGGGGTGTCCAATGGTGGAGCATTCCAAGAGATCAACATCATAGGAAGTGCCGCTTTTGAAGCTCGGGTTGTCGAGCTTGATGCTGGCATGGATCAGTTTGCCGCATTCCGGCTGTATTTGAAGCACCTCGGTTTTGGCGTCGTAGGAGAGATGGCCTCTCGTGCGGATCGGGGCTTCCCGGATCTTGTAGGAGCGGACATCGAATTCCTGACCCTGGCCGGAGGATGTTGTGGCGAAGCGGGTGCCGCTGCATGAACAAATTGCCAGAATGAAAAGGATCGCCGACGACCTTTTCATCAATACAGGAGGTCTCATGGCTATATGTTTATCGGGGGGGCTCGATGGAGAGATTCTCTCCGAGACAGCTAGTGGCAAGTCTCGACTGGTCACGACGGCAGGGACTCGAAATGGTTCCGATTCGTGCGGCATGAAGGGGGCGCCTGATCACGATAGAACTCTCGCCGACCGACAATTGGCCCCAATATCCGTATTGCGTATCAAGACTGCTTTTCGACTCGCGTCTTCGATTTGCGCGAAGCCGGTTTAGCCCTCTTCGAGCGCCGCCAGTCGCGAGCTATCTCCGCCTGCCGTTTCTTGAGATCTCCTGGCGCGCTAATCCCGAGCTTGTCCAAGAGTTCATTCTCAACGGGGGTCCGTTCATGATGCATGGGTTTTCCATCTAGAAAGACCTCTTCAGCAATCCTGATGAAGCTTTGGTTGTTTTCCCAAACGCACATTATCGGCAATGTGCGGAATTCGGTCTCAGTTGCGGGGCGTTCTTCGTCGTAGCCGAGCGTTACAATACCATTTAGCAAAGAGGTCAGGACAGGCGGGACCATGAAGTCGTCTGCTTCCAGTGGTAGGATGTCCAGCATCATTGACCCCGAGTGAGCGAGTGAGCGAACGTCGAAGCATCCCTGCCATAGCACTGGCGGGCCTGAAATTGCTTGCACAGTTGGCTTCTCCGAGCCGTGCCAATCCAGTAAAGCTCCCCAGAACGAAAATCGGCTCTTCCCGCTTTTCCGGCGGGGGGAATAAACCCGTCCGCAGGCGTAGCTGCCATCGCGAAGCGGAATGTCCCAGATCATCCCTCTGGCCAAAAAGGAATTGGACTTGGGAAGGAAGGGGAATGTCACATCGCCGGTAGGCATGGATTCATGAAATAAATAACATGGAAATGGTCAAGCAGACGGGTTTGGCATTTTGTTCTATTCCTCCGAGGTGAAGGAAAGAGAGATAATTGTAAGATGATGCGTTAATTTATCTTCCCTACCTCAGCTCCCACGGCTCCTCCTGGTGTTCTGCGGAGCGGGGCTCGAGGTGGGAGATGACGCGGACGTCCTGGCCGATTTGTGCGGCGACTCGGCCTTCGAGTTCGGTGGCGATTTCGTGGGCGTCGCCGAGGTCGGTTTCGTCGGGGAAGACGAGGTGGAATTCAACCCAATGCGTGCGTCCGGAGTGGCGGTGGCGGAGATTGTGGTAGGAGAGGCCCCGGGTGGCGCAGTCGGCGTCGAGGATGTCGCGCAGTTCCTTTTCCACGGCCAGGTCGGCCTCGTCCATCAGCCCGCCGAAGCTCTCGCGCATCAGCCGCCAGCCGGTCCACAGGAGCTTGCTGCCGGCGAGGATCGCGCAGATGGGGTCCCACCAGCGCCAGCCAGTGAAGTACACCAGGCCGAGCGCGATGATCACCGCGCCGCTGGTCCATACGTCCGCGAGCACGTGCTCGCCATTCGCGCGCAGCACCTGGGAGTTGTGCTTCCTGCCCACGCGCAGCAGCGCCATGCCGAGCACCAGGTTCACCGCGGCGGCTCCGGCGGTGACGAGGATGCCGAGGCCCATGCTCTCGATCACGGAGCCGCTGATCGCCTGGCGGCCCGCATCGTAGAGGATGAGCAGCGCCGCCGCACTGATCATCGCGCCCTCGAACCCCGAGGAAATGAAGGCCACCTTGTCATGGCCGAAGTGATGCGTGTCGTCGGACGGCTTGTGCGCCAGCCGCAGTGCCCATGCGGCAAAGGCCACGGCGAGCAAGTGGGTCACGGACTCCGCGGCGTCTGAGTAAATCGCCGAGGATCCCGTCATGGCCGCCGCGATCGTCTTCGCGACGAGCAGCACCACCGCCACGGCGAGTGACAGGGTCATCATGCGGGATTGGTCTTCGGGCAGCCTTGGGGACAGCGTCGCGCTCACGGCGGAAAGCGTGGGATTTCCCGCGGCGCGTGCAACTTCATCGGAAATTCATTGGCCACTGGCCGCGTAACCGATTGAACTCAAACCCCCACGTTGAAGCGGTTTCTCCTAACAATCTTAGCCACGGCAGGAATTGTAAGCGCTGTCTGCTGGCATTTCCGCGATCGCCTGCCGGTCGCGTGGCAAACCGTGTCCGCGCCGCTCGTCACAAAACCGGCCCCTGACTCCGCCCGCTACGAGGAGCTGAAGGAAGAGGCGGAGCGCTGGCGGAAGGATCTCTCCTCGAAGTACGCCAAGGCTCGTACCAATGAGGAAAAGGACCGCGTGATCGCGGAGACCCGCAGCTTCCTGGAGACCCTGCTGCCGGAGATGATGCTGTGCTGGCTCGGCACCCCGTGGGACTTCAATGGCACGTCGGAGGTCCCGGGCGAGGGGAAGATCGCGTGCGGCTACTTCGTCTCCACGGTGCTGCGCGATGCGGGCTTCAAGCTGGACCGCTACAAGCTCGCCCGCCAGCCCTCGCAGAATATCATCCGCACCTTCCTCCCGGCGGACGCGATGACGCTGCGGGTGGGTGTCTCCTACGACACCTTCGCGGGGGAGCTGGCCATGGTGGAGCCCGGCGTGCGGATCATCGGCCTGGACAGCCATGTCGCCTTCCTCGTCACCCGGCCGGATGGCTTCCGCTTCATCCACTCCTCCGGCTCCGCGCCATGGTGTGTGGTGGACGAGGACCGCGAAGCGGCGGAAGTACTACGCCGCTCGAACTACCGAGTCCATGGCCTTCTCACCGGGGATCGCACCGTGCTGCTGCGCTGGCTGCGGGCGGAAAAAATCGCGGTGAAGGAATCCTCCACCGCGAGCAGCTAGGCGGCGCGCCGGTGATCGTCTCACCGGCACCCGCCAGATTGATAAGCGCCTCAGGCGACTCCGGCCACCGATCCGCCGTTAATCTCGGCTGCGATCTCGTCGGCACGGGTGAAGAGACCTTCCTCGCGCAGGAATGCGGAGTAGTTCTCGGCCACGGCCACGAGGTCTTCGGCGTATTCGATCCCCAGCGACTTGAAGCCGGCGATTGACTTCTCGAAGTGCCGCTGCGCCCACGCCTTGTCACCGGTGGCCAGCAGCGCCAGCGCGAGGTTGTTGTGGGATTGGGCGGTGTCGTGATGATTCTCGCCGAAGAGCTTGCGGCGTGCATCGAGCGCCATCAGGTGCATCTCGCGGGCCTGTTCGAAGTAGCCGGCCGATTGATAGAGCGCGCCGATATTGTTGGACACGGAGGCCGTCTCCTCGTTGTCGGGGCCCAGCTCCTTGTGAAGGATTTCCAAGGCACGCAGGAAGTGCGCCTCGGAGCCTTCCACGTCGCCGCCCGCCTTCTTCAGGTAGGCGATGTTGTTGGACATCGAGGCAATGTCGAGCAGCGCGGGTGGCTCGGATGCCTCGAAGTAGTGGATGGCCTGTTGCCAGAGTTCGGCGGCGCGCTCGCTGTTGCCGAGCTGGTCGTGCACCGCGCCGTAGCCGGCGTAGAGGCGGCCGATCTGTGAACTGCGGTCCGGGCGATTCTCAAGCTGCTCGATGGCCTGCTTGTAATCGTCCCGCGCTTCCTCGAGGAGGCCGAGCTGGCGATAGACGTCCGCGCGCACCTCGAGGGAGCTGGCGAACTCGTCGATGCTCTCCAGGTCGCTGCTGAGCATCTGCTGCGCCTTGAGGACTGCAGCGGTCGCGGCGTGGACTGCTTCGTCGAGGTCTCCCACGGCGACGAGTTCATCGACACGGCCGCGGAGGATTTGAATCAGGGTAGCTGTTGGTGAGTCCATGGCTTGTATTTACTTTAAATCACCGGTTTCGGTTTCCGCAACGGGTATTTCTGCTGCGGGTGAAAGTCGTTCCATCAATTGGGCACGCTGCGGAGGGAGGCTGCCGAGCGTTTCGCGGAGCGCGCTGACCGCCTGCTTGCGTTCGCGCAGAATGCCCAGATTTCTCGCGAGTTCCTGCTCGAAATGCACCATTGCACGTATGGAAGGGCCGTTAGATGCGACATGATCGAGCCCTCTTCGCAGTAAATCGGCCAATTCCGGTTCCGGGTGGTCACGCTCGATCAGCAGCTCCAGCAGGCGGCACCAATAGCCTGACAAAAGCATTGCATTGTAATTACCGCGGATCGGCTCCCGCGTGGTGGCCACCGCGACTTCCCGCAGGCCGTGCAGCTCTCCGGTGCGCGCCTTCGCCCAAGTGATCTCGGCGTCGAAAAACAGGTCCAGCTTCCCGGCGAACTGGCTTTTCGGGCTGCGCGCACCCTTCGCCACGGTCTTGATCAGCCCGTGCCCTGCCGTGAACCAATGTACGATCCAACTGGTGTCGGTCAGCTTGGTCAGACGGATCAGGGTGCCGTGGCAGTGCTCCATGTCGCTAGAGGATAACCCGGGAATCAGGCAGAGGTTTCATCATCGCAGGATCGGCGGAGGAATCGGCAGGATTCGTCCACCGCATGAATCGGTCTGAGGGGCCGGGGCGTGATTTATTCGCATGGCGTCAGCACCCAGACGCCGTGGGGATTGTGGAAAAGGTCATCCGCCTCATGTCGCCCATCTTCTTCCAGCGTCAATCGGAAGCGAATCGATTCTTCGGACAGGCTGACGGTGTGGCCGGACTCCAAATGGGGATTTGAGACGATCTGATAGAGATTGAACTGGTTGATCAGGTGTGCCGCTTCCTCGGCATCGAAGTCCGTGGGAATGCTGCACTCGGGCAGTCCGAAGTGGTGCATGCCGCAGGAGTAGAAGTAGTCCTCGCCGCCGATCAGGGTGCAGGCGCTGCAATAGTGGTCGAATGCATTTCCGGAGAGCAGCTTGGACCACCTCTCCCACTCGTGGGCCACGCCGCAGGATTCCACCTTCACCGCGATGCCCCCGGCGCGGCGGACCACGTCGGTGAATTTCACGATGCGCTCCAGTTCCTCCGGGAGATCCATCGCGAAGTGAAGGTAGGCCACGCCTCCATGTGCGGAGATCGCCTCCAGCGTTTCATCGGAAATTTGTCCCTGCCCGGCCAGGTGGAAAGCCTGGGCCATGTCCGGATCGGCATCCGCATAGGTCAGCGGCACGTGATCCTCACCCGAAGGGTGGGCGAGCAGGCCTCCGGCGAAGATGAACTGGCCCGCAGGCTCGGTCGTGATGATGGCCTTCAGGAATTCCGAGCGATCGGCCCAGGGGCCCGGGATGCAGAGGATCATTTCTTGCTCCATGGTGCGTGGTATCAGGGTGGGAAAGGTTAGAACAGGTCGGTCGCCGGCTCATTCTCCGCTGCGATCAGCGGAGGGGCATCGAAGGCGGGCAGCGGTGCGACGAGGTTCGCGGGCAGCGGGAATTGTTTCTCATAGATGCCGACCGAGATCTCGTTCGCATTCGCATACGCATCCTTCATCATTTCCAGCTTCGCATCGAGATTGTCGATGTGGTGCAGCGCGATCGCTTCGGGCGTGCGCGGCAGGGCAGGGGAGCCGAATTGGTAGTCGCCGTGATGGCTGGCGATGAGGTGCAGCAGGTGCAGGCGCACGCTTTCGCTCGCGGGCTCCAGCGGCAGCCAGTCCTTGGCGACCGGGCTTTCCGCCACGTCGCGCCACAGCTTGTTCACCAGCTCTATGCCCAGCGGGATGTGGCCGAGCATCTCGCCGTGCAGCGTGTAGCCCTGCGCGAATCCCCGCTCGGGATACTGGTTTTCCCACAGCTTCCCGCAGTCGTGGAAGAGCACGCCGATGAGCAGCAGGTCGCGATTGAGCTGCGGGTAGGCGGAGGCGGCGAGGTCCGCCATGCGCATCATCTGCGCCACGTGCTCCACCAGTCCGCCGCGGCGGGCGTGGTGGTTTTTCCGGGCGGCGGCTGCCCGGCGAAATTTCGGGCCGAGATCGTCGATGAAGCGCTTCGCCAGCGCGTGCAGCCGCGGGTCCTTCACCCCGGCGGCGAAGGTCGTGATGGTCTCCCAATCGCGGCGCTGCTTTTCCGCCGTCGCGGCGTCACCCGCGTAGAAGGCCTCGAGGTCCTCGCCGGTCAGGCGCTCCCACGAGATGTTCGCGCCATTCAGGCCGTACTGGTTCTGCGTCCACTCGGCATCCAGCCGCACCACGGTGCCGTCCGGCATGCCCTGCGCCGCCTCGAACATCGGCGCGTCCGACCAGGCATTCAGGTTGAAGCTGCCGGTGGCGTCCGCGAAGGTGATGACGAGGTAGGGCTTGCCCGCCTTCGTCTGCCGCTGGCTGCGTGACTGCAATTCGCAATCCACCGCGGCGGCGATGGGAGGCTGCTCGCCCGCTTGTTCCTTCAGTGCCGAGATCGTGAAAAATGTCACGTCGCGAGCATCGCCGTATCCCGGCGGGTGTCACGAACGGAACCTCACGCGGCGATGCCCAGCGCGTCGCGCACGGAGTCCATGAAGACGCGATATTCGAAGGGCTTGCTCAGCACCGTCCGCGCGCCGAGCTGGCGGGCCAGCGGGAGAAAGTCGCCGCCGCCGGAGACGATGCCGCCGGACATCGCGATGATCTGGATACGGGGATCCACGGCACGCAGCTCGAGGATGGTCTGGATGCCATCCTTGCCGGGCATGATCAGGTCGGTGAGGACGAGATCGAAGGCACCTTCGCGCACGTGCTTCACGGCCTCGGTGCCATTCCTGGCCATCTCGACCTCGAAGCCTTCCGCCATCAACGCCTGTCGGAGAACTTCCCGGATCGCAGGCTCATCGTCCACAATCAGGATTCTTGCGGTTTCTTTGGCGGCCCCCGTAGTCGTCATCTTGGGTGAAGTATGGCCTGCGTTTGAAAGGGCGCTATCACGCCATCGCGGAGGACGATTCCGGGAGAAAGCTGTCAGGACGTCTTGTTTCGCGACGTTACTGGTCGCTTGATCGCCGGGGCGATCCATGATTTCTCAAGCGGGCAGTCGTCTTGCGTGACGAGGCAACCCAGTCGCCGCTGGTTTCTCCCCGAGAATGGTGATGAACCGTACCCCAACCACGCCTCCGAAGGACACGGCGCGAGCCCGCGCGTGGAGAATCGTCGTGGGCTATTGGATCTTCGCCACGCTGTGGATCATCCTTTCGGACCGTGCGCTGGAGCCGCTGCTGCCGCACTCGGAGATGATCCTGCGGTGGAGTCTGGTGAAGGGCCTGCTCTTCGTCATGCTGACCTCGGTGCTGCTCTGGTACCTGGTGCGCCGCACCTGCGAGGAGATCGAGGCCAGCTATCAATCGCTGGCCACAAGCGAAAGCGAGCAGCGCGAACTGGCGAACCAACTCGCCGAGGAGCGCTCGCGCCTCGTGGAGGCCCAGCGGGTCGCGGAGATGGGCTGGTGGGAGTCGGACCTGGTCACAGGTGTCATCGCGTGGTCTGAGGAAATGCACCGGATTTTCGAGACGGACCCGGCGACCTTTGTCCCGACCTTCGAGATCATCCTCAAGCAGACGCCGGAGGAGGAGAGGGCACGGGTGGAGGAGGGGTACAAGAATTCGGTGGAGGGCACCGGGCCGGACTCCCTGGTCCACCGGGCCCGCCTGCGCGACGGGCGCGTGAAGCACCTGGAGCTCCACTGGAAGGTCTTCCGCGATGGCGCGGGCAAGCCGGTCCGGCTGCTCGGCACCTGTCGCGATGTCACCGCCGGGCGCGAGGCGGAGCAGGCACTGCGCGACAGCGAGACGCGCTTCCGCGAGATGGCGGAGAATATTGGCGAGGTCTTCTACAGCTACGACATCGTCCAGGATCGCCTGCTCTACATGAGCCCGGCCTACGAGACCGTGTGGGGCCGGCCCCTCGGCGACATCTACGCCGACACGAGGGCCTACATGCAGGACATCCTGCCGGAGGATCGCCCGATGATGGAGGAGGTCGCCCGCAAGCGCTTCGCCGGGGAGTCGGCGCAAGCGGACTTCCGCATCCGTCGGCCGGATGGCGAGATCCGCTGGCTGAGGGTCCAGTTTGCCCCCATCCCGGATGCCTCGGGAAAGGTCGGGCGGGTCGTCGGGACCATGCGCGACATCACCGCCTCGAAAATCGCGGAGACCCAGCTCGTCGAGCAGGCGGCGCTGATCGAAAAGGCGCGCGACGCGATCATCGTGCTCGGCCTCGATCACCAGGTCATCTACTGGAACCACGGTGCCAGCCTGCTCTACGGCTGGACCGCGGAGGAGGCGATGGGTCGCTCCGTCCGGGAGCTGCTTTATCAGAATGAGCAGGCATTCCTCGCGTCCACCCGCGCGGTGCTGGAGCAGGGCGAATGGTCCGGCGAGATCGCACAATTCACCCGCGCGGGACAGGCGGTCACCGTGGACGGCCGCTGGACGCTGCTGCGCGATCCCGAGGGGAAGCCCCGCTCGATCCTCTCCATCAATACCGACATCACCGGGAGGAAGCAGCTCGAGCAGCAGTTCCTGCGGGCGCAGCGGATGGAGAGCATCGGCACGCTGGCCGGCGGCATCGCGCATGACCTGAACAACGTGCTCGCCCCCGTCATCATGTCGGTGGACCTGCTGAAGCACCGCCTCGACGATGCCGCGGACCGCGAGATCCTGGAGATCGTGGGTGCCAGCGCGCGGCGCGGGGCAGACATGGTGCAGCAGATCCTTTCCTTCGCCCGCGGCATGGAGGGCCGCCGCGTGGAGGTGGATGTCGGGCGCGTGCTCCAGGAAGTCGTCCGCATCATCGGGGATACTTTCCCGAAGTCGATCCGCGTGGAGCTGGAGGCGCCCGCCGGGCTGCTGCGGGTGCATGCCGATCCCACACAGCTCCACCAGGTGCTGCTGAATCTCTGCGTGAATGCGCGCGACGCCATGCCGGATGGCGGGCTGCTGCGGCTGCGGGCCGTGAACGTGAACAACGACGAGCCACGCGTGAGGGTGGACGTGGAGGACACCGGCTCGGGCATCCCCGCGGGCCTGCTGGGCAGGATCTTCGACCCCTTTTTCACCAGCAAGGAGCCGGGGAAAGGCACTGGCCTCGGGCTCTCCACCGCGCTGGCGATCGTGCGCGGCCACGGCGGCACCTTGGAAGTCGCGAGCGAGCCGGGGGAAGGAACCACCTTCACGGTCTCTCTGCCGGCGCTCGGCCAGGTGGGCTCACGTCCCTCCATCACCGTGAGCCCCAGCCTGCCGCGCGGCCGTGGCGAGACGGTGCTGGTCGTGGATGACGAGGCATCGATCCGCCACATCACCCGGCAGACGCTGGAGGCGTATGGCTACGAGATCCTGGATGCGGCGGACGGTGCGGAGGCGATCACGCTCTTCGTCTCGCGGCGCTTTGAGATCGACGTGGTCATTACGGACATGGCAATGCCGCGCGTCGATGGCCCGGCCCTGATCCGCGAACTGCGCCGCATCGACCCGACGGTGCCGGTGATCGGCGTCAGCGGCGTCACGTCCATGGCGTCCTTCGATGAAGGCGGCGAGCCGGTGAAATTCCTGCCAAAGCCCTACACGACCGCGGCCCTCCTGACGGCCCTGCGCGATGTATTGGAAATGCAGGTGCGGTGAGAAGTCATTCCCACTCGCTCGCCATCTCCTTTATCTCTGCCGCCTGCCGTTCCCGTAATGCGTTCACATGGGTCTTGCTGGTCCATGGTGAGAAGAGCGGGTCCTTCGCCATCCAGTGGCGCTCCATGGCCATCGAGACAGGCACGGCGATGAGGAGCGTGGCAACGCCAGTCATCGCCCATGGCAGCGTGGCCCTCATCACCAGATTTGGCCGCAGGGATGCGAGGCGCGTCGAGAAGAGAGCCATGATGCCCTGCCACAGGAGCCACAGGATGCCACACGCGGCCATGCCTCCGGTCGCGATGAGATAGATCTTCTCCTCGTCTCCGCTGAGAGTGTCGAAGTAACGGAGGGCTCCTGCAGCGGGGATCGACAGGCCGGTCAGCGCCGCGACTCCCCAGCCGATCCACGCATGTGAAACGCCCAGGCCGATGACGCCGCCGCGCACTCCCCAACGCCATCGGGCGGTCTGGAGCAGCATCACCGCCGAAAGAATGAAGCCCGCGCTGGGCTGGATGATCCAGATCAAGGGTGACCACACCTCATCCATTCCTCGATCGGTCCAGCCGAGCGGAGTCATCCGGGTGATGCCCCCCCACCACAGCCACGGGAGGGCAAGCCCGAGTCCGACAATCCACAGGTGATCTTCCTTCTTCAAGAGCGGCATCAGCCCGCGGGCAAGCCGCTTCACTGCCACCGAACGACGGCATGTCTCAAGTCCGACCAATCCGGCGAAGACCAGGGCAAGGAATGAGATCGGTGCGAGAAGGACGCGGTGCATGAAGGCAAACTCCGCGAGCTTTGACGGGAGAGTTTCTTCTGGCGTGATGCTGGCAGGTATGCGCGCTGTGGAACGCAAACGAAACCCTATTGAGAATTCCATCTCCGGTGAGAGTGGGTCGTGGGACGAGGTTAGGCGCGACAGGATTGAGATGCGATGCTCCGCCTCTGCTATTTCATCCGTCATGACGAATCCATCAAGGCCCCACAGGATCGATCCCCCCATATCTTCCAACTGAGCGAGGATTCCGTCGTTGCTGAATTCACCAGCCTGCGGCGAGTCGATCACCCGCTCGGTAACGTGCTTCCACTTGTCGAAGAAATTCTTCAACCCGTCCATGTCGCCATCTGCGAGCAAAGCCTGGCAATGAGCTTCCGCCAATGTTTCCAGAGCATCTGAATCGGATTTGAATGTCGGTCTCACCAATTCAGAGATCTCCAGCGCGATCATTTCTTCGGTGAGCGAGCGAGGAGAAGGGAAGGCGTCCATTTGTTGCCTCTGCAGACTGGTCGCATGGTCAACGTAAACAGGCTTTGCCGCAGCTTCGGAAAACAACTCCAGTGCTTTGTCGAAATCGGCTTTGGAACTAACCCGGATAGCTCCATTGTATAAGCGGGTATTGATGTCGCCGTGAGCCTTCGCCAACTGGGGAGTAATCCTCAGCAGAGGATAGAGAGCATTGTCCGGATCAAGACGGGCAACGTTTTCCCAGTCGATGTCGGCGGAGTGGTCCGTCCAATCCACCTGCCGGGTGACATGCTGCTGGAGCATAGCGAGGTCGCCGGGATCTCTCGCGAGAATGTCCGCGGTTTCCTCGGGCGATCCCGCCTTCGGATGAAGGCCGAGCGGCAGCGTGGGCGCGACCCTGCGCAGATGGTCGACAACCAGTGCCGTTTTCCCGGGATCGTCTCCCACGGCATAGAGCTCGCGGGAACTCATCATGGTCACCTGTCTCAGGAGGAAGGTCTGCCATGCGAGGTGCAGGATCACCGCCGCCACGGCCCCGGTCAGCAACACCGCGCTGACGCTCAGCAGGGCGCGGCGCAAGCGCGGCTTCGGCGGCGGAGCCGAGGCCAGTGCTTCATTCGGCCCGGTGAGATCCAGCATTTCATACGGGATGCCGCCGTGCGTGGTGCGCGACATCAGCTCGCCTTTTGCCTCCTCCCGTTCTTCGGGAGAGGAGGCAAGGTGCCGCGTTGCCAGATCCAGAAACCGCTCCACGTCCGGGGTCATGGACGGCGGTTCTAGCAGAAGATAATTCGGCGCAAAGGATTTCCCGGAAGCGTCAACCTATCTCCCAGGGCTCCGCCATCTGCGGTTCATCGGCGGGAGTTTTTACGCGTGCTTCTTCCAGATGCTTCTCGATGCACGCGAGGATCGTGTCGAAGTCGGACGTCTTGCTGACGAAGGGCAGGCCGCCGGTCTGGGTCTCGCCATCGGGCGTCTCCGGGTTCTCCTCGACCAGCGCGGTGAGCATCAGCACCGGGATATTCTTCAGGTCGGGATCGGCGCGGAATTGCGCGACCACGTCACCGCCGTCCATGCCGGGCATGACGACGTCGATGACGCACAGGTCGGGCATGAAGTTCTTCGCGGTGGTCAGCGCGAGGGAGGAGTCGTTGATGTCGTGGACATCGAAGTTGCCGACTTCCTCGAGGTTCGCACGCAGCAGGGCGGTGAAGTCGGCTTCATCGTCGATGATCAGGATTCGGGGCGTTTCCATGGCAGTGGTGGTATTTGGCAAGTTAGTGGAAGTTGGGAAATTCGCGAGGTCTTCTCGCAGGAGGGATGCCATTTTCGTTCGTCAGGTCTTCAGGGTGATGGATGCCCTGACGCCGCCGCCGGGCAGGTTTTCCAGCTCCAGCATGCCATTGTGGAGTTCCACGATCTTCCGGCACACGGCGAGTCCCAGGCCGGTGCCCTGGCCCGTGGCCTTCGTCGTGAAGAAGGGGTCGAAGATCTTCGACATGTTTGCCTCGTCGATGCCGGAGCCGCTGTCATCCACCTCGATCCGCACCACCCGGTCGCCCTCGCGCAGGTGCCCGGCGGTGCGGACGCCCACGTCGCGGCGCACCCCGCTCAGTGCGCGGGAGAAGGCCCGTACCGTCAGCGTGCCTCCGTCCGGCATGGCATGCATCGCATTGATCATGAGATTGACCATCACCTGCTCCATCTTCGTCGCATCCACGCTCACGCGCGGCAGGGCGGGCTGGATCTCGGTCTCCAGCTTCACCTTCGCCTGCCTCAGCGGATACTCCACCAGCGCGAGCGAGTCGCCGATGACCTCGGAGATATCCTTTGGCTCCACGGAGAGCTTCCGCGCCGACGAGTAGTCCACCAGGCCCTTCACGATCTTCTTCGCGCGGTCGATCCCGCGCTTCATTCGCTCGATGGTCTCCTGCGCCTGCGTGTCCTCCGCGGGGATGCGGCGCGCGAGCAGCTCGATGCCCATGCCGATCATCGCGAGCGGGTTCTTCACCTCGTGCGCGACGCCCGCCGCGAGGCGACCCACCGACTCCATTTTCTCCGCCTGGATCAATTGTTCCTGCGCGCGCTTCAGGTCCTCGTTCGCCTTCACCAGATCCTGGTTCAGCACATGCATCGCCTGCTCGGCGGCCTTGCGGTCGGTGATGTCCGTGGAGATCGCGCCGATCGACTGGATCTGCCCGTTCAGGTCGCGCAGGGGGAATTTCACCGCCACGTAGGTGCGCGGCTCGTTGTCCACGTACAGCTCCTCGTCCATCTGGAGCGCCTCGCCGCCTTCCGCGATGAGGATGTCGTGCTTGCGGAATTTATCGGCGGCGGATTTGTCCGCGATGAGCTGGTGGTCCGTGAAGCCCAGCACGTCCTTGCGCGCCAGGCCGAAGAGATCCTCGAAGCCGCGGTTCACCATCAGGTAGCGGCCCTCCAGGTCCTTCATCGAGATGACGGCCGGGCTGTTGTCGATGATGGCCTGCATCCGCTGCTCGGCCTGGATCACCTCCAGTTGCGCGCGGCGTTGCTCGGTCACGTCGCGGTCCATGCCGACGAAACCCCAGATCTGGCCTTCCGCGTCGAAGAGCGGCACCTTCGTCGTGACGAAGTGATGGACGTCGCCGGGCTTCCACTCCAGGTCCCACTCGCGGTTGATCACGCCGAGCCGGTTCTCGATGATGCTCTGGTCCTCGGCCTCGCCTTCCTTCACGATGGTTTCCGGGAAGTAGTGCGCCGGGGTCTTGCCGATCATCTCCTCCGGAGAAGAGGCACCGACCCACTCGGCCATCGCGCGGTTCACCACCAGGTACTGGCGCTGCAGGTCGCGGGCGAAGATCTTGTCGGGGAAGGCGTCAATGAGGGAGCGCAGCAGGTAGCGCTCGCGCTCCAGCTCCTGCTTCGCATTCACCAGCTCGCTCACGTCGCTGGACATGCCGAAGGTGCCGATGATGTTTCCCTCGCGGTCGCGGAAGGGCATCTTGTTCGTCAGCACCCAGCCGACCGATCCGTCGGGGAAGACCTCGTGCTCGACCAGGCCGTTGACCGGCACGCCGGTATTGATGATGCGCAGCTCGTCCGCGCGCGCATCGTCGGCGTGCTCGCGGTCGAAGAGGTCGTGGTCGTTCTTCCCGATCAGGTCGCGCGGGTGGCCCTTCCTCACGTAGGTCGCCATGCTCTGGTTCACGCGGAGGAAGCGGGATTCGCGGTCCTTGAAATAGATGTTGGCCGGCACGTTCGCCATCAGCATCTCGAAGTAGTGGTCGAGCTGCCGGTGCTGCTCGCGCATCTGGACGAGCTCGTCCTCCAGCCGCCGGTTGATCTCCGCAAGCCGGTCGGACGCGCTCGTGGCCTCAGGGATGGTGCGCAGCCGCCCGATCAGCAGGCCGGTGGCGAGCAGGATCACGGCGCTCGCCGCGACCCGGGTGATCAGGTCGCTCTCCTCGATCACCAGCCACGACGTGCCGAGCAGGATGAAGATCCCCGCAAGGATGACCAGTGCGCCGGAGCGGCGCATGGGCACGGGGGGAGGATCGCTTTTCACCACTAACAGCTTCGCACGCAACCGGCCCGAGTGCAAATGGCATGGTGAGGGATCGTGAGAAATACCGCCTCAGCGCGCCTCCGGCAGAAGCAGGATTCGCTTGATCTCCTCGATCGCCTGCGAGTGGTGGAATGACCCGTGACCGGCAGGCACCTCGAAGGATGACTCCGCTCCCGGCAGGCTGGAGCTGGACGGCGCGACGAAGAGATCGCGCGAGCCGGTGATGACGTGACCGGCGGTGCCCTTCACCAGCGGCAGGCGGTCGAAGATTTCCATGGACCGCTGCTTCGGCGAGAGCGCGATGAGGCTGGTGACCTTGCCGCGCGTGAGTGATTCGTAGTCGGGCTGGAGCATGCCCGGGTTCTTCTTCTCGATGCCGCGGAAGAAATCCTGGAAGCGGTCGTCCTGTGCCACGAAGCGCTGGCCGAAGCGGCCCAGCCACGAGTTCGCCCAGTTGCTCCCGCGGAAGGGGACGGAGCAGAAGATGACGCGGTCCACGTGAGTACGAGGTTTCCAGTAGAAGGCCTCGTCCAGCGTGCGTCGCTCGTCGTGGGTGAGGTCGAGCGAGGACAGCGGGCGGGTGAAGACGGCATCCCAGAAGGCATCACGGGGATCGACGGCCAGCGACTTCGCGAGCAGGCCGCCATTGCTGTGCGCGATCACCACGCTGCGCCGCATCGCGGGATCGTCGCCCTCGGGATCGAGGTGCTTTCTCAGCTCGTCGAGCTGCCCGCGCATGATGCGGGCCGAGTAGAGCGCCGGGGCATTGGTCGGGTAGAGGTAGTGCCACACCTGGTAGCGGCTGCGGATGGCGGGGTCCGCCCACAGCTCATTGGTCAGCTCGGCCCAGGCGAGCGGCGTGGAAAAGAGGCCGTGGATGCAGATGACCGGCGTGCGCTTCGGATCGTACTCCTCCACGAGCGCGAAGCCGGACTCGCGCAGCGACTTCTTGCGGATCACCGCGGTGATGCCCGACTGCGCGAGCGGCCGCGTGTGCTCCAGCATCGCCGTCCATGGCACGGTGAAGTCGCCAGCGAGCGTCTGCCGCTTGCCGGCGAGCATGATGCTCTCGGTCTTCAGCCGGTCGTGGAGGCGGATCTCGATTTCGCGCGCGCCCTTCCTCACCGCGACCGCGGTCACGGCACGCGTGATGGCCTCCGGCGGGTACCAGCGCTCTATGGCTTGCCGGTGGCGATTCTCGCGATAGCCGGTGAGCGGGATGCCGATGCCATCCACCTGATGGTGCGCCAGCCCCGTCACCTTGTAGCGGGAGGCAGGCTCCAGCCGGTCGAAGTAGTCCGCCGCATAGATGCCTTCTCCGCCCTGGTGAAAGCGGACCGTGTAGCCATCGACCGTGCTTTCTCCTCGCGGCGCGCCTGCCAGCCACTCGCCCAGCGCGCGCTTCGCCGCGGCGTCCTGCGCTCCCTCCAGCGCCCGGTGCAGGTCGGTTGGCGAGACGGCGGCGCGGCGTTGCTTCTCGGCAATGCGCTCAAGCCTCGCCGGGGCACAGGCGGCCACGGCGAGGGCGATCAGGACGGCGGGGAGGAGGCGCATGCCGGTGGTGGATGAAGTGTCCCGTCGACTTGTGTCGACGGGACCTCGGCACTCCTCAGGCCTTCAGCTTCGCAGCGATGCCGGCGACGTGCTTGCCCTGGAAGCGGGCGAGCGAGAGCTCCTTCTCGCTCGGCTGGCGCGAGCCATCGGCACCGGCGATGGTAGCCGCGCCGTAGGGGCTGCCACCGCGGACCTCGCTGATGTCGGTCAGCTCCGGTGCGGCATAGGGCAGGCCCACATAGACCATGCCGTGGTGGAGCAGGGTGGGGATGAAGGTGAGGATGGTGGACTCGTTACCGCCGCCGGTGCCGGTGCTGGCGAAGACGCTGCCGACCTTGCCGACGAGCGCGCCTTCCATCCACAGCTTGCCGGTCTGGTCGAGGAAGTTCCGCATCTGCGCGGCCATGTTGCCGAAGCGGGTGGGCGTGCCGAAGATGATCGCGTCGTATTGACCCAGCTCCTTCGGGTCGGCGACGGGTGCGGCCTGGTCGAGCTTAGCGCCATAGGCGGCGGCGACTTCCGGCGGCATGGTTTCCGGGACGCGCTTGAGGGTGACTTCCACGCCATCCACGGTGCGCGCGCCTTCGGCGACGGCGTTTGCCATGGTTTCGATGTGGCCGTAGGTGGAGTAGTAGAGGACGAGGAGCTTGGTCATGACGGTATTGATTTTGGGATAACGGGAAGCAGCGTGACAGAAATCCGCGGGCGCGGGAAATAGCCTCTCGGAAGCCTCAGCATGCGGGAAACGCATGGCCCCGTCCGCATGTCTGATTCTTTTGTGGAACGGAGTCCACCAGTGAAACAATCTCGCCGGGCAAGACGTAGCGGGCATTCCCCCGGCTCATTGGACAACGCCAGCCATTCATCTCCAACATGCGAAAGATCGGACTACTGATGGGAAGCCTGGCGCTGCTGCCGGGAGCGGGACATGCGCAGGCCAGCCGCTACGCGCCCTATCCGGCGGCGCAGCAGCCGTCCGAGGGCCTGTCGTGGCCGAAGGGTCAGGCGCTGCCGATCTTCGCGGCTCCGGCGGAGAAGCTGGACACCATCGTGGTGCAGGCTTTGTCGAAGGACGAGCAGATCACTTTTTCCGCCCTTCAGGGTCAGGTGAATCGCAAGCAGCCGCGCATCCTCCTGCTCGACGAGCGCTCGGGAGAAGGCCGGGACACCTGGCCGAAGACCCTGAAACTCGGCATGGCCGAGCCCCTGCCGCGCGAGGCGAAGTGGGACCTGGTGAAAAAGTATGCGGGCGAGGTGACGGGCGTCGTCCTCTACGATCCCTCGAAGAACCCGCATTTCCGCAATCTCGCCGGGACCGCCGCGGGCATCCAGCGTGCCCTGCCGGTGACGCGGGAGGTGATGGCCGACATGAAGGCGGCGGGCATCGATCTGAAGGTGGTGGAGGATCTGACCGGCCTCGACCTGCCATCGCCGATGGAGCTCTACGCCCACATGCACAAGCACTACTGGCCGAAGTGCGACCGGCGCGTGATCGTGAATGCGAAGCCGCACGACCAGCGCGGCGGTGGCGACTACCACCACACGCGCGACATCGCGGCGGCGACCGGTGCCGCGGTGGTGTGGCTGGACACGCAGAATGACAAGCAGCGCGACGTGCTGCGGACCTTCTTCCGCGACATGAAGGCGGGGGACGGCATCGCGCTGGGCTGGTATTCCACGGAGCGCACGGGCATCCCGCTCGCGACGGAATTCGGCATCGGCACCTTGCCCGCGGACTTCTTCGTCAGCGGCAGCGTCTATGCCGGTACGGACCCGCGCATCACGGTGCCGCCGGTGCCGAGGATGCCCGCGCTTGAGAACAAGGTGTACATCTCCGTTTTCATCAGCGACGGCGACAATATCCAGTACGTGCAGCACGCGATGCGGCAGGCCTGGGACGGCTCGTCGGAGGTGCGCGGGAAGGTGCCGCTGAATTGGACCATCGCGCCCGGCCTGGTGGACATCGCGCCGGGGATGCTGAATTACTACTATGCCCATGCGACTTCGCAGGACTGCTTCGTCACCGGTCCCTCCGGCATGGGCTACCTGATGCCAGTGAATACCCTCACCGAGCCCGGCGCGCCCATCGGGCCGAAGCTCACCGAGCCCGCCCGCATGGATGGATACTCGCGGATGACGGAGACCTATCTCCAGCGCTCCGGCCTGCGCGTGGCGACCATCTGGGACGACATGACGCCGATGCAGCGCGCATCGTACGAAAAGCACTGCCGCAATCTCTACGGCGCGACCGTGCAGAACTTCAAGGATGTGCCGGAGGTCGCGGGCGGCGTGCAAAACGGGCGGCTGCGCTTTGACAAGCTGGTCATCCCCTACGCCGGGTCGAACGAGCACATGCACGGCACCATGGTGGAGAGGATCCGCGAGTGGGACGGGAAGTCGCCGCTCTTCCTCAGCTACCAGGTCGAGGCGTGGAAGATGCGCCCGGAGCGCGTGCTCGCGCTGCAGGAACAGCTCGAGCGCGAGTATCCGGGCAAGATCAGCCTCGTCCGGGCGGACCACTACTTCAACCTGATGAACCAGGCGGAAGGCGTGCCCTACAATCTCTGCCTCGCGCCGGAGACCGTTGTGAAAGCGGGCGCGGGTGACGCCGCGCTGGCCATGGACGGCTCGCCCTCCACGCACTGGTCCACCGCGGAGAAGGACAAGCGCTGGCTCGGCTTCGACTTCGGCGCGCCGAAGGAAGTCCGCCGCTACGTGATCCGGCACGCGGGTGACGGCGGTGCGGAGGAAAGCCGGAATTCCCGCGCTTTCACGATCCAGTCCAGCATGGACGGGAAGTCATGGAAACAGGTCCACAAGGTGACAGGCAACCTCCACAATGTCACCGACATCGACCTGTCTCCGGTGAAGGCCCGCTATTTCAAGGTCACCATCGACGACGCCGGAGCCGACAGCACCGCGCGCATCGCCGAAGTGGAGATTTTCGGAATAAATTGAGGTCGTTTCCGCGAGGAGAATCCCGGTTTCTTTACAAGAAATTCACGTGTGGCGGTCGCCCGCAGCACGTATGGAGATGGCATGACTCGCGCGTGGTTTCTCTTGTTCTGTGGAATGCTGCCGGTGACTGCCGGTGAAATGCCGGGCAGGGCGGCGGGATATCATGAGGCGCTGCGCAAGCGTCCGGAGAGCGAGGCACTCTTCCAGAGATTCCGCGATGCGTGGCTGGAGGAGAAGCCTGCGGCGGAGCTGGAGGCCGAGTTGCTTGAACGCGCGGAGGCAGGGGAGGCGGGCGCGTGGGCGATCCTCGGTCGCGAGTGGCTGGCTGCCGGGAAGGAAGAAGAGGCGCTGTCCGCCTTCGGAAAGGCGATCGCCGCCGAGCCCACGGCGGCGTGGCTCAGGCTGGCTCGCGCGAAGTTGCTGGTGGCCAAGAAGGACTTCGCCGCCGCCGAGAAGGACGCCCTCGCCGTGCCGCCGCGCGACAAGCAGATGCCCGAGGCGCTGAAGCTGGCCGGCCTCGCCTGCCTGCGTGCCGACCGCGTGGACGAGGCGCTGGCCCATTGGAAGAAGGCGGTGGATTCCGCACCCGGGGACAAGGGACTGCTGGAGGATCTGACCGAGCTGACCCGCCGCGAGGGCCGCTACGACCTGGCTCTCGACTACTGCGCGAAGTGGCAGGATGCCACCGACGATGCCTACGTGAAGGCGATGGCCACGCTGAAGAAGGCCGAGCTCCTGCTTTCGTCGGGCCGCCTTGATGAGTCGGTGGCCGAGCTTGGCAACGTGCTGGCGAAGTCGGGCGACGGCTCATGGCTGGAGCGCGAGGCGCTGGCCCGGGCGGAGCAGTCCTACCAGCGGCGTGGCGATACGCTCGGCTGGGTGACTCAGATCACCACATGGGCAGGGGTGCATCCGGCCCGGCTGAATCTCCGCCGCGCGCAGGCCCAGGCACTCGCATTGGCGGGCCGCACGGGCGAGGCGCTGACGGTGCTGGATGAAGTTTTGAAGCGCTCGCCCGGCGACCGCGATGCGCGCTGGCAGCGCGTCTCCCTGCTGGAGCGGGACATGCAGGTGCAGCAGGCCTATGACGAGTGCGCGCTCATTTCCGCCGAGGAGAAGTCGGAGGAAGGCGGCCTGCGGCTGGCCGATCTCGCCTTCCGCCTGGACAAGAAGGACGAGGTGAAGAAGGCGCTCGATGGCGTGATCGCCGCTGCGGATCCCGCCAGGAAGGTGGGCCTCGCCGGTCTCTATGCCCGCTACGGGCTCCCCGCGGAGTCGGAGAAGCAATGGCGCGCCGCGGCCACCGGCGAGTCGGGCGGTCAGGCGCTGCGTGAACTCGCGAAGCACCTGCGCTCCACCCGCCGTGAGAAGGATGCTCTCGACGTCTGGCGGGAGATCGGTCGCCGGGATTCGTCGCAGGACCGCATCGACGCTGCCCATGCCCTCGCCGGTGCAGGGGAAAAGGACGCGGCGCGTACGCTGCTGGAGGAGGTGCGCGAGCGCTTCTCCGGCGAGACGAATTTCCAGACCGCACGCGCCGACATTGCGATGATGCAGGACCGCCATGACGAGGCGCGGGCGATCTATCGCGAGCTGGCATCGGGTGCCACGAGGCCGGATGAATTGCAGGTCGCCGTGAATGGATGGCTGCGCGCCGTGGAGCGCCATCGGGAAGATGCGCTGAAGGATCTGGCGGAGACCACGGGCGACCGTTGCCTGCGGGCGGCCCTCGTTGCGGAGTCGGGCAAGCCGCTTCCGGCGCTCGTTCCGGGGGATGCCCTGGAGCGAGAGATGCGGCTGAGGCTTCTCCGCGAGCATTCGAAGTGGCCGGAGCTGGTCGCGATGCTGGAGGCATCCGGCGGGACCAGCCCTGCCTACCATGCCGAGCTTCTGGACGCGAAGTCGGCGGCGGGCGATCAGGCTGGCGCGCTGGCAGTGGCACGTGCCTGGCGCGAGCGCAGCCCGGACATGCCGGGACCCTGGATGAAGGAAGCCAGCCTGCTGGCGGCTGCCGGAAATGTGGAGGATGGCGTGGCATTGCTGAGGCGAGCGGCCGCGCGTTTCGACGCCGACGAGGATGTCGCCCGCGCATTGTTCTCTTTGCTGGCCCGTGACGCCGATGGCTCCGGAGCGCTCGAGCTCGCGTGGCAGTTCCACGACAAGTCGGACGATCCCGCCATCCGGTCCGGCTGGCTCAGGGAGATCATCCGCCTCTCGATGGATGGCGACCGCCTCTCCGACCTGAAGGCCCGCTTGGAAGAGCGGGTGCGCCGTGATCCCGCGTCGCCCGGTCCGCTGGTGGCGCTCGCGGACCTGGCCGGTGCCTCCGGTGAGCGCGAGCAGGAGCTGGAGATGCTGGTGAAAGCGGTGGCCGGTTCGCCGCGGGATGTGGCACTCGTTTCGCGACTGGCGCGACTGGAGGAGAAGCATGGCCGCCGCGACCGCGCTCTGGCGCGCTACGAGGAGCTGGTGAGGCTCGTGCCCGGCATGGAGTCGGCCCGGCAGCATGCCCTGGCGAAGCTGCGGTGCGGCGACATCCGCGGCGGCATGCGCGACCTGAAGGCGCTGCTCGTCGGTGATGCACTCGATCTGCGCGAGCTGGAGCAGAGCGTCCTCACCACGGCCCTGCGCGGCTACATCGGGGAAGCGATTGCGCTGCTCGAATCGCTGGACCCGGCGATCCTCGACGCCCGCGCCCACTTCATCATGGGGATGCTGCTGGAGGCGGACGGCCGCGAGGCCGAGGCGCTGGATCACTTCGTGAAGGTAATGGCGGAGCCGCCCGACCCGGCCGAAAGCCAGTATCCCGAGGGGATCGGCCTCGGGGTGATCGAATACCTGCAGCACATCCGGCTGCAGCGGAGGTCAGGTGTGGACCTTCTGCGCAGTGTCGCGATCCCTAGCTCCCTGGCGGAGGCCAAGCGCCAATTGCCGGCCCGGATGATCCGGCTCGCGATGGTCTGCGAAGAAGGTGCCTGGGAGAAGATCGGAGCCGTGATTCCCGGCCTGCGATCCAGCTCTGTCGAGGACTGGCGGCAGGTCGATGCGGTGATCGTGGAAAGCGGCTACAGGCTCAATTTCGATGCGTTGGCGTTCCTGGATCGCTTCCCTGCCAATCCCCTCGGGGCGGAGCTGCTGTTGAACGGCCAACAGATTCGCACGTTGAAGCCCGCGCAGATCGATTCCCTGCTCCAGCGCCAGCCACCCGTGCCGGCGAATCTCGGCCTCTTCCTCCGCCTGCAAAAGGGAAGCTACGATGACGCGACGCTGGCATGGCTGGAGCAGCTTGATGCCGCGACATGGGGAGAGCCATTTGCCGGGGCTCAGCTTCTGACCGCGTCGCAAGCACTCATGACGAACTTGGAAGGCGCGGAAGAGGTGGATCGTGCCGAAGTGGTGAAGCTGGACCGGATGATCTCCCTGCTGGACAAGGCGGAGCGCGGTCAGGAGCCGGACCTCGTCATGCAGCGCCATGTCCTGCGCGCACGGCATGCGATCTTCGAGGGACGCGAGGATGACTTCCTCGCAAGCCTGCAACTTTCGCTGGGCGGAAATCAGGTCGTGGAGGACGTCGTCATGGGTGCCAATCTCGTCGGGATCGGCCCCGCATTGGCCCGATGGGAAAAGGCGAAAGGCCGGGCCGCCGTTGATTCGCTGATCGCCCGGATCCAGTCGCCGGTCTTGAGATGCCTCGCGTGGGAGGGCATGGGTCGCGATGGGCTTCGCCAGAAGATCGACAAGGAGCTGGCTGCCCTGCCCGCGGACGCACCGTCCGGTCAGAAAAGCGGTCTGATCCGGTTGAAGCTCAGGCACTGGGATCGCAAGGCGGACCCGGCGGGGCTGGAGCGCGAGCTGCGCAAGATCAGCGCGGATGACTCGGAGCCCCGGCTGGCTCTCGAGGCCCTGTCCATGCTGCTCCAGCACGGGCAGGTGCAGGGAAGGATGAGGGAACCCACTCCCGAGGAGATGCAGCGCGCCGGAGTGCTGATGAAGCGAGTCCCGTCCCATAACCTCCCCCGGGGTCCAGTCATCAACTCGCAGGTGGGCAGGCAGAGGGGCTTCATGCGTGCAGTGCCGGTGTCGCAGGCCACCGGTCGCTGGGGTGCGCCGTCTCATCTGGCGTCCTTCATTTCCGGCCCGGCGATCCAAAGCAGCCAGATCAACCGGATCTCCAGCATGGGGGACAAGGAGGCCGCCATCCGTGAGGCGACGGACTTGCTCTGGGAGGCCGCGCTGGGCGCGATGACGGGGGCGGCAACCGTGGACCAATTGATCCAGCCCTTTGGAAAGGCTGGCATCCTCAATCGCGCCATCGAGCGGATGACCCTGCCGGAGGATGCCGGGCTCACGCGCCGCATGGCCCTGCTCGATCTCCTGGACGCAGTGAAGAACGAGGAGCGCGCACTCGCCATCGTCACGGATCTCCGGAAACGGCGGCCCTGGGAGACACGGTGGTCCGCCGAGCTGGCGATGCGCACATCGGACCGGGCCGAAGCCTTCCGCGAGCTGGACGAGATTTCATCCCGCCCGGATTTCTGGACGGAGGTTCGTGACGTCATCTCCGACAAGCGGAGCCGGGAAAACTTGAGCCGGTTCACCTTGCTCGCGGATTGGGCGGAGCGACCGGGTGTGGATCTTTCCTGGTCGGGTCAGGCCGTCGTGGCCCTGGCTGAGAATCTCTCGCGAAGCGGCGGAGACACCGTTCTCCGCAAGGAGCTCTATGATCGCTTTTGCAAGCTCGCGCTCACTCATCCGAAGAGCGCGGAGGCTGCCTTCCGGTCGATGTATTCCACGAGGAATGCCAGCGAGCCCGCCGTGGTGGAGGACGCCGCCCGACGGGCTCTGCTAAGCGGCGCCTACGCCGTGAATTTCGGCAGCCCGGATCTCATGCAGAGGATGCAGAATGCTCCTGCCTCGATCGAGCTGCTCGTGCAGGCGGCGGGTGAGAGGGGAGACGACGCGGTCTTCCCGCCTGCATTCATGGAAAGCCTGAAGGCCGTGGATCCGGAGATGGCCGGGTGGCTCGCCACCTTTCTGTCTACGAAGCGTGCGACCGACTTCCCCGGCTTGTTCGATAACGGGGGCGACACCTACCGGGAGAACGATGTCCCCTTCGCCAAGCACGGGGCGGAGATGATGCGGGCCGCCCGGCTGCCCGGTCGCGACAAGCTGCTGGAGAAGATGTTCCGCGAGAAGAAAGTCCACTCGGTGTCCAGGGCCCTGAGCCTCGTGATTCGGCAGAGCCTGATGGACGCCGACAAGGACAAGTCCATCGACAAGCAGATCCTGACATGGCTGGAATACGCCGCAGGGCCGCGCAAGGGCTGGGATCTCTCGGGCGAGGACAGGACCCTCCCCATGGCCGCCACGGCGATCCTCGGTGCGGCGGCCACCCTGGACAGCGCGACCTATGTGTCGGTGCTCAAGCTGTTCGCCTCCTGGAAGCTCCAGCTCTCCTCCAGCAATCCTGCGAATGATCTGGCGCGGCTTTGGCAGGCGGAATTGGCCGGGCCGGCCAAGGAAAAGTGGGAGCTGCTGCCTGGCACCGGCTTGCGCGATGCCCTGCAGCTCGGGCAATGGCAGACCATCACATTGCCGGGTGAATCCGAGCCGCGGCTGCGATTCTCCTGGATCTTCGCGGATGCCGTCCACCGCGTCCCCCGGCAAACGGCTCAACAGGTGGACGAAGCCGCTCGCGTGATGAATGACGAGGATGCGTCGTTCACCGAGGTGATCCGGGTCATGCGCTTTTCCCAGGATCGCGAGTTGTCGAAGAAGGCGGTGAAGCTGGCCGCCCCGGAGCTGGCGAAGCTCCCGGCGGAAGTTCGCGAGGGTGTCTTGCGGAGGCTGACCGTGGGCCTCAGCGAGAGGGATCTGAGGGACCTGCCGAAACAGGCCACCGAGATGCTCGGCAAGCGTCTGGATGAAGATCGTGAGAAGCGCGTGAGAGCCGTCCGCCAGAGCTTTGACCAGATGAAGGCGACGGGACAGGCTCCGAAGAACGGAGTGGACGTCGGGCAATTGGTCGGGCCAATCGCGGCAGATGACAAGAAGCTCGCCGCGGAAATCATCGCCTTCTGGCGCTCCGCGAAAGGGAAAGGAGACGCCAGCAAGGAATTCAGTTCATTCATGTCCGGCTACCTGCAGTATGGCGGTCGCGATCCCGATGCGCTCTTCGACAGTCTCATGGTGGCGGAAGAGCTGTGGGGCGCTCCCATCCCTCCTGCCGAGGCCACCCATGAAGATCCTTTCCTGCGGGTATGGTCCCAGTTCTCGGGCGGGCCGGGCATCAGTCCCGATACGTGGGGCCGGATCGCGAAGCTCTCGGCGCGCATGCAATTGAGAGTGCTGCTGCCGGTGCGCCGCAATTTCCATCTGGCACGGCGTCAGGATGAGGAGTGGATCACGGCTTCTACGAAAGCCGCCGATGCCAGCCCGCTGACCCGGCATACGCTCGGCTGGCTGCTCGATATCGAGACACTGAACCGCGACTCGAAGAGCCGCAGCAGCGGTCTCCACGCGGTCGGCCTGGTAGAGGCGATGAAAGCCGCCGGTGCCACGCCCGATGAGCTGGCGATGATCGTGGAGGACATCTTCAGGAAGCTCTCCCGGATGGACAATGCTGCGGAGATCATGAAGCAGACACCCCAGTGGCTCGCCGGGCTGAAGGTGCTGCCGGAGACCTCCGGGGATGAGATGGCCAATGGCGTGCTGGAGCTATGGAGCTCCGTCCAGTATCCGCGGAGAAATCCCGCCGCAAACGCCCCCGGGGCGACCCCGCCGCCTCCCGTGCATCCCGCCGAGACGGCAGCGGTGCTCCGCTTCGTGCTGGCAAAGCTTCACCAGGGGAAATTCAAACGCATCTTTCCCCCGGCTCAGGTGAGTTCGCTGCTGATCGCCCTGGATGATGACGAGCTCATCACCCGCTGGGGCGCGGCGTCGCGGATGGGACTCGCGGGTGATACCGACCTGATGCTGCATCTCCTGCGCAAGGACCGGGTGAAGGAAGCGATCTCCCTGCTGCCGGGTGAGGGAGCGAGCATGCGCCCCCACTACTCCTCCACCCGCAGATTCTCGACCGAGACAGAGGGGCTGATCGGCAAGCTCGCCGCGCTGGATTCCAAGGAGGCCTTCCAACTGAGGGTGATCCTGTCCGGCATCCTCGATGACCAGGATGACCGGAAGCCATCCGTGCTCCGCGAGCAGCGGCTGGAGAAGCTTGCCGAGGAGTATGAAAAGCGGCGCACCACCTTCTCCGCCCGGGATCGCATGATGCTGTGTCAGAATCTCGACCTGATCCAGAAGGCGGTCGGGGAGCACGTGCCAGCGCTCGACGAGTTCGCCGGCGAGCAGGTGACGCGGGCCTTCCAAGGCGCCTTCGCGGCCCGGGATGCGGGGAATCCGGCGCGGGAGGAGGGCGCGATGTCTTGGAGCTTTGCCCTCGCCGTGGCGCAGTCGCGTCTGCACGCCGGAGATGCATCGGGGATCGAGTCCTTTGCAAAGGCGATCCGCGAGGCACCCCGGGATGGCCGGTCCGATGCCTATGTCCAGCCGATGGTGATCCATGCCAGCCACGGCTTCTGGGCCATGGCGAATCGTCTCGATGCCATCATACCCGCGGAGCTTGCCACGGTCATGCGCACGGTGGCCGCCGCTGCCGCCACCTATAGCGATCCCGTGATTCGCGCCGAGGCCGCCTTGCTGGTCCACCTCGCTTCCCCTGACGAGGCCTCGTTGAAGGCGGGCCTGGATGCCTGCAAGCTCGCGAACATGACGCCGCAGCAGATCGTGGACGCGTCCCGCATGCGGCGTGGCATGGAGCCTCGCTCCTTGCCGATGCTGCGCGTCGGCGTGCTGCATCCGCGTTCCAAGGAGCTGAAGCCCCTGGTGGACCGCTCCCGGTCTCCCATGCTTCACAGCGGGCTCATCCTGCTGCTGCTGGATGACCCGAAGGTGAGGGCCCGCATGGAGCCGGAGACATTCCTCGAGATGACCCGCTTCACGCCCGGCACATCCGCGAAGAGCCACCAGGGGATCGAGAAATACATCGCCGAACGCGGGGATGACTTCGACGCCGAGCAGAAGGTCCGGCTGGAACAACTGCAGGCCCGGATCAAGGAACCGGGCGGCAAGCTCGATATGGAAGCCCGCAAGCAACTGATGGAACTCCAGCGGGAGGAAATGAGGAGGAGCCAGGAGGACATGCGCCGCCGGGCAATGGAAGGACTGCCGGGGATGGATCGGTGATCCCGCCACGCGGCCACCCTCACACGTGCGGAGGACCGGCATGGGCCGGCTCCTCCGGCGGCAGGCGTTTCCGCAGCCGGTGGACGATCAGCGGGTGCAGCAGGTTTGCCAGCAGGATGGTCGCCATGCCCGCGTAGAAGAGCGGGTGGAGCCCCTTGTGCTCGCCGAAGAAAAGCGCCGCCGCGATGATCCCGTAGAGCGGCTCGAAATTGAACGCCAGATTCATCGTGTAGGCGCTCAGGTGCCGCAGCAGCGTGATGTGAAAGCCGTGGGCGAAGATCGTGCACACCCACGCGAGCAGCAGCAGCCACAGCCAGTCATACCCCTGCCAGGCGAAGAGCGACACGCCGCCGCTGGTGAAGGGGAAGAGCACCAGGCCCGCTGTGAAGGCACCGACCATTTCCCACGCGACCATCGTCGTCGGGTCGCTGCCGCCCGTGACGAAGCGGCGGTTCAGCACCGGGAAGACGGAGGCGAGGAAGGCGCTGATCAGCGCCACGCCGAGCCCGAGCAAGTGCTCCCGCCCGACGAAGCCCGCGACCAGCCCGATGCCCGCCACCACCAGCAGCCCCAGCAGCACCTCGAATGGGCGCACCCGCCGCTTCTCCAGGAAGGGCTCGGTGAATGCCGTGAAGAGCGAGATGGTCGCCATGCCCGCCAGGCAGACCGAGATATTCGACAGCTTGATCGCGCCGAAGAAGCAGATCCAGTGCAGCCCCACGATGAAGCCGATGCCGAGGAAGGCGAGCGCCGCCCGCCTGCCCGGCCACAGTGGCCGCCGCCGCACCAGCCCCACCCAAGCCGCCGCCCCCACCGCCGCAAAGAGCGTCCGCCAGATCACCAGCGTCGCCGCTGGCAACGAAATCAGCTCCCCCAGGATCGCCGTGGTCGCAAGCAGCAGGACAAGCAGGTGGAGCTGGAGGTAGTGTTTCACTGGTGCGGGGCACCGAGGCTTGAACGCAGGAGGACGAAAGGCCAGCTTATGCTTGAGAGGTAGAACTGCTAGTCCGAATCGACGAGTCCGTTCGGAGTCCGTAATTTGGGAACAGCGCGAAATGATTTACTAGTCGAAATGCTATCTTTGGAAAAGCTTCATCGAAAGCTTGCCGTGTGGCTCATACCTCTTAACATCTGATTAACAGGGTCGCCTCCCTCGGTTGTCCGGGAGGTGCCGGGATGCCCTTCTTACGTCTGCTTCAACCTCTTTCGAGAAAATTTGCTAAAAAAATACATGATGAAAAATCCCTTGCCCATACGACTCTTGGGACGATCAAGCAATGAAAGCGGTGATTTGTTCACACGGTTGGTGAGAGATCTATTCTTTAGCTTAGGATATGACAATTTACAGCTTGATGTTGCGACTTCCGGGCGAGAGGTGGATCTTCAGGGTAATCATCGCTTTGAAAATAGGCGTTTTGCAGCGGAATGCAAAGCCCATGCTAATGTTATTGGTGGAGGGGATTTGAACAAGTTTCTGGGCGTGCTTACACGCGAGCGTACAAGGCACGCACCGCTATCTGTTGCTGGTTATTTTGTCTCGTTGAGCGGATTCACTGGTTCTGGTATTAAACAAGAAGAGGATAGTGGTAACGAGGGTCTGATTTTATTCGATGGATCTAAGGTGGTTGACGAACTTCAGCGGGCTCGAGTGATTGTTCAGAAAGAATCTGCAACAGAATTTGCAGGCCGTTGTGTTGCGGCGAATGGGCTGCGTGGCGTGCAATTTGAGAAGGCTGAGGTAGTCTGCTATTCGGCAGGGTATTTGTGGGCTGTCTATTATTCTCGTGGAAAAAATTTAAGCCATTTTGTTTTTATTCATGCGGATGGAACTCCCCTTGCTAAATCAGTGGCCGCATCGGTGATTGATGCCGATAAAAATAGCGGTGGAATTATGTGTTCTCTATCTTATGTGGCTCCTCCGGAGGAATTGGATCTGAGTGATTTGCGTGAAGATGCCTTCAATCAGTATAAAAAATGGCTTGGAGAGGAGTGTGGTTATATTCAGTTGGATGGTTTGCCTGCAGATAGTGACTTGAGTGCTACAAAACTTCGGCTCGAAAGGCTTTTCGTTCCACTGAGAGCGACTTATAAGAAGCAAGCCGCTGATCGAAATAAGATAGGGTTGTTTAGTGTTGGTCTAAGTGGTATTTTTGTTGATGATGTTCCTGTTGATGAAGATGAAATTGATAAATACGAAGAGGTTGATGAGTTGGACTTTATTGATGATGAGGTTGAGTCGGGTGTAGTGGTTGAGCCAATTGGGGATTTACTGTCGAGGGAGTCGCATGTGGCTGTGTTGGCCAGTCCAGGAGGTGGTAAGAGCACGCTTGTAAAGAGGCTGGCAACGGCATACTCATTTCCGGATCGTAGACTTGAAGTTGCAGATGGGTTGCCTGAACGTGATTGGTTGCCGCTTTATCTGCGGTGTCGTGATCTGAGGGATAGGTCTAACCGTCCCGTTCTGGAATTATTGCATGGGATCTCTGCATTCGCCAACATGAAGGACGACATGGCGAAGTGCTTTCGAGATGGGGTGAGTGATGCATTACGAGCGGGGAAGGTTCTTTTGTTGGTAGACGGACTCGATGAAATTTCCGAGGAAGGGTCCCGACGGGCCTTTGCGCAAAATTTACGAACGTTTGTTGCAATGTTTCCTGGCGTGATGCTTGTAGTCACTTCAAGAGTTGCCGGGTTCCGAGATATTGCTGGGGTAATCGCTGGAACATGCCAGCAGATCACGCTCGCGCCATTGGACGGCGAAGATGTGAGGCGGCTTTGTGTAAGTTGGCATTCTGAAGTAGTTGCTGATACGGAACATGTGCGTCGGGAGGCTTCGGAGCTTGCGGATGTTATATGGGGTAATCGGCATATTCGAAGTTTGGTCGAAAACCCCCTTCTTCTAACAACGTTGCTGGTTGTTAAGCGTTCAAATGGTGAGATTCCTCCATCTCGGGCAGAACTTTACTCCGAAGCGGTTCGGGTGCTGGTGAGGACTTGGAACGTTGAGGGATATGCTCCCCTTGATGAGCGGGAAACTCTCGCGAGGCTGTCTTACGTTGCTTGTGCTATGATGCAGAGAGGTATTCAGCTTATTGGAAATGTTGCTCTTATTGGTCTGTTGAATGATGCAGCGAGAGAGATGGAGCCGGAACTGCAGTTCGCCAAGGTTTCGCCGAGTGAGTTCATTCAGCGAATTGAGTATAGAAGTAGCCTGCTCATGCAGACGGGTTATCAGCGCCTGGAAGGGGAGTTGCAACCCGTATACGAATTTAGGCACTTGACGTTTCAGGAATATCTAGCGGCAAAAGGCTTTGTCTCTGAGCAGTATCCCGGTCGTAATGATGAGGCACCTCTAGTCGAGGTCTTGTCACCTCATTTGGAAGATGAGCGCTGGCAAGAGGTGATTCCTCTTGCCTCGGTTCTAGCCGGACGAAAAGCTGAAGCCGTTATAAGAAGGATTTTGAGGGAATGCTCCTCTGAAGAGGCGGGTCAAGAGGCGGAGATTAGAAGTCGACCGAAGGCGTCTGTGAAATTACTTGGGCAATGCATCCTTGAGGAGGTTACTCTTACTCCGGGGGCTCTGAGGGCTGCATTGGTAGAGATATCGCTGAAGCTTGGGAGGGGCAGGCCATCTCTAGTTTTGGAGTCGATATTTAACGGTAAATTCGGGGGTGCGCTAAAAGCTACGGTTCAAGAGTGCTATTTTTCGATGGGTGATAACTGGACGTATTTTGAGTCTGCCCTTAGTGAGATATTTCGATTTGAGATCAAGAGGTCTAGGTCTGAGTTGCTGGACCGTGAATTTGTCGGAGATCTTGTCGGTGATTTGATTGCAGGTAACAGAGAGGTTAAGGTTCGCTGTGCTTTGCTTTTGATGCAGACCGCATTTGAATGTCGAGAAAGCGAGGCGAAGACGGCTGAAGTATTAACGCCTTTCGCTCAGGATATTCTTGGAGGTCTCCTAGAGATGCTCCATTCCGGGGACCTGCCGAGTGCCCAATCCGCCTCGTGGTCGCTCGCTTGGCTTGGCCACAGCGGAATCTGGCCTGCGCCGACGTCGTTAGAATTGATTCAAAGGCTGTTTCACATCTGGCGCCATGAAAGCGCGACTGAGCTTGTCAGGAAAGCTGCATGGGCTTTCTATAGTCAGCCTCTTTTTCCAAGGGATTCTATTGCTGACGAGTTTTGGGGCGCGTGTGATCCATGGCATGAACGTCAATGGGATGAATCAGCACAGGGAGCTAGGTGTGTGGCAGCGATAACACTTGGTTGGTACCGTCGATCACCTTGGAGTGACGAAAAGTTGGTGGAAATGATTGTGCAATCCCAAGCTCATGGAAGTCTGCTTCCGAAGAATATTCGTTATATGCTTTCTTCGCTTGGTGAGGCTGGGAATCGGGTTGTTAAAAGTTGGGATAAGAAAAAATGAATTTTATTTATTGAGGATTAATTTGTTAGTGATGGGCGATAGAATCCTTCGGTTGATGCCGTGTTTGGTGGACTAAAAAAGACAGGAAGGCAGGAATTAATCTGCCTTTCCTGCCTTTGAGTTTCGCTCGTTTCGTTGTCGATCAGCCTTCCCCCGCGATGATATCCTCAAGCGTCTGGCGCTTGCGGATGACGCGGGCGCTGTCGCCGTCGACGAGGATCTCGGCGGGCATGGGGCGGGAGTTGTAGTTCGAGGCCATGGCGAAGCCGTAGGCTCCGGCGCTGAGCAGGGCGACGGTCTCGCCGGGCTGGAAGTCCGGGAGCTCGCGGTCCTGGCAGAAGAAGTCGCCGCTTTCGCAGATGGGGCCGACGACGTCCACCTTGCGGGTTTCGCCGGTGGGCTCCTTGAGCGGGGCGATCTCGTGGTGGCCTTCGTAGAGGGCGGGGCGGATGAGGTCATTCATGCCGGCGTCCACGACCTTGAAGGTCTTCGCCTTGCCGCGCTTCTCGTAGAGGCACTTGGTGAGCAGCACGCCGGCATTCCCCACGATGAGGCGGCCGGGCTCGAGCAGGATCTTCAGGCCGAGATTCTCCAGGCGCGGGACGAGGGCCTCGCCGTACTGGGCGATGGTCAGCGGGCGCTCGCCCTCCGGCTTGCCCTCCCACCAGCCGGTGTCGCCGGAGTCCAGCGAGCCGTGATAGACGATGCCGATGCCGCCGCCGATGGACCAGAACTCGATGCCGTGGGTGACCTTCAGGTGGGTGGCCAGCGGGGCGACCTTTTCCACGGCCTCGATGAAGGGCTGGATGGAGGTGAGCTGCGAGCCGATGTGCATCTGCAGGCCGCGGAGCTTCACGTGCGCCAGCTCCTTCGCGGCGCGGGCGTAGAGGTCGCTGATGGCATCGAAGTCGACGCCGAACTTGTTCTCGGACTTGCCGGTGGAGATGTACTTGTGGGTCTTCGCGTCCACGTTCGGATTCACGCGCACGGCGGCCGGGGCGATGACGCCGAGGTCGGCGGCCACTTCATTCAGGTAGCGCAGCTCTTCCTCGCTCTCGACATTGAAGGAGTAGATGCCCTGCTGGAGCGCGTACTCGATCTCCGCGCGGGTCTTGCCCACGCCGGCGAAGGTGCACTTGGCCGGGTCGCCGCCCGCCTTGATCACGCGGAAAAGCTCGCCGCCGGAGACGATGTCAAAGCCGGCGTGCTCGTCCACGAGCAGCTTCAGCACGGAGAGATTCGAGTTTGCCTTTACGGCGTAGGCCACCTCGTGGTCGATCGCGCCGAGCGCGGCATCGAGCCTGCGGTAGTGGTCGCGGATCGTGTTTGCGGAGTAGACGTAGAGCGGGGTGCCGTGCTCGTCGGCGAGGGTCTGGAGATTGACATCCTCGCAGTGGAGCGAGCCATGGCGGTAGGCGAATCCGTGCATGGGCGGCCTGTAAACGCTCCCGGCCCCGCGGGCAAGGACGGCGTGCGTGCACTGGCGGGCCGGGAAAAATGCCCCGGCGGCCCCCCGTCAGGCGGGGGCGACGCGGGTTCCCCGGAAATCGCGGGCGAAACCTGCTGAAACGCATATGTGGCTCATTTATTCAGATGAACCTTGGCGCTTGACCATCCGACGACAGATCTCCTGAGATCCGGACCATGCTATCTCCCTCCTTTCGATGTGTGCTGGCCGGTGCGTGGATGATTTTGACCCCGGGCGCAGTGTTCGCCCAAGAGGCGACGCCGGAATTCGATCCGCTCGGTGAAAACGTGGATCTGCCCCGGCAGGTGCGGGTGCAGGCGGAATTCATCGAGGTCTCGCACGAGACGCTGACGAAGCTGCTGCTGAAGCCCCGCGAGGGCGCGGACGACAGCGCTCTCCGCCAGGACCTGGCGAAGCTGACCGAGGAGGGAAAGGCGACCGTGGTGGAGACGATGCTGTGTATCGCCCGCAGCGGGGAGAAGGCCCTGACCGAGTCGATCAAGGAATTCATCTACCCGACGGAGTACGAGCCCGCGGAGATTCCGAACGAGATCCACACGACGGAGAGCGGCGAGAAGGTGAAGACCGATGGCAAGGATCACGCCACCGGCCCCACGCCGACTTCCTTCGAGGCGCGCAATCTGGGCTCGACCTTGGAGATCGAGCCGACGCTCTCGGGGAACGGGAAGATCATCGACCTGCGGATCGCGCCGGAGATCGTCTATCACGTGGGGAATGAGACGTGGGCGGAGTGGAAGGGGAAGTACGGCGATGCCTCCGTCCGCATGCCTACGATGTACACACTGCGTTTCACGACCGCGGCGACCTTGATGGACGGGCAGCCCCTCTTCGTCGCGGCGCTGTCGCCGAAGGGCGAGGATGGCTTCCCGGACTTCAAGCGGAAGCTGATGGTCTTCATCCGCTGCGATGTGCTCACCGTGGGCCGCTGACCGCCGCCGGCCATGAAGAGGATGCTATTCATGACCCTGCTCGCGCTGCCGGCGATGGCCGTGGCGCATCAGGAAGCGCCGCGCCAGTTGCGCGTGATGGTGCAGGTCATCGAGGTGCCGCATGCGGTGCTGACGAAGTGGAACAGCGCGGGCATCGTGAAAGGTGCGGATCTTCACGAAAGCGCTGTGAAGCTGGTGGAGACTGGCGAGGCGCAGATTGTGGAGACGAGCGTGGTGATCGCCCGGACGGGTGAGAAAGCGCTGGTGGAGACGATCGGGGAGCGGATTTATCCGACGGAGTATGAGCCTCCCGAGCTTCCCACCAACGTCGGAATCACTCCCGTGGATCCGGCTTTTAAGCTCCCCGATTTCACTCTGGCTCATCGGATGACTTCCTCATGGGAGACCCGTGATACGGGCTCCTCGATGGAAGTGGCGCCGCTGATCGATGAGGGGGAAACGTATTACCTGAACCTCCGTTTCAATATGGTTGATCTCCCGGCTTTGACCCTGTGGTCGGAGTTTGTCGATGAACTTGGAGACGCCTCGGTCCGGATGCCTGAGTTTGAGACGAGGAGATGGACCGGCGCGCTCACGTTGGCCCCCGGCGTCTTCGAGCTATGCACCGTCTTCACCCCGAAGCCCGCGGCGGTGCCTGCCGCCACGACCCGGCAGATGGTCTTCGCCCGATGCGAGGTGCTGTCGTGGGACAAGTGACCGATTGCGATGATGAAGCGCGCCGCTGTCCTCTCCCTGCTGGCCCTCGCGACAAGCGCGATGGCCGGGCAGACCCGTGTGACCGTGCAAGTCATCGAGGTGCCACATGCGGAGCTGACGAAGTGGATGTCCTCCGGAAAAGCAAGCGGTGAAGAGCTTCACGAGCGAGCGATGAAGCTGGCGTCGTCCGGTGCGGCGGAGATCGTGGACACGAATGTGGTCCTCGCCCGGAGTGGGGAGAAGGCTTTGGTGGAATCGATCGCCGAGGTTATTTTTCCTACCGAGTATGAGGGGTCGGACATGGCTGCTCCTGCAAAGGAGCCTTTGGTCTTCGATCCCAATGCTCCATTTTCTCCCAGACCTTGGCCGAACTTGTTTGCCAATGCGTTCGAGACCCGGAACGCGGGGACGACGATTGAAATCGAAGCGACACTCTCGGAGAGCGGGAAACACGTCGATCTAAGGCTCTCCTTTGAGATGGTGGATCAGGACTCTCTGATGACGTGGACGGAGTATCGTGACCAATGGGGCGAGGCCTCGATCAAACGGCCCATTTTCGAAACGAAACGCCTGACGGGTGCGCTGACTCTGGTGTCCGGGAAATTCGAGCTCTTCAACATCTTCACTCCGAAGCCCGCGGCGATGCCTGCCGCCACGACGCGGCAGATGGTCTTCGTGCGATGTGAGGTGCTGCCACTGGCCAAGTAACCGATTGTCATGACGAAACGTGCTGCTTTCCTTTTCATGCTGGCCCTCGCGACAAGCGCGGTGGCCCAGCATGTTCGCGTGATGCTCCAGGTCATCGAGGTGCCGCATGCCGAACTGACGAAGTGGACGACTGCGGATAAAGCAGGCGGTCAGGAGCTTCATGAGCGGGCGATGACGCTTGTCTCGTCCGGAGGTGCTGAGATCGTGGAGACGAGTGTCGTCATCTGCCGCAGTGGAGAAAGGGCTTTCGTTGAATCGATTGCCGAGATGATCTATCCCACGGAGTATGAACCCTCCAGCATGGGAGGCTCGATGGTGCCCCTTGACTCCAAACTAGTGATACCTGTTCCCCTGAGGCCGACCGACTGTGTGTCGTTCGAGACCAGGAACGCCGGGACGACCTTGGAAATCGAGCCGACCATCGGGGGTGGCGGCAAAATTGTGGACCTGAGGTTGGCCTTCGAGTCCGTAAGTCGTGAATCGCTGGTGACCTGGACGGAGTTCCGTGACCAATGGGGCGACGCTTCGATCAAGCGGCCCATCTTCGAGACCAAGCGCCTGTCGAGCGCGCTGACGTTGCTGGCCGGGAAATTCGAGCTCTTCAACATCTTCACCCCGAAGCCCGCGGCAGTGCCTGCGGCGACGACCCGCCAGCTCGTCTTCGTGAAGGCGGACGTATTACCCCATCCGAACGAATGAAGCGTATCCTTGGTATCCTGTGTTGTTGGTTCTCGGCGTGCCTCGTCCTGCAGGCGCAGATACAGGGGCCTCGGATGACGGTGGCGGGGACGCAGACGATCCTCGAGATCGAGGAGGCGGCGGTGGACATCCGGGTGACGGGCGGTGTGGCGCGGACGGAGATGGAGCTGGTCTTCCGCAATGATACCGACCGCATGGTGGAGGGGGAATTCACGCTGCCACTGCCCGAGGGGGCGACCGTCTCCAGCTATGCGCTGGAGGTGAATGGCGCGCTGCGCGAGGCCGTGGCCGTGGAGAAGGAGCGGGCGAGCCGCGCCTACGAGACGATCAAGCGCCAGATGATCGATCCCGGCATCGTCGAGCGCCAGGCGGGAAATGTCTATCGTACGCGCGTCTTCCCCGTACCGGCGAAGGGCACGAAGCGCCTGCGGATCGGCTACGTGGAGAACCTGCCGCGAGGGGCGGACAGCTATCGCTACCGCGTGCCGCTGAGATTCGCAGGGCTGCTGAAGGAATTCCGCGCCGGGGTCGCCGTCGCTGATGATGCGGGGCTGAAGCTGACCGGCACCACGCCCGTTTCCTTCGTCGCGGATGGAAAGGGGAAGCGGCTGGCCAAGGCGAGTGCCGTGAGGCTGGACGGGGAGATGGAGATCACGGTGCCATTTTCCGCCGGACCGGAGCTGCTGGTGGAGGGGAAGGATGATCCCGTCTTCCTGCTCGGCGATGTCTTCCCGGATCTGCCGGACGAGGCCCGGGTGCCCGCCCATGCGGTCAGTCTTTTCTGGGATGCCTCCGAGTCCTGCGCCCGGCGTGATCCCGTGGCGATGTTCCGGTTGCTCGACCAGTGGTTCCTCGCGCAGGGAGAGGTGAAGGTCGCGGTGAAGCTGCTGCGGAATGACGTCGAGGACGCGGGCGTCCATGAGGTCCGCGGCGGGGACTGGAGTGCGATCCGCAGGCTGCTGGAGTCCGTGGACTACGATGGCGCGTCCTCGCTGGCCGGCATAGAGAGCGGCGACTCGGATCTGGTGCTCTACTGCGGTGATGGCGAGGTGACCTGGGGCGGCGCGACGACAGGCCTGCTCAAGTCACCGCTGCTGGTGCTGCACCGCGGGGCGGGGCCGCTGGCCCCGGCGCTTGCCGAGCGGGCCGAGGCCACCGGCGGTGCGGTGGTGAATGCGGATGCCGAAGACACGGCCACCGCCCTGCGGAAGCTGCGGATGCTCCCGCTCCGCGTGACCGGCGTCTCGGGGAATGGCGTGAAGGATTTCCAAGTCGCGGCGGGCGACATGACTCCGGGCGCGCCGGTGCGGATCAGCGGCCGGCTGACCACCTCGGCCAGCATTCTGGAGATCTCCTACGGCGTGGGAAAAGAGACGCGTGTGCGGCGTCAGATGGCGGTGCCCGTCGCGCTTCCCGACGAGGGCCTGCTGCGGCGCTTGTGGGCACAGGGCGTGCTGGCGGAGTTGGAAAAAGGGGGCGACCGCTCCGCGATCATCGATCACTGCCGGAAGCACGGGTTGGTCAGCGACGAGACCTCGCTGATCGTGCTGGAGCGATTCCAGGATCACATCACCTACGAGATCCCGCCGCCGGAGCCGGATCTGAAGGAGCGCTATGACCTCGAGCTTGCCAAGCGACGGGGGGCGGAGGTGCGCAGTCTCATCTTCGAGTGGAAGGCGCGGGTGGCCTGGCATCGGCAGTCATTCCCGTGGCGGGAGGTGGGGCTGCTCCCGCGCATCCGCCGGATCGGGATCTGGAAGGACTCGGTGGGGAAGGTCTTCCAAGCGGACGAGATCGACGCGGCCTCCTTTGCTACGGTGACGGGCTGGCGGGATCGTGCGCTGGCACTCATCGAGCGGAAGGATGCGCTGACCGATGCCGCGGCCTACCGGGAGTGGGTCGGGCAGGTCGATGCGCTCTTCGAGGAGGGCAAGGGGATTCCCAAAACACCGGTGGCGCCGCCTGCCGCGGGCAAGCCGCTGGTCGTCTCCGTGCGCGGCCTGGTCGTCCGGCCCGGCCAGGTGAAGTCCGCGGGCAAGCTGACGCTGCTTGACTCAGTGGCCCAGGCGGGCGGTCCGTTGTGGGATGGTGGCATGCTCGGTCGGGTGGCCCTCTACCGGAACAGCGGGAAGACCGTTTACAATACCTACAGCAAGCGCTTCGAGGACATCGAGCTGCGACCCGGCGACATGGTGGTGGTGGAGGGCGATCCGTATGCCTACGGCGGCTCTGATGACCCCTTTTTCGACGCCCCGGCGCACGATCCGGCAGCGGATGATCCTGTGGTGGAGGAGCCGGGTGACTTGGCTGGGGAAAGTTTGAGCACCCTGGGGAGTGGATCGGGTGATCCCTTCGGCGCTGGCAATTCTTCCGGAGGCTCGCCCGTCGTGATGATGCCGGCCCATCCGTCCGACGGGGGCATGGCGGACCTCGCGGCATTCGAGGAAAAGCTCAAGGCAGGGGCCGACCCGTATCGGGCCTACCTGGAAGCGAAGGACGGGAAGCAACGCGTCCCCATGTTTTACAGCGAGGCGGCGCGCCGGTTGTTTGCCGCGGGGCATGAGGCACTGGCGCTGCGGGTGATCTCGACCTTGTCCGAGCGCGACCGCGGTCGGGCGGCGGCGTTCTGGCTGATGGAGTTCGGCCAGCCTGAGGCTGCCGCCCGCCTGTTGCGAGAGCTGCCGGAGATGGAGCGCTCCCTGCCGGTGGGGTATGCCCTTGCTGAGACAGCCGCCAGCGAGCGTGAGGCCGCCAACTGTTTCGGAGGGGTGGTGGGAGTGAACAATTTGTTGAGTGGATCGGTCATCGCGCTGACCGACCTCAATCGACTCGATGACGGAGGGATACCGGAGTTCGAGGGGAATCTGACCTGTGACCTGCGCATCGTCGTCCAGTCCGAGTTCCCCGGGATCGTGCCCGAACTGCAGGTGCTGCACCCGGGCGGGAAGCTGGAGAGCACGTGGGCGCCGAGCCCGATCGGCGGACGTTTGACCTCGGGTCCCGGTATCGCCGAGTTCGCGATCCGCCGGGCCGTGCCGGGCAGATACCAGGTGAGGGTGCTGTCCGAGAATGGCACCACCTATCGCATCGCGATTTACAAGGACTGGGGCCGGGACTCGCAGAAGACGGAGCGGATCACGAAGTGGGTGGGCCCGGGGGAGCAGGAAGTCGTGAGCGATCTGGAATTCGAATTCCGGCCCGCTTCGGAAAAGTGAGCGCGCGTTTCCCGGCTTGGAATGCGGCGGTTTCCGGCTATCGGTGGGGGATGAAGCGGTTCCTCGCGTCGCTGCTGCTGGCGGGTGTCTCCCTGGAGACCTCGTCCGCGGTGCCAAATTCCATCCTCGGCCCCATCGCGGCGGCGGAGAGCCCGCTGAACGGGCAGGACCTGACCGAGCAGCTATTCGCCACTGCGCTGTGGGATGGCTCCGGGAAGCTGCCGGGCGAGTGGAATGGCGAGGGGCAGATCGCGACCGCGACCATCTCCCACCTGCGCGCCCGGCCAAAGCTCTTCGGCCGCGAGGTGATCCTGCTCCGCTCCGTGAAGCGCGAGGGCAAGCTGGAGTCGCTGGAGGCGACCTTTGTCGATGCGGGCTCGTATTTCGGCTACTTCGACGAGGAGCTGCCGGAGGGCCTGAGCCGCCGGGAGACGCGCAAGGAGGTGGCATCCCGGCTGGCCGAGAAGCAGGCCGAATTCTCGAAAATCTACCTCGAAGCCCATACCGACCTGCGCACCGCGATTTCCGCGGCCTGCGGCGGCACCAAGCCGGATGAGGCGAAGATCGGCCGCACCCGCGGGCTGAAGACCCCCGTGGAAGAGTGGCAAAAGAACGGCAAACACGTCCGCCTGCTGGCCGCAAACAACCGCCTGCTGCGCGTGAGCATCGCCGCGAAGGAGTCCGACCAATGGCTGGACCCGGCCGTCGCCGCCCTGCCCGAGCGCGAGCAGCTCGCGAAGCTCGCCGCCAGCGTGGCGCGCGATGCGGATGGCACGGTGCGCCTGCCCGACCTGCAGCCCATCCCTCAGGGGTATCGCCCGTATTGCGGGCTGAATAGCCTCGCGATGGCCGCCCGGCACTTCGGCCTGCACCTCGACGAGGACTGGCTGGCCGTCGCCGCGGGCTTCCAGAATACGGGCCGCGCGGACGGGGCGAATCTGGTGAAAGTCTATCACTCGGTGGCTTCCGAGGCCGGGCTGGGGCTGGATCGCACCACGAAGCTCGACCCCTCCGCCGTGGCGCGGGCGATTTCCCAAGGCATGCCGGTCATCGTGTGGCGGCGTTTTTCGCACGAGCGGAACCAGCTCCATACCCGCTTCATGAGGCAGGTCGCGCGCGATGAGTCGGCGACGCTCCCGAATCCCGCGGACGCCGCCGAGCGCGCCTCCTGGCCGGGCGACTCCGCCCCGCTGCACGCCTCCGTGGTGGTCGGCTACAATCCCGAGCGGAAAGAAGTGCTCTTCCTGGAAAGCTGGACCGGCCGCGACAAGCCGCGCCGCATGCGCGTGGAGGAATTGGCCGCGACGACCTACCTGTGCTTCGTCTTCAAGCCCTGACGGGTCGCTCCGCCGCGGTGGATTGCGTGCTTTCGAGCTTGGCTCAGGGGGTGGATTCATTAAAAGGCCCCGCCGTGCCATCCCGGAAAACCAATGAAATCGGCCCATGGGTCGCGCTCGTCCTGCGGGTCGCGCTGGGTGTGTTTTTCGCCTACAGCGGGTGGCAAAAGGTCTTTGGCACCGGGCTTGATGAATTCACCCGCGCGGTGGGGAATTACAAGATGCTCTACCCGCCGTGGGACGCGGTGCTCGCCTACACCATCCCCTGGGTGGAGATGGTGGTCGGTGCCTGCCTCATCCTCGGCCTGTGGAAGCGCGGCGCTCTGGTGGTGCTCGCCGGACTGGTGGCCACCTTCGCCATCGGCGTCGGCCATGCGTGGAGCAAGGGGCTGAATATCGCCTGCGGTTGCCACGGGAATCCGGACGGCACGCCGATGGACTACACGATGAAGTTCGTGGAATTCGGCGGCTACTGGCTGGCCATCGGCCTCGTCTGGTGGCTCGGCCGGAAGACCAGCGGCCACGTCTTCGGCGGGACGAAAATGAAGCTGCCGGGCTGAGCCATGGCCACACGGGACTTCTCCTGGCATCCTGGCCGCAGGGGGCGCTACGCCTTCCTGCTGTTACCGGTGATCATCGGGGTGGCGGTCCACGATGCCCCGCACCGCTTCTCTTCGAAGAAGGCACCGTGGGGCTGAAATCAGGCGTCGTTTCGGGATTGAAATCCGAAGCGCGACCGCCATTATGAAAGCGCGATGGAAGCGTTCCCATGGCATCCCGTTCAGAAGCGCCGACAGGTCTTTCTCGCGGCGTTTGCCGTCCTCTGCATCGCTGGCTGGTGGCTGACGCCGGGAGATATGGAGCGACAGCTTGCCCTGTGGGCGCTGGTGATTCCTGCACTCGGAACGGTCAATGCGGTGGCGGAGGTCGATGCCGATGGATTGAGGCTGGTGCGGCGGTGGCGTGTCTTTGGCGTCATTCCTTTGTTTCGGAGGGAGTTTCCTCTGGGTGATTTCCGGGCGGTGACCCTGCGAGGAATTCGCGACCCGCAACCCGGCGATCCGGTCTATCTGGTGCTCACCCGCAAGGATGGACGATTCATGAAAATCACCTGTTTCTCCGGGTCAGCGCTCCGGGATGGGTCCGCGGAGGCGGCGGTGGAACGGCTTGCGCGTGCCGCTGGTCTGCCGGTGGCGGACTACCCGGCGTCGGGCTATACGATCCCGATCTGCACGAGGGGATAAGGCAAGGATGCCGCGGGTCGGGTGTTGCGGGTTCGCTCCGCGGTGCTACAACCGCGCCATGCGCTACCGCGAACGTTTGCAGGCGAGGATTGCGGCGACCGGCTCCCGCCTTTGTGTGGGCCTCGACCCCCGGCCCGGTGAGGGCGGCATCGAGGCGGTCCCGGATTTCCTCAAGCGGGTCGTCGATGAAACCTGGCAGCACGCCGCGGCCTTCAAGCCGAACATGGCCTACTTCGAGGCGATGGGCCTGCGAGGCATCGAGATCCTGGAAAAAATGCTCGGCGACATGCCGTCCGAGGTGCCGGTGATCCTGGACGCGAAGCGCAGCGACATCGGCGAGACGCAGAAGTACTATGCCCATAGTTACTTCGCCCACTGGAAGGTGGATGCCGTGACGCTGAATCCTTTCCTCGGCTATGACTCCATCGAGCCCTTCCTCGCCTGGGAAGGGAAGGGGATCTACCTGCTGGCGGTGACGTCGAATGCCGGGTCGGCGGATTTCCAGCAGCAGACGCTGGCGGACGGCCGCTCGGTCTTCGAGTTGGTAACTGCACTGGGTGAGCGTGCGAAAGGCCTGCCCACCGACGTCGGCTACGTGGTCGGCCTGACGAATGCCGCCGGGGTGCTGGCCAAGATCCCGGACGCGCCGCTGCTCGTGCCCGGCCTGGGAGCACAGGGTGGCGACCTCGCCGCGCTGGCCGCGGCCGCCCGCACCGCGCCGGACGTGATCAATGTGTCCCGCGGCATCCTTTATGCTGACGATGGCAGCAGCTACGGCGAGCGTGCCAGATCGTGGGCGGCGAGAATTTCGCAGGCCTACGAAGAACCGGTCGCGTGAACGCGTAGCAGGGCTAACGTGTAACCCTGATGCCGAGGAACGAACATCCGAAGACCGGTCAAGTGACCGCCCACTACTCCGGCCTGCTGCCGCAGAAGGGCTGGCCGGGGCGGAATTACAAGTTCTTCCGGCATCGCATCGTGCCCGGCATGTTTTCGAAGCGCGGGGGCCTGGCGCAGGACCCCGTGCTGACCGTCCCCGAAAACGGCAGTGTGCGGGTGACGTGGGTCGGGCATGCCTCCTTCCTCCTGCAATTCGCCGATCACTCGGTGATGATCGACCCGAACTGGGCGCGCTGGCATGGCTTCGTGAAGCGCCTGCGCGAGCCCGGCCTGCCGCTGAAGTCGATCCCTGAGCTGGACCTGGTGGCCGTGAGCCATGCGCACTTCGACCATCTTCACAAGCCAAGCCTGAAGGCGCTGAAATCCCGCGGCGGCATCATTGTCCCGCGCGGCAGCGGCAGCCTGGTGAAACGCCTCGGCTTCCCCGCCGTGCATGAGGTGAAGGTGTGGGACCATTTCGAGTTTAACAGCCTGAATGTGATCCACACGCCTAGCCACCACTGGGGTGCACGTTACCTGCACGACATCCATCGCGACTACGGCGGCTACCTCATCGAGTCCGGTGGCAAGAGCGTGTTCCACTGCGGCGACAGCGCGTGGTTCGACGGCTTTGCCGAGATCGGTCGCCGTCTGCCGAATATCGACGTCGCGCTGATGCCCATCGGTGCCTACGACGCGCCGAGCGGACGCGACGTGCACCTGAATCCGGAGGAGGCCGTGCGCGCCTTCGCCGAGATCGGCGCGAAGGTCATGATCCCGATGCACTACGGCACTTTCCCGCTCGGCAATGAACCGCTCGGCGAACCCGTCGAGCGTCTGCTGATGGAGGCCGACCGCCTCGGCATCAGCGAGAAGATCCTCATTCCCGAGGAAGGCGTCGGCATCGAATGGTGAGCGGCTTGATCGCCCTCACTGCACCGGTGCCATCAGCCGAGCGGCGCGGCAGGCGAGGCGGAAGCCGAAGGATCTCTCGGTGAATTCCTCCACCTTCACCTCGCGGGATTGGGAGAAGTCCAGCTCAAGCATGTGCGCCACCTCGTCGGCAAAGGCGGGGTCGGGCGAGAGCGCGGAAATCTCGAAGTTCAGGCGGAAGGAGCGGTTGTCGAGATTCGCCGTGCCCACGCACGCGAGCTGGTCGCTCAGCACCACCTTCTGGTGGAGGAAGCCGCGCGTGTAGCGGAAGAGCTTGATGCCGCAGGCGATGGCCGGCTCGAAGTAGGTGAAGGCGGATAGCCACACCAGCAGGTGATCCGGTTTCTCCGGGATCAGGATGCGCACGTCTACCCCCCGGATGGCGGCGGTCTGCAGGGCGGTCATCACGCCATCGTCCGGGACGAAGTAGGGCGAGGCGATCCACAGCCGCTCGCGCGCGGTATTCGCCATCTCCGCCACCACGAGCTGCCACGAGTCCACCGGATCGGCGGGGCCGGTGGGGATCACCGCGGCCATCTGGTCGGCGCTCTCGGCCTGGCCGGACCAATCCAGGTCCGGCACCTCGTCCGCGGCCCAGTTCCAGTCTTCCAGGAAGACGAGCTGGATGGCCTGCACCGAGGGCCCTTTCAGCTTCAGATGGGTATCGCGCCACGCGCCGAAGCGCTGGTCGCGGCCGAGGTACTCGTCACCGACATTGATGCCGCCGATGAAGGCCTCCTTGCCGTCCACCACCACGATCTTGCGGTGATTGCGGAAATTGAGCTGCACGCGCGACACCCAGTGACGGTTGCTGCCAAAGGATGCGTGGAAGATCCCGGCGGCCTCCATCTCCTTCAGGTAGGAGCGGGAGAGCTTGTTCGACCCGATTTCGTCGTAGAGGAAATAGACTTTCACTCCCGCCTTTGCCCGGTCGATGAGTGCCTGCTGGAAGCGCTGTCCGACGCGGTCGTTCTTCACGATGAAGAAGTTCACGAGCAGGTATTTCTCGGCGGACGCGATGGCCTCGAACATTGCCTCGAAGGTCTCCTCGCCGTCGATCAGCAGGGTCAATTCATTGCCCCGTGTGAAGGGCAGGCCGCCGAGGAATTCCGCCGCTCGACCGAAGGCATCGTCGGGCTTGATCTCGTAGTGGCGCAGCCGCCGGTGCATGTCATCGGCCACTTTCCGCAGCGCGGCATCCTCGCCGCGGCGGGCCCTCACGTAGCCGGAAAAACGGGACTTCCCCGTGAAGTAATACATCGGAACGGCGAGCCACGGTGCGGCCAGCAGCGAGACGATCCACGCGATGGTCCCCTGCGAGGTCCGCACGTGCATGAGCGCGTGGATGACGAGCAGGAAGCCGACGATGTGGAAGATGAGAAGGGCCCCAGCGAGGACGGCGGCGAAGAGTTCCTGGTGGGGCATCGGCCGAATCTAACCGCTTTTGCCTGTCGGCCAAGCGATGGTTCTCTCGCGGGGTTATTTTGGCAGCGGGTGATGTTCCCGGGAATATCTTCCACGGGTGACGAGGCCGTTGCAGGAGCCGGGTCCGGCGGCTAGCATCGGCCCGTGATCTACCTCGATGCCAATGCCACCACGCCGCTCCTGCCGGAAGTGCTCGACGCGATGCTGCCGTGGCTGAAGGAGGGCTTTCATAACCCGAATGCCAGCTACCAAGGGGCGAAGGAGGCACGCAAGGCGATCGAGGAGGCACGCGGGAAAGTCGCGGCTCTGATCGGCGCGCAGCCGGACGAGATCGTCTTCACCGGCGGCGGCACCGAGAGCACGAATGCCGCGCTCAAGTGGTTGGCCCGGCTCATCGGCAGGAAGTCCGGCCGCGTGATCACCAGCGCCATCGAGCACAGCGCGGTGCTGAAGCCCTGCGAGACCTTCGCCGACGTGGGATACGCACTCACGCGGGTGGGAGTCGATGGTGGCGGCCGGCTTTTGATGGAGGATTTCGAGGCGGCGTGCGATACCGCGAAGGAGGGCGGGGGATTCGCGTCCATCATGTGGGCGAACAACGAGACCGGCGTGATCCAGCCGGTGGAGGAAGCATGCGCGATGGCCCGGGAGCGCGGCCTCGCCTTCCACACGGATGCCATCCAGACCGTCGGCAAGATCCCCGTGGATGTCCGCGAGGTGCCGGTGGACTACCTCTCGCTCTCCGCGCACAAGTTCCACGGGCCGAAGGGCGTGGGCGCGCTCTACATCCGCAGCGGTGCCCGCTTCGAGCCGCTGCTCCGCGGAGGCGGCCAGGAAAAGGATCGCCGCAGCGGCACGGAAAATACTGCGGGCATCGTAGGTCTGGGCAAGGCGGCGGAACTCGCCATGGAGAGGCTTTCGAAGAAGGAGACTCCCGCGTCGCTGAGGAATGCCTTCGAGGCAAAGGTCGTCGGCGAGGTGAGCGGGGTTTCGGTGAATGGCGAACTCCTCCACCGCCTGCCGGGCACCAGCCATCTATCCTTCACCGGCTGCGAGGCGGCGGGCCTCCTGATCCTGCTGGATGACCTCGGCGTCGCGTGCTCGGCGGGCTCCGCCTGCATGACGGGCAAGCAGCAGCCATCGCATGTCCAGAAGGCGATGGGCTTCTCCGACGCGAAGGCGAAGAGCAGCCTGCGCTTCGGCTTCTCCTGCCTGACCACGATGGAAGAGGCGATGGCCGCGGCGGAGTCGGTGAAGAGGGCGGTGGAAAAACTGCGGCGCGTCCAAGGCGGCAGCACGGGGCCGGTGATGGTGTATTCCCCGTGACGTTCTTCCGTGCCATCCGGCCATTTCGTGGTTTGCTCCCGGCATGCCGAATGCCCTCGCGCACGAGACCTCGCCCTACCTGCTCCAGCACGCGCACAATCCCGTGGACTGGGTGCCGTGGTGCGAGGATGCCTTCGCGCGCGCCAAGTCGGAGGACAAGCTGGTCTTCCTCTCCATCGGCTACTCGACCTGCCACTGGTGCCACGTGATGGAGCGCGAGAGCTTCGAGAACGAGGCGATCGCGGGCGTGATGAATGCGAACTTCATCTGCGTGAAGGTGGACCGCGAGGAACGCCCGGACATCGACGCGACCTACATGGCCTTCGTCCAGGCGACGACCGGACAAGGCGGCTGGCCGATGAGCGTGTGGCTGACGCCGGCGGGGCGGCCGGTGGTGGGCGGCACCTACTTTCCCCCGGAGGACCGCTACGGCCGCGCGGGCTTCCCTCGTCTCTGCGCGGAGATCGGGCGGCTGTGGCAGGACGACCGCACGCGCATGGAAGAGAGCGCCGCGAAAGTGATGGCGCACCTGCGCGAGCAATCGGCGGCGGATTCCGTGCTCAATGGCTTGCCGCCGGACAAGGTCTTCGGCGACTTCCTCGACCGCTGCGAATCGATGTTCGATCCGGCGCTCGGCGGCTGGGGCAATGCACCGAAGTTCCCGCGGCCCGTGGTGCCGCGCCTGCTGCTCCAGCTCGCCGAGAGATTCGGCGGCGACGAAGGCGAGGCCGCGCTGCAGATGACTTCGCGCTCGCTGCGTGCAATGGCCGCGGGCGGGATGAATGACCAGCTTGCCGGTGGCTTCCACCGCTACTCGGTGGACCGCTACTGGCACGTGCCGCACTATGAAAAGATGCTCTACGATCAGGCTCAGCTCGCGCTGGTGTATCTGGAGTCGTGGCAGGCCACGGGCGAGGATTGCGACCGCGAGGTGGCCGAGGACATCTTCCGCTACGTGCTGACCGATCTGCTCGACCCGACCGGTGCCTTCCATGCGGCGGAAGATGCCGACAGCCTCGTTTCCGCGGAGGATGCGGAGAAGAAGGAAGGCGCGTATTGGACCTGGGAGGCCGCTGAGATCTATCGCCTGCTCGATGCGCGGAGCGCGGCGATCTTTTGCGCAGCCTACGGCATCGAGGAGAATGGAAATGCGCGTCCCGAGAGCGATCCGCATGGCGAGCTCGAAGGCCGCAACACGCTCTATCAGGCGACGGGCATCGATGCCTTGGCGGAGCAATTCGACCTGCCTGCGGAAGAGATCCGCCTGCTGCTCGGGCAGACGGCCAAGGTGCTGCTGGAGGTGCGGAGACTGCGCCCGCTGCCGCATCGCGATGACAAGCTGATCACCGCGTGGAATGGCCTGATGATCGCTGCCCTCGCGCGCGGCGGTCGCGTGTTGGACCGCGCCGACCTCATCGATGCCGCGGCAAAGGCAGCCGGCTTCATCCGCCGCGAGCTATGGGATGGTGCGAAGCTATGGCGGAGCTTCCGTGGCAAGCGTGGCGATGCGCCGGGCTTCGCCGCCGACCACGCATTCCTCATTTCCGGGCTCATCGAGTTGCACGGGGCGGATGGGGATCGCGCCTGGCTCGACTGGGCGGCGGAGCTTCAGGATGCGCTCGACCGCGACCACTGGGAGGAAAGCCAGGCGGGCTATGTGATCCGCGCGGAGTTGCACGGCGAGCCCCTGCTGGTCATCCGCGAGGACTACGATGGAGCGGAGCCGTCCGCGAACCACGTCGCGGCGGAGAACCTGCTGAAGCTGGCTGTCCTGTTGGATGAGCCCGCTTTCGAAAAGCGCGCCGAGGCCATCCTTCGTGCCGGTTCGCGCGTCGCGCAGACGCAGCCCTTTGCCGTGCCGGTGCTGCTCGGCGCGCTGGACCTGCACCAGCGTGGCGTCACGAAGATCGAGGTGCGCGGCACACCCGAGCCGGCGCTCGCGGAAGCCATGCGCCGGGCATGGCTCCCGCGTGCCGTGTGGACACGCTCCGCCGGGGATGGGGACGTGATCGTTTGTGAGAATCAGGTCTGCAAGCCGCCCATCCGCACCGCGGCGGAGTGGTGAGATTCACTCTTCCTCCACGCGGAAGAAGAGCTTGTCCTCAGCGATGAAATTGAACTCCACGGTGGTGGTGTCGGCACCATCCGCACCGCTGATCCCTCCGAGCATCTGCGTGCTCCAGTCGGTGAGTTCCGCGGAGGACGTGACGCGGTAGTTGTCATTCTCACGCGAGCGGAAGGTCAGGCTCACCCGGCTGTTCACGAAGTCGAAGGCGCTCGCCGTGATGGCCAGCGGCATCAGCGGCTGGAGCGATGTGCCCGGCAGCGGGATGGTCTGGAGCGGCTGCTTCCGGTTGATCGGTGTCGGGAAGTCGTATGCCGTCATGTTCTCGATCAAGGTCCAGGTATTGCCGTCGGGACTGCCCTCCAGCGTCCAGCGGACCGGGTCGCGATCCGTGTAGTCATTGCCCGTGGTGAAGCGATAGCCGTCGAAGGTGGTCGCCGCGCCGAAGTCGAAGACGAGGCCGTTCTTCGAGTAGTCGAGCCACTTCGTGCTTGGGTCGTTGTCGAGCAGGTTCTCCGGGCCTTCCCATTCCGAGGGATCGGGGTCGATGGCCGTGGCGGACGCGACCGTCAGCCGGGTGGTGCCGAGGAAGAAATCGAAGTCGCAGATCTGGATGCTGTTCGCGGTCGAGGTGTCGCGCAGCTTCACCGGCGTGAAGCGCACGTAGCGTGCGGATGCGGACCCGCCTGCCACGGTGCGGATGGTCACGCTCTGGGTGGCCTCCTCCTCTCCCTGCACGGCCGTCAGCGTGTAGGTCGTGTCCGAGTTCGCCGCAGGGGTCACGTTGAAGCTGCCCGATCCCGCGACCGCTCCGGGCGTGGGGTCGATGGTGAGGGTGGTCGCATTGAGCACCTCCCAGGAGAGATTCGTCGAGGCTCCGTTGATCAGCACCGCATCGGCGGCGCGGAAGAAATACAGCTCCAGATTCGTGAAGGGCGGCACGTGGATATTTGCGGAGTAGGTCTCCCGATGGTACGGCACGGGGTAGTTCGTGCGCTCGTCGATGAGGGTCCAGGTGTCGCCGTCGTTGCTGCCCTCCAGTGTCCACGTCACGGGGTCGCGGTCCTCGGCATCGCCTGCGGTGCCGAGGCGGTACTGGTCGATGGTCACCACTTCCGGGAACTCGAAGACCAGCGCGCCTTTGTTGAAGTCGAGCCACTTGGAGCCGAGGTCGCCGTCCTTGACGTTATCGACGCCTTCGTTGCCCGGATTGTCACCGTCAGGGTTGGTCACGGTGGCGGTCGTCATGTCGAGCGCCTGGCCGAGGAAGCGGAATTCGAATTCCGCAAGCTGCACGCTGTCGGCGTTGTCGCCGCCACGCAGGCCGACCGGAGTGAAGCGGAAATGCGAGTAACTCGCTTCCCCCGCTTGCGCTGAGGTTAATAGCAATAAGGCGAGGGCGGGGATATGGTATGGGGTTTTCATGAGTGTGAATGAAAACAATCCCGCGTGCGTTATCAGAACCGTTTCGTGATGTCAGCCCTCTTTGGGATGACCGGGCCTTTCGGTGGGTTGAATCCCGATTGAATGCGGATAAGGTCGCCTGCGTCTGAGAAAACGATGAAAGCACTCTGCATCCTCTTGGCCTTTGTTTCTCTGTCGGTTGTGGCTCCCGCTGCCAATCTGGCATTCAAGAATGACACCGGCTCCGCACAGCGGGTGGTGGTGTATCAGGATGGAAAAGTCGCGGGATACGTGGACCGTCTGAAACCGGGTAAAACATTTCTGGTGAAAGTAAAGGATACCGGAAACAGGCCGGTGGTTTGTCTTAAAGTGGCGGGTAAGGATGAATATCTTTTCCTCCCGCTGAAGACGAAGGCCTACAAGCTGTCCTGGTTGAGGAACCTGCTCTGGTAAGCCTCCGGGGACGTGTCTGCGGTCCGAGTTTTTGCTGTCCGGCGGGTGACTTCCGGGCATGAAATCGGTCCATGCCGGAGCGCGTCTTTTTGGGCTGGCACAGGCCCCTGCTTGGATTGCTGACAGAGTGGCTTTTGTCCAGGCGCGACGAGCTTCCGGCGATGCTCGTCGTGGTGCCCACCGCGCAGGCGGGGCGCTTGCTGCGCGAGTCGCTGGCCGAGGCGGCGGGTGGATTGCTCGCGCCAAAGGTGGTGACGCCCGGTCACTTCCTCCGCACGGAGCACGCCGCGCCGGAGTCCGTAGAGCAGATGGCGTGGATCGAGGTGATGGAGTCCGTCCGCGATTGGACGCCCTACGCCGCGGCCTTCCCCCTGCCGCCGGGCGAGGGGGAGCCGCCGGGCTGGGCGATGGGGCTGGGCAAGGCGCTCGCGGGGATCCGTGCGAGCCTGCAGGAAAATGCGCTCACGATTTCCGAGGCCTCGCACCGCATGGGGAAGACCGTGGAGGGCGAGCGCTGGGAAGCGCTGTCCGCGCTGGAATACAAGGTGGAGCAGCAGTTGGCCCGCTGGGGATATGAGAGCCGCAGCCGCATGCTGGCGCGTGGCACCCGGGTCGAGCCGGAGCGGCGCATCGTGCTCGCGGGCGTGCCGGACTTTCCCGCTGCCGCAGTCCGGCATTTCGCGGAGGCAGTCGTGCTCATCGGTGCGCCCGAGGAAATGTCGTCGGATTTCGATGACTACGGCAGGCCTGGTCCGGACTGGACCGATACACTGCTCGCATGGCCGCAGCCCGGCAGCGTCACTCTCACCGCCGACCCGCGCCAGCAGGCAGCCGAGGCGATGCAAGTCGTGGCCGCGGCGGGCACGCCGTCCCATGATCTGGCGCTCGGCTCCGCCGACGAGGCGACCGCGGGCGAGCTGGTGCGCTCCTTCGGACGTGGCGGCTGGGTCCTGCATGATCCTTCGAATCTGCGGCCCGCTCCCTTGAAAGCGTGGCTGGCTGCATGGCGGCAGTTCGTTTCCCGGCCCGACGCAGGCTCGGCGGTCGATCTCCTGGGCTTCGCCGAAACCAGTGCGCTCACCGGTGGCAAGCGCGCCCAGCGGGTGATGGCCCTGTCCGCTGCCCGCGACCAATGGCTCGCCCGCGACCGGGACGACCTGCAGCGCATCGCGGCCCTGAACCCGCGGAATCTGGAGTCGATCCAGCTCGCCATCGATACCCTCGAGTCCCTGATGCGGTACCGGTCGATCTTCCTCCGCGACGGGGTGCATGCAGGCCTCCGCCGCCTGCTGGACCGCGTGGACCCGGAAGGGCGGCAGAGCGATCCCATCCTCGAGTGGTCCCATGCCACCGCTCCCCTCGCCAACGAGATCCGCCGCGATGCGGGATTCTGGATCGACCTGCTCTGCGCGTCCCTGCCCGACGTTCCAACGCCAGCACCGGAAGACCGGGTGCTGGATGTCCAGGGCTGGCTGGAGCTTTTCCATGCGCCCGGGCAGCACCTGGTCATCTGCGGGATGAATGAGGGCCAGATCCCGGGGCGCGCGAGCACGGATGCCTGGCTGCCGGAAGGCACGCGGAAGCACCTGGGCCTCTCGCACGATGCCGGCCGCCACGCACGCGATGCCTACCTGCTGATGGCGATGACCGAGGCTCGTCGGGCAGAGGGCCGAGTCGATCTGCTGCTGACGAAGACGGGGGCTGACGGCGGCGTGCTGCTGCCCTCCCGGCTCCTGCTCGCCGCGGATGAGAAGGAGCTTCCCGTGCGAGTGAAGCAGGTTTTCAGGGAAGTGGAGCCTCCTGATTCCTCGCTCGCATGGACGCTGGATGAGGCATGGAAGTGGCAGCCGCCGGCGGTGGAGAAGGAGCTGCGGATCAGCGTCACGACCTTCGCCGACTACCTCGCGTGCCCGTTCCGCTTTTATCTTAAATACGTGGCCGGCATGAGCGAGCCGGAGCCCGAGCGGGTCGAGTGGAACCAGCGCGACTTCGGCAACGTGGCCCACATCGTCGTGGAGCACTGGGCGGTGGACGAGCAGGCAAAGGATTTCGCGGAAGCCGGGAAGATCGAGAAGTGGGTCCACGATGAACTGGACCGCGTGATCGCGGAGCGCTTCGGGGCGAAGGTGCCTCTGGCCGTGCGCATCCAGCGCGAATCGCTGCGGCAGCGGCTCTCGTGGTTTTCCCGCATCCAGGCGGAGGAGTGGAACCGCGGATGGAGGATCGAGGAGATCGAGAAGAAATTCGAGCTGGAGATCGAGGGCGCTACCATCGTCGGGCGCGTCGATCGCATCGAGCGGAACATCGACGGACGACGCCGCGTGCTCGACTACAAGACGGGAACTACTGCGGGCGTCGTAGAAAGCTCGCACCGCACGGGCATGAACGCGAACACCCGCCTGCCCGCGCACCTGCAGGATGTGCCGGAGATCCTCTGCACCGGGGCGGACGGGAAGCCGAAGCGCTGGAAGAATCTCCAGGTGGCACTCTATTCCGCGGCGCTGGGAGGGGTGGACGAGCTCGGCTACTTCCAGCTCGGGGCGACGGAGGGCGATGTGAAGCTCTCGCTCTGGGACGGCTTCTCCATCGCCGACCGCGAGTCGGCGATGGCCTGCGCCGGCTGGGTGGTCCGGCAGGTGAAGGACAAGGTTTTCTGGCCGCCGGCGGAGAAGGTGGACTTCGACGATTTCAAGATCCTCGCCCTCGGCCGCAGCCTGGATGAGACCGTCGCGATGAGGGGAGGTGCCGCATGAGCCTGCCGCCCGTGCTCTCGAAGAACCTGATGATCCTCGCGTCGGCGGGATCGGGGAAGACCTTCCAGCTCGGCAACCGGGTCATCGGCCTGGTGGGGTCGCGCGATGTGGATCCGGCCCGGATCGTCGCGCTCACTTTCACGCGGAAGGCGGCAGGGGAGTTCGCGGACTCCGTGCTGTCGAAGCTCGCCATGTGCGCGCTGGACCCGGGTGAAGAAGAGAAGCTGGGCCAGCAGATCGGGGCTCCCTTTCCTGCGGCGCGGACATTGGCGCGGATCGTCCGCGCGCTGCCGACCTTCCAGCTCGGCACGATGGACGGCTTCTTCGCTCGGATAGTACGAGGGTTCCAGTACGAACTCGGCCTCACCGGCGGCACCTTCGAGCTGATCGAGGGGCCGAAGCTCGAGGCCGCGATGTCCGACATGCTGGCGGAGATCCTCGGTGCCGCGCTGGAGCGCGAGGGCGCGGAGGATTTCCTGAATGCCTTCCGCCGCGCGACGATGGGCAAGGAAGGAACGGGCGTGCTGAAGGACGTGGAGCGCTTCCTCGGCCAGTGGCATGGCCTGTGGAAGGCGGGCATTCCGCTCGGCGGCTGGGGCGCGCCGGCGCTCTTCGGCAGCTTGCCCGAGGTCACCGAGTGGGAGAAGCAGAAGCACGAACTCGCGAGGAAGCTAGATGCGGCCTGCACGTCCATCGCGTGGACGGAAAAGCGCCAGCCGGAAAAGATGAGGCAGCTCTCCGCGAGCTTCATCGAGCACACCGTGGGCAGCGGGAGAATCGCCACCGATTTCTTCAAGGCCTGCGCCGAGGTGGTGGCCAGCGGTGCCTCGCCGATGAAGCTGCGGCATTACAAGGAATTCGATGTCGGCGGCGCGGCCGAGCGCGTCCTGACCGAAGCGGTCACGCTGCTGGCCGGATGCGAGCTGGCGGCTGCGATCGCACGCACCCGGGCGGTGGCGGAGCTGGTGGCCAGCCTTGATGCGGAGTGCGAGCGGAGGCTGCGGAGGAAGGGTCTGTTAGGTTTCGATGACGTGAAGGTTCTGATGGGCCGCTGGACGCAGGACGAGGATGCGCGCCTGCGCCGCGAGGCTGTCGATTTCCGCCTCGATGCCCGCTACGACCACTGGCTGCTGGATGAATTCCAGGACACGAGCCGTGCGGAGTGGGCGGGAATGGTTCCGTTGCTGGATGAAGCGGCCACGCGGGACGATGGGACGCTCTTTGTCGTCGGCGACCGCAAGCAGGCGATCTACGGATGGCGCGGCGGCGATGTGAGCCTCTTCGACGAAGTGGAGCATCGCTACGGCGGCGGCCTTGCGATTGGCACCATGCCGGACTCATGGCGGAGCTGCCCCGCGGTGCTCGATCTGGTGAATGCCGTGTGTGGCGACGCGGCGACGATCGGTGATCTTTTCGGCGCGGAGATGGCGCGGCGCTGGCAGTGGGAAGAGCACGTTTCCGCCAGGCCGGGAGTGACCGGCGAGGCCCGGGTGGAAGTGGTCCCAAAGGACGACCGCGACGCTCGCCTGGTCGAGCTGCTGCGCGAGATCGGCATCGGTGAGAAGAATCTCACCTGCGGCGTGCTGGTGCGGACGAATGACCAAGTGCGGGCCGCCGCGGCACTGCTGCGCGAGCATGGCTTCGACGTCATCGAGGAAGGTCGCCGTCAGCCGGTGGCGGACAATGCCCCGGGCGTCGCGCTCTTCCATCTGATCCGCTGGCTGGCCGATCCGAATGATGCCTTCGCGAAAGGCGTGGTCGCCATGTCGCCGCTGGATGCGATCCTGAAGTCGCGCCACGGCGAGCATTGGCAGGCGGCGTGGGAGGGGCTGCTGAAGGAAGCGCGCACGCATGGCTTTGCCCCGATGGTGGAGCACTTGGTCGAGCCTTTATGGGAAGCGATGTCCGAGTTTTCCCGCAGGCGTGCGGGTGATGTGATCGGAGCGCTGGCGGAGTTCGATGCGACGGGTGCCGCCACCCCGCGCGAGGCTGCGCGGTGGATCAATGATCTGGAGATCGCCCAGAGTCCCGGCGCCGCCGCGGTGCAGGTGCTGACCATTCACAAGTCAAAGGGGCTGGGCTTCGATGTCGTGGTGCTGCCGGAGATCGAGGACAGCCAGGTGCCGAATCATGGCGACTTCAATATCGCCCGCGGCAGCAGCGGTGGCGCACCGTGGCTGATGGCTCCGCCCGCGTCATGGGTGCGAACGCTTTTCCCCGCGATCTCGCACTCGGAAGATCAGTGGGCGGATGACCAGCGCTATGAGGCGATGTGCGTGCTCTACGTGGCGCTCACGCGTGCGAAGCGCGGGCTCTACGTCCTGCTGCCCGAGGTGCCGAAGTCCCGCAAGGAGTCCCACGATTGGCAATCGCTGGCCAACTGGGTGGCCCGTTCGGCGGGAGATGACTTCCAATCCGGCGATCCCGGATGGTGGCACGGCGTGCCGGACCGGCAGCCTGTGATGAAGCCCGCGAGCCCTGCTCTGGCCGGTGCCACGCCGAGGCGCGCGCGTGTCGCGGCATCGGGAGCGAAGGATGGACTCCTCGTTGTCGGATCCTCCATGGGGCGCGCATTCGGGCGCGACGTTCACCTTGCCTTCGAGGCTGTCGGTTGGCTCGACGATGGTGCACCGCGTCTCCCATCCGGAGATGCGGGGGCGATGGTGCGAGAGCTTCTCGCGGATCCGGGTATCAGCAGGCTCTTCCAACGCGGCGGACGGAATGTCCGGCTCTTCCGCGAGCAAGCGGTCGAGGGCATCGTCGATGGAAAGTGGCTCAGTGGCGTGGTCGATCGGCTACACCTCATCCACGATGACGATGGAAAGCCGGCAGCTTTGGAGCTGATCGATTTCAAGACCGACTCGGTCGAGCAGCCAGAGCAATTGGTCGAGCGCCATGCCGGTCAGATGGCAGCCTACCGCGAAGTGCTCTCAAAGGCCTACGACGACCTGCCCGTGACATGCATGCTTCTCTCCACGAAGCTCCGCGCGGTGGTGATCATCGAGTGAGTCCCATGAAAAACGCCCGCCCCGGTGAGACCGGAGCGGGCGTGGGATGAATGGGGGGCGTCAATGATCACTCATTGATGTCGATCGCACCGTACTCGCCGTCCTTCCGGCGATACAGGATGGTGAGGCATCCGCGGCGCGCGCTCTTGTAGAGGACGAAGGGGCGGTCCGACAGTTCCAGCTCCATTACGGCATCCTCCTTGTACATCGTCTTCAGGCGATACTTCTCGGGATGCACGAGGAATGGCTCGGGATCGGTCTCGGCTTCTTCCGGGTGGTCGATGATTTCCTCGCGGAAATAGCGCTCGTCGAGGTGCCGGATCGAGTCGTTCCGGTGCGGGCGCTTCTTCTTCATCAGCCGCGTCTTGTGCTTCCGCATGCGACGTGCGATCTTGTCGATAGTCTCGTCGATGGCGGCGTACATGTCCTGCCCTTCCGTGTGAGCCTCGATCGTGATGTGATTGGCGCAAAATAGGATGATTTCCGCGATGTGGCGGTTTTTCTGCACGTCGAGAATGGCCTTCGCTTCAATGATGCGCGGATAGTCGAGGTGGAGCCCCTCGATCTTCTTGTGGGCGTAATCGCGCAGCGAATCGGTCACGGATTCATGACGGACGGTAACCGTAATGGGCAGGTTCACGTTTGCTGTTTGCATGGTCTGGTCTCCTGTTTGTTGGTGGGTGAAAGGACGGCAGTTTCATCCGCCCTATCCACCTAGCAGGTTGGACCATGTCTGGCGATTTTGCCACCCACTTCTTGTGGAAAACGCGGCATCGTTTGCATGCGGCATCCCTCCCGGCATGTGCGAGATTCCCGTCGCTGACGCGGATTTCACTGAGGATCAGTCGCCAGCGATGGCGGTGTCCAGATCCGTCACTTTTTCCACCACCGCCCCAGCCCCGGCTTCGAGGAGAGCAACCGCGTCATGATAGCCCCAGCCGACCATGATGGCCGGGATGCCTGCCGCGCGGGCCGTATCGAGGTCCACGGTGGAGTCGCCGATGAAGCGGCAAAGCTCCGGAGCCATGTCCCAATGGCGGGCGATCTGGAGCGCTGCATCCGGGTGTGGCTTGCGCGGCGTGTCCGCCCGCTGGCCGAGGACGAGATCGAAGGAAACGCCGGGGAAAACCCGTTGTACGATTTCGACAGTGAAGGGATGCGGCTTGTTGGAAAGAATCGCCATCCGGTGGCCCGTTGCTGCGAGCCGGTCGAGGCACTCCGGGATGCCGTCATAGGGCATGGTGCCGTCCGGCCACGTGAGCGCGTAGTCATCCTTGAAAGCGCACTCGACGGCCAAGATGTCCTCGTCCGCCGCGCCCTCCGGCGTGGCGCGGCGCGCGAGCTCATATGAGCCATTGCCGATGAAGCGCCGCACGTCGGCCACCGTGTGGATGGGGTGGCCGCAGCGCTCCAGCGCACGATTCAGCGAAGCGGCGATGCCGGGGAGGGAATCGATCAGGGTTCCATCGAGGTCGAAGATCAGGCCGGGCTTCATCGCGCGCGGATGAAAGTGGCTGCGGCATCCTGCCGCAAGCCTTCATCAGCCATGGCCGCCCGTCCCTGTCCTTGTTTCCCGGGACAGGGATAGGCATGCGGTAAGATGCCGCTGCCACTTTTCAGGCAGCCCCTACCTCGATCAACTTCGTGCCCCGACCACCATCGGAGACGTGGAATTTCACCGGCAGGAATTTCTCGATCACCGCGATATTCGTCGGCACATGCGAGTCCGGCGACATCGCGAGGATGCGGCCTTCCCCGGCGAGCGCCATGGGCAGGAGCAATTGGTCCGCGAGGTGCCGTCCGACCGGAGCGCCGCAACCGATGAAGTCCAGCATCAGCTTCGCCGCACGATGTCCCACCTTCTCCGCGGAGACGCCATGCTCACCGATGGCGCTGGTCATTTCGCGGATGCCGGTGAATTCACTCTCGACGTGGCAGGAAACCCCGGCACCCGGCCCGGGCTCGCAATTCTCCACGGCGGCATCCTTGCAGGGAAACGACTCCAGCGCGGCATCGAGCATCCGCCCGGCGATGGATAGCGGCAGGTGCCGTGTGATCACGCGGATGCGCGTGCCGGTCGGCTCGCCACGGGCTGTTAGATCCATAGGCGCGAGCTTCCCGCAGGGGTGGATGGTGGTCGTGATTGCGCCTCCTCCGGCCGGGGCAAATCCCACGCTCTCCAGGGACAACTCCGCTCTCGCGCCGGCTCTGGCGATGGCGGGCAGGAAGACGCGGTCGAGGAAATCGAAAGGCGGGGCCATGGGATTGTGCGTGCCGCCCTCCAGCCGCAGGGTGCTCGGTCCGTCCGCATGGAGGAGCGCGGGCAGCAGCGTCTGGAAGAGCAGCGAGGTGCTTCCCGCGGTGCCGATGGCGAATTGGTACGATCCTTCTCGTACTTTCCCCGCGCGGAAGACCAGCTCGGTCGAGCGGATCTCCGCACCGTCCGCGGTGCCGCCGGAGATTTCGCAGGCGGCCTTCACGCACGTCAGGTGCTGGCGCATCAGTCCCGGCTTCTGGCGCTTGCCGCGGATATTCGTCATGCGGAATGGCTGGCCGGTCACCATCGCCAGCGAGAGCGCGGTACGCAGCATCTGCCCGCCACCGGCGGAGCCATCGAGTTGGAGGGGTTTCATGTCAGGGGAAAAGTGGCTAGGCTGAAAAGTAGCTGGGGCATCTTGCCCCAGTCCGTTCCGGGGGCGTCTCGCCCCCGGAATTCTGCATGCTTGAGAGAAGGAGGCGAGACGCCTCCTCAACGGACTGGGGCGGGACGCCCCAGCCACTCGCTTCAATCGTCGGCAGCGGCCTCGTCCTTGATCACGAAGCGGGCCTGCAGCTTTGCCACCGTCTCGGCGAGTCCGGCGGACTCGACGCTACGCAGCACCTCGGGGAAGTCCTTGTAGGCATCGGGTGCCTCGTCGATCGGATACTTCCGGCAGTTCGAGAGGATGTCGTGCTTGTCGAAGTCGGAGTCCACGGCCCGCTGGTCCAGCGTGCGCGCCGCGTGCTTGCGGCCCATGCGCCGGCCTGCGCCGTGGTTCACGGACCATGCGGTCTTCTCGGCACCGGCCTTTGCGACCATGACCACCGAGCCGTCGCGCGGATTTCCTGGCAGCAGGATCGGGTGGCCGGTCTTTGCAAAGGGCGTCCCCGCGAGCGAGAAGTGTCCGCCCGGGATGGCCCGGGTCGCGCCCTTGCGGTGGACCCATGACTTCTGGCCGTCGACGATTTCCTCCCGTGCGATATTGTGCGAGATGAAATAGACGAGCTGTCCCTTCGCCCCGGGCAGCACTTCCTGGAAGGCCTCGAGGACGAGGGCATTGATCAAGAGGTGATTCACCGTCGCGAAGTTCGCGCCGAGAGCCATGTCGTCGAGATACGCATCCGCCTCGGGGGTCCCGAGCGGGGCGTAAACGAGCTGCTTGTCCCCGGCCGGGAAGGGCGTGCTCCAGGTGCGGAACTTCTTCTCCAAGTCCCGGAATTGTCCCTGCGCGAGCAGGTTCCCGAAGCCGCGCGATCCGCAGTGGCTGAGGAATGACACGTGGCCATCCTTCAGGCCGAAGCCGTCCGCGGTCGGCCGCTGTCCGGTCACCCGCGTGATCTCGCACTCGCCGAAATGGTTTCCACCACCGTAGGATCCGAGCTGGCCGATCTTGTCGGCGAAGTTCCGGATGCGTCCCTCCGCGAGGATGAAATCGAGGCGAGTATGAAGGGCATCGTAGGTCCCGTCATGGCCGTGGTGAGTGGAGTCCTCGCAGCGGAGCGCCCACTCCGGAGGGATCCCGAGTGCCTGGCACACGCGTGCGGTCGCGCCCTCGGTCACCGCGGGGATGCCGGTGAGCTCGTCCACGTGGCGACCCTTCTTCACGGACCGCTGGCCGCGGCCCGCGCCGGTCGGCGTGCGCTCGACGATGGCATTGATCAGGGCGCGCCGGGTCGCCTTGTCCGCGATCGCATCCTCGGGGATATCGAGCTGGAGCAGCGACATGGAGCACTTGATATCCACGCCCACCGGGCCCGGATAGATGTGGGTCGGCGAGACCATCACGCAACCGACCGGTGCACCGTAGCCGGCGTGGCCGTCGGGATTCAGGATCACATCGGTGACGCCCGGTGCCATGCGCGAATTCACCGCCTGGTCCAGACAGATCTGGTCAAAGGAATCGCGGATCGCTTCGGTGCCGACCACCGTGATCGGCTTGCCTTTGTCACCGGGGAGCGGGATGAAGCCGAGGGCTTCGTCGGTCTTGTGGATGGTCATGGTGTTAGGAAAAGAGGATATGAAGCAGCCGGTAGAGGCCGAACAGTGCGAGCAGCGGAATCAGAATGAAGAACAGAGATACCAATGCGAAAACTATCAGTCTCTCCCGAAAGGGGGTGTTCGATGCAGGTGAGGGTGTTGATTCGGAGATCTTTAGCTGGGTCAAGTTGACCTGGTCTCGGGTGATCCGAAGCGAGTCAGAACTTCCAGCCAGCAACTGGTCGATGGATTGTTGAAGTAATGCGAATCCCTCCTGGTTTCCGATGATCCCGTCTTCACCTTCCACTTCATCAAGAGCCAGCCACGGAGAAGGGGACGGGAGACTGACGTCTGTCGCTCCGTCGGTCTTGGGAATGGTCATGGGATGGATGGAAAGGGAAAGGGGTGGGGGAGCCAGTCGGCCCAGCCATTGGCCAGTGCTTTTTCAGCGTCGTCCCGATAGGAGTCGCCCAGGGCGACGAACTTCAGGTAGGCAGCGACAGCTTGGTGTTGTTGTTTGTTGAGGAGGAGAAATGCGTGTTCGTAGTAGCCGGTGGAGCGGGGGCCATCGTCGAGTCCATAGAGCAGCATGTCCGAGTGGGAGAAGTCCGCGTATTCTGACTCGGCCCAGAGCTGGAGCGAGGATCTCATGAAGGCGGGCAGGTGGAACCGGATTGACCAAGGATCGAGGAATACAAGGCTGGTCCCGAGTTTCTCGATCTTCTCCTGTGGTATGTCCTGCCAGTGGACTTCGGGGTCCTTTTTTGCAGCCGCATTGAACACCTCCTCGGTGGACCAGTCGTCTATCGCTTCCCGCTGGTGGATCGTGGTCCCTCCGTCGAGCTTCACCTTGCGGAATGCGGCTTCGATCAAATCGAGAATCCGCAGCCGTGAGTCTTCAAACGAGATCCATTCGTCAGGCCTTGCCTCCGACTCGAGCGGGGCGCGAACGAGATCCAGATGCTCCGGTTCGCATGCTCCGAATGTCGCAAAGTTTCGCTGGCCGATGGCGAGCGAGACCTTGTTAGAGCCATTCCAGTAGGAGTCGCCAGGTGCATCTTCCCAGAAGCATACCGGGCATAGCTGCATCGTTCCACTAGCAGGAATCGCGTAAGTGCGATTGCCGCAGCATGGGCATGGATGGAGAAGGTTGTTCACGGGTTTCGGGTTTGAGAGGGGTCGTCATGACAAGGGGCTCGGTGACAAGACGTTGGTGAAAATTCCTGCTTTGCCAACAGGCCTACCCGCCGGGCGTGGCCGGATCTGAACCGGCGGTCAAGTGTTCAGGGTATTGCCTGTTTCAGGTAATGCGGAACGTAAGCGTCCCATCCTCTCCTCAATCCTTTCCGAGCACAGCTAGCTTGCGAATCCTCTGCGAAAATCGCGATGAGTCGGAGAAATGCGGCAGTCGCCTCCTTCTGTTCGCGCTCTAGGATCGCGATTGATTCCCGTCGGTAGCTACATTCGGGACCTCCATCCAGTGACCAGAGAATCCCATCGATTTCGGCGTGTCCGATGTCAGGAAAGGCGGTTGAAAGAGCGTGCCTCATGAAGGCTGGCAGATAGAACCGGTAACCAAGTTTATCGAGGAAAGCCAACGACCCATGGAATTCGGACAACTTGCCGGAGGGGATGTCTTGCCAGCGGGTTTCGGGATCCTTGTTCTCGGCCTTTTTCATGGCTTCCTCCTTTATCGGCCACCCTCCATCGACGAGATCCATTTGGTGGAGCGTGGTTCCACCCTCGCGGGATACGTTGTGAAATGCCCGTTCGATGGAAGCGATGACCTTTTCACGGAGCGTATCGAATGACATCCACTGAGGAGAACGGGCTTCTTCGGGAGATGGTGCCCGGGTTTGGCCTTCGAAGCGGGCTTCGCATGCTCCATGGATCAGATAGTGCCGCTGAGCCTGAACCAGTGAAACCTCGTTGGATCCATTGTATGGGGACTCGCCAGGCGCATCTTCCCAGAAGCACACCGGGCAGAGCTGCATCGTTCCATTCGCAGGAAGCGCGTAGGTGCGATGGCCGCAGCAAGGGCATGGATGGAGTAGGTCGGACACGGGTTTCGGATTTGAGAGGGATCATCGTGACAAGGGAGCGAAGACATTTGCTAGCGCGTCTGATTCCGCCACGGGCCCGGAGGCCCGGCGGGATTGGATACCCGCATGATCTAGCCCACTGTAGTCCTCACGGCATTCACGATGAAAGGGGATCGGCGACAAAGGATGGGTGAAACGTCCTGCTCTACCAACTGAGCTACCGGGTCGTGAGTGGCCCGGACCGGACTCGAACCGGCGACCTAGTCGATGTGAACGATGTAGTTTCACCGGCATTCGCCGGGGTGATTGTTAGAAATGGTTTCCTGGATGTTTCCGGGGGAAATCCGCGACAAGGATTGGAAGGACATTCGCCATTGCTCTACCGGGCTGAGCTACCCGCCGTGCGGGGCAGGAGTCGAACCTGCGACCAGTGGGATAAGATGTAGTCCTCCCTGCATTCGCGGGAGTGGGATGCTGACAAGGGTGACGGGACATGCTCCCGGGCCTTGCGAGCCGGGGCGGGATTTGAACCTGCGTGCTACCTGATGTAGTCCCGCCAGCATTCAGCATGAGTGTTTGGAAACAGGAGCCTTCGGCTTGATCCGCGGCACGCGGATGGAGCGCTGGCTTTAGCCGGCGAGTATTTTTCGCATGGTTGGTGACTTGCCGGCTAAAGCCAGCGCTCCGATGGAGGAGAGTTGCCAACACGGCGGCAAGATGGGGTGGGACACGGGCGTTTCCGCCATGCGTTACCAACGAATTGTAGTCCCACCAGGCATCCGCCGTGTTGGCAGATTCGGTGAAGGATTTCGGCAGGATGCCGAAGCCACGGTCAATAGGAGACGGTGAAGAAAGGTGCCGACAAGGGTATGGTAGAAACGTAGCGCCGACGAGCTACCGCTGCTCCACTCCGCCCGGGGGCGGAGGCGGGATTCGAACCCGCGACCTCCGGAATGGCATGTAGTTTCTTCCGCATTCGGCAGGGAAGTGAGGGCTGGCGCGGCGGCGAGAAGTGGGGAAGACGATGTGGCCATACGTAGTGGAGTTGTAGTCTTCTCCGGGCATCCGCCGCGCAGGCAGATTCTGTGGAGGCTTTCGGCAAGATGCCGAAGCCACTGTTAGAGTTAGAGGCGACCGGCGTGGCGGCGAGGAGTGGGGAAGACGATGTTGCCATACGTAGTGGGGTTGTAGTCTTCTCCGGGCATCCGCCGCGCAGGCAGATTCTGTTAGGGCTTTCGGCAAGATGCCGAAGCCACGATTAAAGACGACCGGCGCGGCGGCGAGGAGTGGTGAAGACGTTGGTGCCATGAGCATATGGAGTTGTAGTCTTCTCCGGCATCCGCCGCGCCGGCAGATCATTCGGTCATGCGAGTTTCATGCGTTCGGTCAGAGGTTGGCGTTCGATCTCGCGGACCCAGTGGTCTGTCCCGTCGGCTCCCGCGGCGAATGCCGCGATGACTTCGAAGACGGAGTCGCTGAAGCCGCCGATATTGAGGATGTCTTCCCGGTCAGGGACCTGTGCCGTGGTGTTCGGCACCAGGTCGATGCAGACAAGACGGGCATTCGGATTACGAGCCTTGAGCTTTTGCCACTCGACGATCATCGCGGTTCCGCGATGGATCGGGGCATCGACCCAGGACTCATTGTCGGAAATGAAGATCACCAGGTCGGCGTCCGCCTTTTCCGCGTTCAGCCTTGCCAGCGGTGCGGAGCAGTTCGTTCCGCCTCCGCCGATGCCTGCGAGCCGGGTGGCATTCGTCATCACGGAGTCGCGGGCATTGAGCTGGATGTCCACCACGTGGCACTCGAAGGGCAGCACCCGTGCTTCGCGGTTCTTCCGCACGAAGGCGGCAGCGACCAGCGCGGCGACGTCGATGCAGCGGACCACCGAGCTGGCACCCGGACGGTAGCCCGTCGCTGGACAACTCATGGAACCGGACACGTCCGGGCAGATCACGACCTTCCCGGCGATCTCCGGGACATTCGCGATGGCGGTTTCCATCGCATCCTGGAGGGCGTCGCGGAGGACCCCCGGCACGTCCTTGCCCGCATTCAGGAATGCGACCAGGAGCTGGTAGGGGAAGACCCGGGCGCGCCGGACCTGCTCGGGATCCGCCAGCCGTGCGGCCAGCTTCTCCGCCATCCCGCTGAACTTGAATACACCATGACGGGCAAAGGTATTCAGGTTCATGCGCGTGGTCTGCCACGAGGCGGCACCGGCGATGGCCGACCACTCCCGCTCCCCGAGATTGAGCGCGGTGAGCATCTGGAAGGGCACGTCCGGCACCTCGCCCTCGCGGGAAAGCTTCCATGCCTCGTAGGCACGCAGCGTCCCGGGTAGGAGCGCGGGATCGTGGGGCTTGCCGATGAGCCATGCGTAGAAGGCCTCGCGGGTGGCATCCGCCGGGCGCGGGTGGACCATCTTCACGACATCCGCCAGCGAGGGATCGTTGCCGATCGTCGCGTTGACGAGTTGCCGTTCATTGGCCCGCTCGAGCCACTGGCGGACGAGCCGCTTCGGCGCGGAGCCCAGGGACTTCCGCCCGGTCACGCCGGAGCGCAGGATCTGGACGAAGTTCCGGAGCATCTTCCCGTTGTCGATGACCTGCGGGAAGATCTCGGCGAGGCGGTCGAGATCGCGGGTGGCGAGCACCGCGCAGAGCAGTGCCGGCATGTCTTTCATGTGGCCCTTCCGCCGGGCGTAGAGCGCGGTCTGCGCGAGGAAATCGACATCCACCTGGCGGGCCAGTTCGAGCACGCGGTCGAGCTGCATTTCAGCCGAGGCATAGTAGGTACGGGTGAGGCATCCGGTGGCCGCTAGGCGGGCAAGCGTGGCCTTTGGCGACAATTCGTAGGCCGGGGCTCCCGCATCGTTGCGGACGGTGGCCGCAGGCAGGAGCGCGCCGCGGATCGTTTTGAAGAGGTTCTTATTCGCCATTTTGGTCGTCCGGTGGTTGCGCCGGACGAATGAGTAATGGCATGGCCCGTGCCAAGATCGCTCTTTTGGGTGTTAGATTGGCTTGTAACCTATTGATTGGTAATTGAATGAAAATTATTCTCTGAATTTTAGAGCTTTTATGGTGAGACGATTGAGTTGTGATGAAATATCGAAAAAGATCGTGATTTATCCAAATGGATAAGCTGGATTGGTGCCTGTGAAGCGCGTGATGATCGGTCTGCTGGGGACGAAGCTCGACATGGGCCTTGATCCCGGACGTTGGGACGGCTGGCGACCGAGCGTGTCGCTGTTCCAGCATGAGGATCTCCTCTTTGATCGCTGCGAGCTGCTGTCCGACGGGAAATTCGCAAAGCTCCACGAGCAGGTGGCGGAGGATGTTCGGCTGGTTTCTCCCGAGACGGAGGTCCGGCGGCACGTGGTGGACTTCGGCAGGGACCCGTGGGACCTCGCGTCGGTCTATGCGGGGCTGCACGATTGGGCGCGTGCCTACCCCTTCGACCCGGAGAGGGAGGAATACTGGGTCCACATCACCACCGGCACGCACATCATGCAGATCTCGCTCTTCCTGCTGGTGGAGGCGGGCTACCTGCCGGGGAAGCTGATCCAGACCTCGCCGAGACTCTCCGAGCGGAAGTCGAGTCCTGTCGGCCGCTATGCCGTCATCGACCTGGACTTGTCGAAGTACGATGCCCTTAGTACCCGCTTCGCCCGGGACGCGGTCGAGACCACGGACTTCCTGAAGAGCGGCATCGCCACGCGGAATGCCAGCTTCAACCGCCTGATCGACCGCATCGAGCAGGTCGCGCTGCGCTCGCACGCGCCGATCCTGCTGTGCGGGCCCACGGGTGCGGGCAAGTCCCACCTCGCGCGCCGCATCTTCGACCTGCGCAAGCAGCGTGGCGGCCTGCGCGGCGGCTTCGTGGAGATGAATTGCGCCACGCTCCGCGGGGATACCGCGGCCTCCGCGCTCTTCGGCCACGTGCGCGGCTCCTTCACCGGCGCGCAGAAGGACAGGCCCGGCCTGCTCCGCGAGGCGGATGGCGGCCTGCTCTTCCTCGATGAAATCGGCGAGCTGGGCGAGGACGAGCAGGCGATGCTGCTGCGCGCACTGGAGGACAAGACCTTCCTCCCCGTCGGCTCGGACAAGCCGGTGAGCAGCGATTTCCAGCTCATCGCGGGGACGAACCGTGACCTGCGGGAAAGCGTGGCGAGCGGCCGCTTCCGCGAGGACCTGCTGGCACGCATCCACCTGTGGACCTTCGAGCTGCCCGCGCTGCGGCAGCGGCGCGAGGACATCGCGCCTAATCTCGACTTCGAGCTGGATCGCCATGCCCGGGCGAATGGCAAGCAGGTGAGCTTCAACAAGGAGGCGCGGCAGGCCTTCTTGAAATTCGCCGAGGCACCGGACACGGCGTGGTCCGGGAACTTCCGCGACCTGAATGCCGCCATCACCCGCATGGCGACCCTCGCCCCGCGGGGGCGCATCCGCGTGGAGGAGGTGGAGGAGGAGATCGAGCGCCTGCGCGAAAGCTGGAGACGGCCGGGAAGTACGACGGATGTCGTAGGTGAGATCCCGCTCGACGGTCTGCTGGAGGAAGACATCGACCCTTTCGACCGCGTGCAGCTCGCCCACGTCGTCTCGGTCTGCCGGAGGTCCCGCACCATGTCGGAGGCGGGCCGCGAGCTTTTCTCCGTCTCCCGGCAGAAGCGCACGGTCACGAACGACGCGGACCGCCTGAAGAAATACCTCGCGAAATTCGGCCTCGATTTCGAGCGCTGCCGGAAGTGATCGAAAGTGGCTCCGGCATCCTGCCGGAAGCATTCTCCATCCATGGCCGCCATCCTGTCTCAGGGTGAAGGCTTCCAGCAAGACGCCGGAGCCACTTTGCCGGCGCCACTTTCACGCGTGCAGCATCTTCTGCCCGAAGATGATCACCCACGCCAGCGCGACGAAGACCAGGCCCAGCGCGATCTTCACGGCGAAGGTGTGCTTCGTCTGGAAGGCGATCAGCGCATTGCTCGTCATGCCGGTGAAGGCCAGGCCGAAGATCACGATCAGCGGCACGATGAAAGCGAGGTTGTAGGCGAGCAGCCACGCGACCGCGTCCATGCGGCCCTGCTGGATGTGGTAGATGATGGGCGCGTAGACCTGGCCCGTGCACGCAAGCTCCAGGAAGGAAATTGCGAGGCCCGCGAGGAATGCCCCGATGACGAAGCGACGCGCGCGTGCGCCGGTGCGGATCACCCCGCGGATGCGGTCCTTCAGGAAGCCGGGGAGCTGCAGCGACATCTCGTCGATCTTTCCGGCACGGGCCTTCATGGCATCGCGGAAGGACAGCAGCGCGGCCACCAGGGCGAGCCCGCCGAAGATCCAGTCGAGCCACGGCTTGATTCCCGCGATGTGTTCCGTCACCTGCGCCAGCACCTTGTGAAGCACCAGACCCGCGAGGAAGTAGGCAAGGAAGACGGCGGTGATGAAGGCAGCGCCGACCATCAGCATCTCGCGGGGCGTGCGCCGTGCGATCTGGAGGTAGGAGAGGAAGAAGATGATGGTGGCAAACGCGCACGGATTGATGCCGTCGATGAGGCCCGCGAGCAGGACGACGGGCAGGGTGAGCGCTTGGAATTTCTCCTGCACCACCTCCTGCGCGGCGGCCATCTCGGGCTTCGCGATGATGCTCCACGCATCGTCCTGTGCCTTCGACATCGTGGTGCTGAGCAGTCCGCCGAGCGCCTGCGGCAGGATGTCCTCGCGGATCAGGAAACCCGTCTGGCTGAAGATCGCCGGGGCGATGGTGTGCTTGTTCGACGGCACCTGGAAGCGCGAGCAAAGCGCCTGGTTCAGCAAGGTGCCGTCGGTCTCATTGATGTTGTGCCGCTCCACCTGGAGCAGCGGGAAGTCCGCCTTCACGGTTTCCAGCAACTGGCTGGCCTTGTCGCACTCCGCGCAGCCAGGCTTGTAGAAATAGATCACCTTCAGCGTTTCGCGGACGGGCTTTTCCTCCCCTGCGTCATCTTCCTCCTCGGTCTGCTGGGGTGCCGCCGCGGTCGCCTCTGCGCCTGCCACCAGCGCCGAGAAGCTGGCAAAGCCGCCGCCCTCGTCCTTCGGCGCGATCCTCGCGAGGATGTCCTGCATCTTGTCCGGCTGCACCTTCGTGGTATCGAGCGCGGCCACCACCGGCGCGAGTCCTGCACCGAGACGCGTGGAATTCTCCGCCATCCAATTCGCGACGCGGAAGGAGGCGGCCACCTCCTCCGGTTGCCTCGGGATCATCGCGGCAAATGCCGCCACGTCGATCGTCTGGCTCTGCGAGAGCAGGGCGAACATCGCCTCGAATCTCACGCATTCGTCGGGATCGGTCGCCGCCATCTTTTCCAGTGCCGCCTTGGACTCGGCGGTGAGCCGGCGCGACTGGCGCTCGTAGCTCCACGAGCTGTCATTCTTCGAGCGCGTGTCGTCAAAGCGGTGCATCCACGCGGCGCTCATGCGACCGCTCACCTCCGGCAGCACGGCGCGGACATGGGGCGACGGGTCCTCGGCGAGGAGGGCGAGATTCTGGCGAAAGGTGGCGGTGCCGTTGTTCCCCATCGCGTGCCATGCGGCGCGGCGGATCCATCGGTCCGGCGATCCCTTCGCGAGCGCGAGGACCGGCTCGGACGCCGAGGCGGGGAAGCTCTGGCGAAGGGAAATCAGCGCGAGCACGCCGAGGGGTGTCGGCGACTTCTCATCGCGGATCACGGAAAGCGCCCATGCCCGCAGCGTCGGCTGGAGCTTGCTCTGGCGCGATACGGACTCGAATTGATAATCATAGACCTCGCTAGGCTGGAGCTTTGACTCCGGACTCGCGAGCTCTTCCAGCAACATGGAGAGGAAGGCCGGGGAGTCATCATTCGAAAGCGTGGACCCGGCGGCTGCGCTGCGGATCTCCTCAATGGGGTCGCGGAGAAGCTGGCGGAGCAGGTCGAGTGCTTCCTTGCGCGTGGGCTCGTAGAGCTGTTCCGCGATGGCGGCGCGCTGGGCGGTGGAGAGTTGCGGGAGCTGCCGGGAGAGGATGAGCAGGCCCCCGGGATCGCCTGCGCGAGCAAGACAGAGCGCCGCGCGGAAGGAGTGCTCGCTGCTGTCCGTGGCGATGACATTGAGCGCCTTGATAAGCTCGCCCTGCGCGCCCGGGATGACGTCCACCTTCGCAGCGGGTGCCTTCACCTGCTGGCCGGCGGCTTTGATGAAGGCGTCGTAAAGCGGGTCGAGCGTGGTCTTCTCGCCTCCGCGCGGGAGGACGCTCATGGCCTGCTGGAGCGCGGGGTCGATCTGCTTGTTGGTCGATGGCGGCAGGGCGAGCCGGTCGAGTGCGGCGGCGCGCTTCTCCGGGCTATCGGAGCGCAGTGCGGAGACCAGCACGCTGGCGACCTCGGTCGTCTTCACGCGGTCGGCGCTGGAGGAGAGGAAGCGGATGGCGGCGCAGGAGACATCCAGGTCCGGGTCATTCGCGAAGCGCATCACGATGTCGGAGAGGTCCGAGTCGGCCTCGGCCGCGCGGATCGCCGCGAGCCTCGCATCCGGCGGATAGGAGCCGAGCTTTTCCACCATCTCCGCATCGGGCGACCTGCTGAGGGCCGCATAGCCCTCCAGCACAGGGCCAACCATCCCGGCGTCGGCGAGAAACATTTCCTTCAGCTTCGCTGCAGCACCCTCCGCACCGAGCGCGGCGGATGCCTTGATCGCGCTGAAGCGGACGAAATCATCAGGGTCCGACAGCAGCTCGACGCAGCGCTCCTTTGCCTCTGCGACCTTTCGCCCCGCGACGAATTCCAGCGCTGCGGTGCGGACCCGCCAGCGCGGGTCGGCGAGGGCCTTCAGGATTTCTTGGTTCACCTCGGCCTGCACGCCTTCCGCCACCTTCGGCTTGCGGCCGCTGCCGCTGAACATGAAATCGTCCTCGCTGCCGCCCGCGAGCTTCAGGCACGCCTGGATCGCGGAGACGAGCAGGTCTTCATCGGCATGGGCAAGGAATGAAGAGGCGAGCTTCAGCGAGGCATCGCCGGGGATCTCCTTCAGCCGGCGGAGTGCGCCGTGGATCACATTGACGTCCGTCTCCGCCACGAGCACGGGGCCGATGACGGGCAGGGACTGCGCCCCGCCCGCGGAAAGCATCGCATCGATCGCCGTCTCGCGGACGAGGGGATCGGCGTGCTGCAGGAAATCACGAAGAATTGGCAGTGCGACCAGCCCGGCTCCTCGCAGGGTGCCGAGCGCCGCCAGCGTCTGGTCCCGGCTGCCAAAGGCGAGCTGCCGCGCGGTTGATGCCGCCTGCGGGCCGAGCGGGCGTGAGAGCACGATCTGGTACTGCGCTTCTCGTACTTTCGCGCGGCTGCCGGTGGGCAGGGTCGGGGAGTTCGAGAGAAAGGCCTCGAGGAATCCCACCGCGCCGAGGCCGTCCGCCTCCAGCATCCGGCGGGAGCGGGCCGATTTGTCCGCGTCATTCCCCAGCAGGTCGTGCAGGTAGCTGCGGCGCTGCTCGTCGCCGAAGAGGTCCTTTTTCGGGGCTGTGCCGGGCGCTTCGCCCGCCCATTGCTTCCAGCGTGCGAGCGGCCCCTCGTTCTCCGGGGAGTCCGGCGTGGCCCAGGGATTGAATCCGAAATCACCGCCCGCCTTTTCCTCCAGCAACTCCAGCGCCCCGAGCCGCACCGCGAGGTCCGCATGGGAAAGCAGGCCGGTGAGTTCCTCCGAGGGGAAGGGATCCAGCGCGAGGATGGCCCCGCGCACGCTGCTGCGTCCCGTGGGATCTGCCAGCAGCGGCACGGCAGATGCCAGCGTGTCCGCCGTGGGTGGCGACGCCTTGAGTGCCTTGATGGCGTCCGCGACCGGCTCCTGGGCGGAGAGGGCGAGGGTGGCGCAGAGGAGGAGCAGCAGCGGTTTCACGCAGGGGGAGGCAGAGGTCGGTCAGTGCAGCAGCGCGTAGGCGAGGATGTTCGCGTTGATCTCCATGGAATTCTGGATCTCATTTCCGCCGCAGCAGCAGCAGCCCTCGGTGTGCGAGGTGTCATTGAGCCCGTCATTCGAGTAGACCACCACGATCTTCCCGTCGCGGAAGACGCCGCGCAGGCGGGACTCGCCGCTCGACTTCGCGAGTTTCAGGTCCTTCACGGTGAAGATGGTGCGGAAGATCTCGTGATCCATCGGGATGTCCTTCAGGCAATCGTTTCCGAAGAGCCGCTTCACCTCGCGCTGGAAGGCGCCGTCCCACGCTTCATTCGAGCATGAGGCGGAGGCGAGAAGGAAGCCGCCGTTCTCCAGGTACTTCTTCAGGTGCTCCCGCTCGTCGCCGGTCAGCGTGAAGTCGCCCTCGCCGGTCATGATGACGAAAGGCATCTTGAAGAGCTCCTCGGATGCGAGCTTCACCGGCTTGAACCGGCGCTCGGTGGCGATGGAGGTCTTCTGCTGCACGGTGGACAGGAATTCATCGCTGAAGCACCTCGAGGTCTTCGTGCCGGCGTAGATGAGGTTGCCGCATTCGACCGCGCCTTCCTTCGCGTGAAGGAGCAGCGGGCAAAGGGCCAGGGTGAGAGCGAGCAATGCTTTCATGGCGGTATCGGATTTCGGGATTCTGAATTCAGGATTCGGGGTCGAAGTATCGTTTCACGGCCTCACGGTAAGGCTCGGGGACGGATTCGGGCTCGGGTGCGGACCGGGTCTCGCGGGGAAGTTCGGAGGGCTTCATGCTTGAGGACTCGGCGGCGGTGGCGGCCTGCCTGCCCGGCGTGGTCTGGCCCTTGCCATCCGCGCTGCCGCCCATCGAGGCGGGCTCGAAGTTCATGCGCTGCGGGCCCACCACGGGCAGGTCCATCATGGAGAAGCCGGGCGCGGCATTGCCCGTGGGGCCGGTGCCGCCGCCACCCATGCCGCCGCCACCCTGGCCCTGGTTTGGCGACATGCCGGGATTCTGGCACATCAGGCCCTCCAACAGTTGCTGCATGGTCGCATTCACATCCGGGCGCGGGATGGAGAAATTCATGCACTGGCCCTGGCATGCCTGCGCGAAAGGATCGTCCTGCCGCTGCATCAGCGTCTCCAACAGGCCGCGGGCCAGCTCCGCCTGGACGAAGGCATCGTTCGCCACGCCCAACCGTCCGGCCTTCGCCCCGCTCTCCATCACCGACTGCGGGTCGGAAAGGCGGAGCGCCTCCAGGAATTGCAGCGAGGACTCGGCCAGCGGCGCGAGCGCGGGATCCGTGCACGCCTCCGCGCGCTTCTTCAATTCGCTGGCGAACTGGTCGAGCGCCTCGCGGTTCTTGTCCTGCGTCTCCGCTAGCGAAGGCAACAGGCGGCGGTTCTGGTCGTTGCCCTTGTTGATCTCCTCCGCGATGGTCCGGATGCGTTTGCTGATGGAGACCTGCGTCTGGTAGATCTGCTGGAATTTCGCGGCCATCTCCAGGAGCTTGCCCGCCTCGGCGACGGTCTTCGCATCGTCCTGGAGCTGCTGGTGCTCCTGCTGGCGGGCACCGAGGCGGTCGCGCATCTCGCGGATCGCGCGACGCTGGTCGGCCTCGCCTCCCTTCGGGTCGAAGGCACCGAGCTGTTCCAGATTCTGCTTCGCATCCGCCGCGCCTTTCGCCGCGAGGTCCTTCAGGCGTTGCTCCAGTTCGAAGGCGGGGAAGTCATTCGCGAGCGCTTCCAGCAATTCCGCCGCCTGCTGGTGGGCCGCGGTCGCATCCTGGCGTGCCTTCTCGACCGCGGCGGGATCATTCAGGTCGGCCGCCTTGTCCATGGCATCGAGCGATTGCTTCGCCTGCTCGAATGCTTGAGCGATGGCGGCGTAGCGAGCGCCGAATTGTTCCAGCGTGGTCTTCGCGCGGATGCGGTAGGCGTAGTCGTCCTCGGAAATGATCTGCACGCGTGAGATCTCCGAGGCTCCTTGGCCGAGCAGGGATGGATTGTGGTCGGAGGCCTGCAGGAAGAGTTCGATGGTCTGGCCCGGATGCACGCCGAGTTCGGAAAGCTGGACGGCATCCGCGAAGTCGAATGCCTTGTCGCGCAGCGTTGGAGCGACGACGCGGGTGCGGTCGCGGAATCCCTCCAAGGTGCGGACGAGCTGGACCTTTGACAACGCGTGATCGTCTTCCGCCCGCCCGGCCAGACGCAGCGTCGAGGAAGGCGTGGCGAGGAGGAATCGCGGCGGGGAGGCGAGATCGACCACGGGTGCCTGGTCGGGCAGAGCCTTCAGCCCGAGATCGAGCGGCGTGGTGGCGGGAGTGCCGCGCACGTCGCGCAGCATCGCGCTGAGCTTGCCCGGGCGGGTGGCGATCCAGCGGAAGGCGATGGCTTCCGATGAGATGATCTCGCCGGGGATCTCCTCCGGCACGGATTCGACGCCGGGCGCGGTGGCCGGAGTGAAGACGAGCGCCGAGGGGGCGAGCGGGCGATTGCTGGTGACCTCGAGCACGATCTCCGAGCCCTCGATCGCGGCGATCTCGTTCGTGTCGAGCGGCGTGGTGGCCGCCTCCCTGCCGGTGTAGGCCGGCGGGGTGATCGTTACTTTCCCCGCGAGCACCTTGGGCTGGAGCAGCAGCTCCACCGGCACCCAGGTCGAGCGAGCCTTGCCACACGCGAAGGCGATCGAGACCGGTTCGGTCAATGCGTCGAGCGTGCGGGAGAAGCGGGTGTCGGATTCGCGGAACGACGGCAAACGTAGTACTTCATCCGTACCGGGTCGGCGCACCAGCAACTCCACCGGGTGCTCCAATTCTCCTCCCGTGATTTCCACCGCCACCTCCAGCTCCCCGCCATAGACGGTGGACGGGGCGACGGGGTCGATGGCGAAGCGCAGCGGGCTCCACGGCGGGAGGTCGGCCTCGGGCTCCATCAGGCGCTGCGCCACGGTGCGGGTCGCATCCGGCGTGGCGAACCACAGGATGCCGATGGGCAGCGCGGCGAGTGCCAGCGCCGAGGCGGCGAGCCCGATAGGTCTCCATGGGATGATGTTCGAAACGGGGATCGCGGCGAGTTCCGCGGCGGCCTCGCGATGCGAACGCTCGGCGAGGTGGCGGGCAAGCGGGGTCTCTGCCGCAGCGGGATCGAGCGTCAATGCCGCGCTGGCCGGATTGCGCGGCGAGGCGAGCAGGCGGTCCGCGGTTTCCGCCCCGCGTTTCCGCGAGAAGAGGCTGGCCTTGCCGAGTGCCGCGAGGGCCGCGAGCGAAAGTACGACAAGTACCGTAGCCACCAGAGCGGATCGCCCTGATGCCTCGAATGCGAGCCCGGCATCCGCGAGCCCCGCGCCGAGCGCCAGCAGGCAAGCCAGCGCCGCCGCGGCAAGCAGCGCTACGAGCCAGCGCCCGAAGCGCCGCCAGCGGCGGATGCGATTGAGTGAGGAGGGGAAGGTCATGGCAATCGGATGAGAGAGATGAAGATGGTCAGCTCATGAAAGCGCGGGAGAGCCCGATGAGTCCGGTTTCCTCCGCCAGATCAGATAGTTTTCGATAAAGCGCTGCTGGGTGCGGTTCAGGTTGATCGCGGGTCTCATGCTTTTCAGGACATCGAGGCCTTCCTGTGTGGTGGTGATGCGACCGCGGTGAATGAGGAGCGCCAGGGCGAAGACTCCCGTTCTGCCGTGGCCCTGGGCACAGTGAACATAGGTGCTGCCTTCGGACACCGCCTCGATCGTCCGGCAGAGATCCTGTGGCGAAGGGATGCCCGCATCTAAGATGGGAAGGCAGCGATACGACGGATGGTCGCGGATGATGGCAGGATCTTCAAACTCAGCGGTGAGGTCCACGTAGTGCTCGAAGCCATCGGGAATCTCGCTCGATAGCAGCCGGCGGCCGACCGTCAGCTTGTCGTCGATGCGGTTGAAGGAAGGCTCTCTCCCGAGAATCCGGCAGAGGTGCCAGACGGTCCATGAGAACGCGAGGTAGGGGAGCAGGACGATCCTGTGCAGTGAAGAGATCCGTCCATCTCGCCCCTTGCCGAGTGCCCTTGCACCGGCACCTGCATACGCAATCGAAACTCCCGCGAAGCTGATCGATGTCCACGCCAGCAGAGCGCCCACGGATGGATAAACGAATGCAGCCGCTGCCATGGCGGCGCTCATGAATCCGAATGTGATCGCGTATTTCATCAATATTTGCGGGGTCGAATGTTGCTCACGCGAGCCCCTGCCTGCGTCTCAGATACCACTCCAGCGCCAGCGGCACGGCGATGAGCAGGGCGAACCACCAGCGGGTCCATGAGGGTTGCCAGATGGCTCCAGAACTGCGGGCGGTGGGAGCTTCGGGGGTGAATGATTTACTGAGGAAAGCGGGCAGATCGGCGGGAGCGATGAGGCTGCCGCCGGTGGCGTCGGCGAGCGATCCGAGGAAGACGGGATCGGCGGCGAGGTTGTCGCTTTCCAAAGGCGGCGCGGGCACCAGATAGCTCGCCTCCGGGGCGGGCGGGGCCTTCTCTCGGGGATCGACCACGCTGAGCTTCCACGCGCCCGGTGCATCCGGCGTGAAGGAGGCGCGCCAGTGCGGGTGGCCGCCGGGATCCGGATAGGCGGCGGGCTGGAGGTCGGTCGGCTTGCCCTCCGGCGAGATGATACGCAGCACCGGCGATGGCACGGTGCCACTGCCGCGATAGGACATCGACACGCTGACCGCGTCACCGGCGCGTCCGCGGAGCGAGGGCAGGCGCAGCGAAAAATCCTGACCGGGCAGGAACTCGGAATACGAGGCCATCCACTGGATGAGCTGCGTCCAGAAGTCCTCGTACATGTTTCCCAGTTCACGGGCCTCGGGATAGAAGTCCCATTTCCACAAGCCGTCGCCATTCACCAGCCCGCACACGCCCTGGCCGTAGCGGCGCACCAGCAGCGAGGGGATGTCCTTCGAGAATCCGCTGCCGCTCTCATCGCGGCCGCTGGCGAGCACCCGCGTGAAGGGCTTCACCATGGAGATCTGGCGCGCGTCCTTCAGCGTCGGCAGTGAGGTCCAAAGCGACGCGGAGGCCGGTGGCAGTGCCTCTCCGAAGAGACCGGCAGCCTCACCGTCCGCGGCTGGCAGGAAGCGGAAATCACCGACCGTGGTCGAGGCCCACGTGACCGGCTCCAGAGCATCCAGTCCGGGCAGCGTGCCCGTCACCGGCTTGCCCCGGGCAAAGAGGACCGCACCCCCGCGGTCGCGCACATAGCTGCGCAGCGCCTCCAGCCGCGAGGGCGTGAGGAAGGCATCCACGTTCTTGCCAAAGATCACGAGGTCGTAGCGCGAGAGCTCGTCCAGCGTTTCCGGAAAGACCGCCTGCGGCGTCTCGGTCGGCTCCGCCTCGCCGGAGTCGATGCGGAAGTAGCGCTCGTCCGAAAGCCGGTGAACCGAGTGGACCTCCATCTGCGTCTGCTGGCGCAGGAGCTGCGCGAGGAACTTGCTATCCCAATACGGCGCACCCTCCGCGAGGAAGACGCGCGTCTTCGACTCCAGCAGGCGGATATTCACGTGTCCGCGGTTGTTGCCGGGATTCGTCTCCTCGGGCAGTGCCGCGGTCTGGATGCTCCAGCGCGCGCTCGCAGCCGGGGCATCGACCTCGAAGACCGCGAATGCCGTCTTTCCGGGCAGCACTTCCACATTGATCGTGGCCAGCGGCTTGCCGGCTTCGTCGATCAGGTTCACGTCCGGCTTCTGCGGGCCCAGGCCGTCCGCTTCCACCGCGATGGGGATGCGCGCCTTCTGCCCTTTGAAAACGGTCACCGTCGGCCGGGTCACCCGCACCACCAGATCGCGCGGAGGAATCCCGGCCCCGATGGCGATGGCGTGGAATGGAGTCTTCCGCGAACGCAGGCGCAGCGCCAGCGACTCCAGCTCGGCATCCGAGGGCTGGGCGGTCTGGCGGCCATCGGTGAGCGCGAGCACCCCGGCGAAGGAATCGCCTGCGGAGGCCGCCTCTTCCACCAGTCGCTTCAGAGAGCCATGGAGGTCCGAGCCCGTGCCGACGGGCGCTCCCATCTGGGACAGCTCCGCGATGGCAGGCGCGGCGACGGTGTCGAAGGGATGATAACGCACCGGCACTTCCTTCGGCACCAGCTTGGCGAGCGTCTCCGCATGGGCCTTTGCTTCATCGGCGCGGCTGCCCTCTTCCGCGGGCTGCGCCATGGAGGCGGACTGGTCCAGCAGCACGAGCCACGGGCGCTCGCGGTCCTCGGTCGGTCGGACCCATTTGCCGGGATTCAGCAGCAGGGCGCACACGGCGGCGACGCCCAGCATGCGCAGCAGCAGCAGCGTCGCGCGCCTGCCTGTCGGCAGACCGGCCGAGCTGCGCCAGGACAGCCAATCGGCCAGCACCAGCGCCAGCGCGAGCAGGGGCAGCAGGATGGAAAGTGGAAGGGGAGGATTCACGGAAAGAATGCCGGGCGATCAGTTCGGTTCAATTCAGTGCTGGCTTCGGTGCGGGCCGGAGACCGGCGATGACGCCCTCGGTGAGGAGCAGGAGGAGGGCGGCGGCGATGAGCCAAGGCCACAGCGGGAGCCCTTGGTCGAGCGCGGCGCGGCGGGCGATGTCGCTGTTCGCCACGGCGGGACCCGCCGATGGCGGCGTGTCCAGCGGGCGGAGCAGGGATTCACTCTCGGGGAAGGGGACGGCGATCAGGTGGACCGGCTGGTCCGAGACGAGCCAGCGATGAATGCCGGGCACCGCGGGCGCGGGGGATTGCCAGGTCGCGCCATTCGCGAGGATTTCCGGGCGGCTGCCATCGGGCGACTCGAGGACCGGGGTGGCAGCCGTGTCCGCAGAGGGATTCGTCCACGAGATCACTCCGCCGGGCTCGACGGTGAAGGCCTCGGCGGTCTGGCGTGGCATCAGGTGCAGCAGCAGCTCCGCGAATGCAGGCAGGAATGCGGGCTCGCGCGACCACGTGGAAGCGGCAGGGTCCAGCGAGAGATTGCTCACCAGCAGCGGCCGGTCCTTCGCCTCGATCAGTGCGGGCTTGCCGTCGGAAAAGCTGGCGATGGTCGTGGCGGATTCCGATGGGGCGATGCGGAGGCGCTGGCGGAAGCGGCCACCGAGCGGATTCCCGAATTCACCGCCCGCGAAGAGCTTGAAGGCCGCGTGATCCCCCGCCGGAGACGCTTCCCAGCCCTGGTCGGAGGACTCCAGTCCCAGCGGTCCGGACTCGGCGGCAGCCCCGCCGAGCAGTGCCTCAACGGAGGACGCGGGGCAATCCGGCGACGCATGTACGATGACTGCCGTACCATTCGCGGCGATCTCGCGGAGCCGGTCGGCGGCGTCGCCTGTCCAGCCCGGGATGTAGAGGAATTCGGAAGGAGGCAGCTTCTCCAGATCCACGCCCGGCACGGCATCCAGCCACGGCACGGCGCGCGCGACCTGCTCCAGCGTCCCGGAGGCAGCATCGCCTTCCGGTGCCGCGATCGCCAGGCGCAGCGACTCCCGCACGCGCACCACGGCGTGGCGGCGGTCGTCACCGGGGAAGCCATCGGCATCGATCTCCGCGGTCAAGGGCATCAGGCCGGAACTGGCGCAGCGCACGGAGAAGGCCGCCTCCGCCTCGCCCTGCGGCGGCAGATCGAGCGGTTGGGACTGGCGCGACCCACCGGCATCCAGCGTGAGGGAAATGCGGCGCGCCTCGCGGGATGGATTTGCCACGCGGCACTGCACCACCATCTGCTGGCCGGCCACCGGCGAGGTGGGCAGGGCGACCAGCGAGGTGACTGCCAGATTTGGCACATCCTCCTTCGCTACCGGCACCATGCGGAGGTCGATGCCATCGGGGATCACGGGTGCGAAGTGCTGCCACGCGCTGGCTTGGAAGTCGGAGATGACGTGCAGCTCGCGGCGTCCTCCGGCCTCGCGGAGCTGGCGCAGCGCGAGATCGATGGCCGCATCGATGGCGCCGGGCTCGGGGCGGGCGGTCGCCTTCGCGAGTTCCTCGGTCAGGAAATCACGGTTCGGCGCGAGATCCGGGAAGACGGCATCCGGAGCCGCGTCGATCCAGATGATATTCGCGAGGTCGGGCCGCGAGGCGTCGAGGATTTCCCCGGCAGCGGCACAGGCGGCCTCGAAGCGGCTGGCAGCGCCTTCCTTCGCGGCCATCGAGGCGCTGCGGTCGATGAGCAGCACCACCGAGCGCTTCTCGCCGGGCAGTGCGGCATTCTTTGAAAGCAGCAGCGGGCCGAGGAAGGCAGCCGCCAGGGCGACCAGCGCCAGCGTGCGCAGGGCCAGCAGCAGCCAGTCCTTCGGCTTGCGGAAGCGAGAGGTGAGCCGCTGAACCTTCTTCAGGAACTCGATGTTCGAGAAGCGGTACTGCGGCGGCTTCGCGCGGGCCAGCAGGTGCACGAGCAGCGGCACCCCGGCGAGGGCGAGCAGGCCGAAGAGGGCGGGGTGCTGGAAGAAAAGGGACAAGCGATTCGGGGGAGTGGGAGATTCAGGAGGGGGCTCAGTGCCGCAGCCGGTCCAGCAGGGTGAAGTAGGACTCGGTGGTGGGGATCAGGCAGTAGTCGGCACGGCGCGAGGCGGCGAGGGAGCGCAGCGAGCGGACGTGCTGCTGGATGTGCTCCTTCCACGCCTGGCTGAGCGACTGCGGGTGAACGACCATGCGCTCGCCCGTCTCCATGTCCACGAAGCGCGCGAGACCGCGGTCGCCCAGGTCGAGCTCCGATGGATCCAGCAGATGAAACAGATGCACGCGGAAGCCGCGGTGCAGGTAGGGATTCAGCGCTTGGAAGAGCTCGGCGGGATCGCAGAAGAAATCCGAGAGCAGCACCAGCGTGCCGCGGCGCTTCAGCAGCGGATTCGCACGGCGCAGTGCCTCGATGATCGACGTGCCATTCCCCGGCTGGTTCCGCTCCAGCGTGGTCAGCAGTTCGTTGAGGTGCTTGCGGGTCGAGCCGGGCGGCAGGAACTTCCGGACGCCGTCGTCAAACATCGTCAGCGAGACGCGGTCGTTCTTCGAGATCACCAGCCACGCGAGGCATGCGGCGAAGAAGGAGGCATACTCCAGCTTCGTGAGGCGTTCCGAATCCTCCGGGAATCCCATCGAAGCGGAGCAGTCCATGAAGAGATGGCACTCCAGGTTCGTCTCCTGTTCAAAGGTGCGGAGGAAGAGCTTGTCATTCCGCGCGAAGACCCGCCAGTCCACCTGCGAGAGCGGATCGCCCGGAGTGTACTGGCGGAACTCATGGAACTCGATCGACGAGCCCCGCTGCTTCGACCGGTGGCGTCCGGACAAATAGCCCTCCACCATTGCCTTCGCTCCGAACTCGTAGTTCTTCAGTCGGCGGATGTCTTCGGGCTTGAGGTATTTGTGGGCGGACATGGGAGAGGTGCCGGGTGACCAGTGAAAGCTGAAGCCGGATCAGAGCGACGCCGCGAGCTTTGCCACGATGCTATCGACGGTGATGCCTTCCCCGGTCGCGTTGTAGTTCGCGATCACCCGGTGGCGCAGGATGGGCAGGGCGAGGGTGCGGACCTCGTCGATGGACGCGGTCGGCTGCCCGCGCAGCAGTGCGAGCGCCTTCACCGCGCGGGCGAGGCACTGCGATGCACGCGGGCCCGCGCCAAAGGAGACGTAGTTCTTCACGTCGGCGGTGGCGTGCTCGGAGTCCGGGCGGGTGGAGTGGACCAGCTTGAGGATCGCCTTCACCACGGAGTCCGGCAGCGGGATATCGTGCGTGGCATCCTGCAGGTCCATCACGCCCGCGGCATCCAGCAGCGGCTGTGCCTCGGGCATGCCGCGGCCGGTGGTGCGCAGCACGATCTCCTCCTCCTCGGCCATGGTCGGGTAGCCGATGCGCAGCTCGAAGAAAAAGCGGTCGAGCTGGGCTTCCGGCAGGGGATATGTGCCCTCGTGCTCGATGGGATTCTGCGTGGCGAAGACGGTGAAGGGCTCTTCCAGCCGGCGCGTCACGCCATTCACGGTGACCTGCTTTTCCTGCATCGCCTCCAGCAGCGCGGCCTGCGTCTTCGGCGGCGTGCGGTTGATTTCGTCCGCCAGGATCAGGTTCGCGAAGATCGGGCCGGGTGCGAACTTGAACTCTCGCGAACCGTCGTCCGAGGTCTGCAGGATCTCCGTGCCGACGATGTCCGACGGCATCAGGTCCGGCGTGAACTGGATGCGCTGGAACTTCAGGCCGAGGATGCGCCCGAGCGTGGAAACCAGCAGCGTCTTCGCGAGGCCGGGCACGCCGACGAGCAGGCAGTGGCCCTTGCACAGCAGCGAGGTCAGCAGTTGCTCGACGATTTCTTCCTGGCCGACGATGACGCGGCCGGTCTCGCGGCGGATGGCGGCGGCGCGTTCCTGCACCTGTTCCCAGCGTGCGGCGGGTTCTTGAGTGGCGGTGGACATGAGAGAGGAGGGGATCGGGTTGTGAGGTTTATTCTTCGGATTCGTCGTCTTCGGAGTCGCCCTTGCCGAGCTTCTCCGCGTCTTCGCGCGTCAGGACGGCGGCCATGAAGTAGGCGCGCCCCACCGACTTGGAGGCGAAGTGCTTCTTCAGCGATTCGATGGCAGAGGAGTCTCGGTCTTCCTGCGGCAGGGCTTGCACCTTGCCGTCCTTCACTGCCCAGAAATCAGCCGCCTCCTGGGTCGCCACCATCGCGAGGACGTCCGCGTCCTCGAAGCGCTCGAACCACTGCGCGAGGCTCTGGAGAGCGTAGTCGGAAGAAAAGGAGTCCGGGTCGTTCTTCCGCGCTGCGGAGCAAAACATGCCGAGGCCGGTGGGCATGCTGTAGTATGCGACAGTTGTTCCCGAGCGGTCCTTCGCCTCGGTGGCCAGCTTTTCGGCGAGCTTCACCAGGTCATCGGCCTCGACCTTGTCGCCTTCCTTGATCCCCAGCGCCGCGAGCAATGCGGGATCGTGGGGCTGGGCGGGATTGTAGGGCCGTATCTCTACGATCCGATCGCGGACCTCCATGATGCCGGACGGTGCGGGAGAGTCTTCGTCGAATTCACCAGTCCAGTTTCCCACGGCAATCCGCTCCGCGACACCGAGCGACTTGATGGATGCGGGGATCTCCGCAGCAGGCAGACCGGCGAGCTTCGTGGTGATCTCGGTCGAGCGGGCCTCCTCCACGTCTTCCGCATCCGGCCATGCAATCGGCTCCTTGCCCCCGGTCCAGGCGTCCACCCGCTTCTTGATGAAGGCGAAGGGGGTATCGGGAGCCTCGCAGAATTGGAGATAGATATTGAGGTATTCGCTGGTCTCCGGATGGGCGGCGACTTCCAGGATCATGTAGCTGGCATCGCCCATCTTGGAGCCGCCGTATCCCTGCACCCATGAGGCGAAGCGATGCTTCGGAGGAAGCGGGTCGGACTTCGCGATGAGAGGACGCCAGAGGTCGATGACGTCCTTTGGCAGGGTCTTTTCCTTGGCGAGCGATTGTCCTCTTCCTCCACGGTATGCCCGGCTCAGCAGGATCTGGTGCAGGTCCAGCCATTGCTCCGGTGTCGCCTTTGTTTCGACGGCGGCGACGGCCTTCAGGCAGTCTTCCAGTGGTGCGCCCATCATCGACGTGCCAAGCGATGCCATCGGTTGATCGCCATTGATCTGTCCATTCTGCGACGGCTCCTTCAGCGCTTCGGCGATTAGGTCGTCCAGCGAGACCGCTCCGACTGAGATGGAGAGCTTCTTGAGATACTTCTCCACCGATCCCGCGGCGCGGATGCGGTACACTCCGGAGCTGCGCGCATTGCTGAGGTCCACGCCATCCAGTTCGCGGGTCACGGCCTTGCTGTAGCCGTCGAAGAATGCCCGCGCCTCGGTCTTCCGCTCGGCCAGATAGGACTCCACCACGGCGGAGTAGTCCGATGGCTGGTCGGAGCCCAGTGCGAGCTTTTCGAATGCCTGCCGCGATTCGTCATCACCACCGGCCAAGTAGTTCGCCGCCTCCATCCGCTGCCTCTCGTCTCCCTCGCGGGTGAAAATGACGGCCAGCTCGATCGGGGATTTCTCGCGGTTCTTCTTCCAGAAATCCACCGCGGCGTCGCGCAGGATGATGGGGTCCGTTTCGCCGGAATCATCCGACCGGGGAATCGTGGACGAGATCACCGAGCGGGCGATTTCACCGCGGCTCTTCGGGCGATCCAGCCTGTCGTAGATTTCCTGCGGCTCGTCATCCTCATCGATGCCGTAGGACGTCGAGTAGCTGGACTCGGTGCGCACGGGCACCAGCGTCGGGTCATCCGCCACCGCGGCGAGCGCGATCAGCCCGTCCATGCCCATTGCCTGGAGATCGCTCACGGGCCCTGACATGGGCCGGGAATCGCCGGGCTTCCTTTCCGGGAGGATCCAGATCCCGCCGCGTCCCGTCGCCATGCCCGTCATGGCACCCTGGCGGCGCATCGCTTGCAGGAATTCGGCCCGATGCTCCGCGGGAATGCCCGAGAGATCCATGCCATCCGGCAGTTGGATGTCGTCCCCTTCCGGAGCGGTCTGCGCCTCCAGGAATTTCCCGAGCGCTGCCACGGCCTCCGGCTTCAGCGTGATTCCGGGCAGGGTGGGGGCGGGCGGGAGTTCCCCGGCCACCCGCTTGTCCAGCGCGGGCATCAGCAGGGCGATCCCGGTGGCATCGCCCCAGCCACGCGGATACTTTTCCAGCAGCGCCTTCAGGGCATCGCGATAGGCTTTCCAGTCCTGCGATTCGAAGAAGTTGTCGTTGATCCCGATAGCTTCCAGCGACGCGAGGTAGCCGACCGCCGCATCGACATTCCGCGTCGCATCCGGGAATGCCGCGAAGACCGCCGCCGCGAGGCGGTTGCCCGCATCGGCATGCCCCGTCGCATGGAGCTGGGCGGCGAAGATCAGGCAATGCGCGGGCACCGACAGCACGTCCGAGTCATATTCCAGCCGCTCGATCAACCGGTCGATGACGCTCTGTTTTCCCAGCGCCTCGATCAGACGCTTCACGTCCTCCTCCACGGTGATGCCCGGCCTCGCTTGCTTTTCCTTCTTCGGCTGGCTGGCCGCGTGATTGCGCATCATGCGCTCCAGCAGCCCGGGGCTTGCGTTCTCTTCCGGCGCGGCAGCTTCTTCCTCGCCGTCCGGCTCGATCTCGATGATCTCGCTGGTGCCAAAGCCGATCCACCGCGGCTTATCGCCCGGGAGTTTCCATGCGCCGCCCTGGAGCTTCACCCCGAGGCTCTGGAATTCATAGGGCATGTCGATGGACTCCGAGACATCTTTCGGAGCCCTCACCCAGGTGGCTCCCTTCATGTCCGGCAGACCGAGGGTGGCCAGGCGTGACAAGCCATCGCTGAAGTCCGCCGCGGGTGTCGCCGGTGCCGCCTCCTCCGTGACCCCGGCGGGCGGAGGCGTGGAGGGTTGCTGCGCAGCCAGGGGCCAGGGCAGCATCAGTGCGGCGAGCGTGATTTCGGGGCGCATCTATGGGGGACTTAGACGGAGAACGCCTTTCACGGAAGATTCTTTGCGTGAAAAATAGATATAAAAAGAGACACGGCCCGCAAAGGCCGTGTCTTTGTCCCTACAATCGATGGATATGTGATGCGTTTCAGCCCACCACGGCCAGCGGCTTGGTGTCCTTCCAGCCGCCGCGCGTGAAGTCCGGGAAGTCCTGCGGCATGCCATCTTCCTTCACGGATTTTTCACTGAGCGGCGCGACGGAGGACCAGTAGCAGCCCTCGTACACGTTCTGGTCGAGCGGCTCGCCCTTCCGCAGGCACTCGATGATGCGGTAGAGCATGAGGAAATCCATGCCGCCGTGGCCGCCCATCTTCTTGGAAAGCTCGCCCATGCGCTTGAAGAGCGGGTGCTCGTACTTCGAGGCGATGGCTTCGAATTCCTCCGAGTCCGTCCACTCGTGGTAGCTCTTCGTCACGCCCTCGATGGCCATGCCGTTCGGGAAGCCCTTCAGCGTGCCGAGCGTACCTTGGATCAGGTTGTGGCGGGAATACGGGCGCGGGGAGGTCTCGTCCCACTGCACCATTACGGTGCGGCCCAGCGTGGTCTTGATGATCGAGGTGTTGATGTCCGCGCAGATGTAGTCGAGTGTCTTGAACTCGGGCTTGGTCAGGTTCGTGGACTTCTGCGCATAGAGATTGCGGCCCTTGGCGGGAGAGCCGAAGGCGACGAGGCGGCGGAAGTTGTCCTCGCCGCGGGCCAGGCTCATGTACTGCGCCACCGGGCCGAGGCCGTGGCACGGGTAGAGGTTTCCATTCCGCCGCGCGTAGTGGAGCGTGCGCCAGGAGCCGGTGGAGTCACCGCCTTCCATCTGGCTGCGCAGCTCGTGGATGTAGGCGGCCTCGCCGTGGAGCAGCTCGCCGATCACGCCTTGGCGGACCATGTTCAGGTAGAGCAGTTCCTCGCGGCCGTAGTTCACATTCTCCATCAGCATGCAGTGGCGGCCGGTGGATTCGGAGGTGTTCACGATTTCCCACATCTCCTCGATGGTCAGGGCGAGGGGGATCTCGACGAAAGCGTGGGCTCCGGCCTTCATCGCGGCGATCGCCTGCGGGGCGTGGAGTTCCCACGGGGTGGCGATGAAGACGGCATCCGGCTTGGTTTCCGCCAGCATCTTCCGCCAGGCATTCTCATCCCCGGAGTAGGAGCGGGGCTGGTGGCCCTTCGCTGTCACGGCGTCGGTGGAGCGCTTCGCGCGGCCTGCATCCAGATCGCAGATGCCGACGACTTCCACGCCCTCGATCACCGCGAGCTGGGTGATGTGGCCGGACCCGCGGGCACCCACGCCGATGATGGCGACCCTCACCTTGTCCAGCTTCGGCGCTGCGAAGTCTCCCATGTACTTCGCGCCGGAGGGGCGGGACGGGGCACCCTGGGCGCCGGCCATGCCGCCTGCCGCCGTGATCGCGGCTCCGATTCCACCGAGGGTTCTGAGGAAACTGCGTCGCCCGGTGGCGGAAATTGTCACTTTTTCGTCGGGGTGCATGTTTTTGATGTCGCTGGAATACGATTGGGTTACCGGAATCTCTTTCGCGTGACAACCCCGGGACCCGTCGGAAGTTTGCGATTTTGGGTGGCGAGGATTTCGCGTGGCGGACGGGCGGAAGCCGTGCAGCTTGTTTGCGCATCATGAAGATCGACGGCATTTTCGGCTGCTATGAGAAGACCCGCGGCATGTTCTACTTCGCGCGCCTGTGCTCGAAGATCCGCCTGCACGCGGAGGGCCGGCTGCCGGAGGATTATTACGACATGCTCGGCCACGGCTTCGACGGACGCACCTGCCGCTACCTCGGCGTGACCTACGAGGCCGTCCGCGAGCAGGTGCTCTCGGGAAAGTCGAATGAGGAAGTGCTCGACTGGTGCCACGCGCAGGGCCGCCATCTGAACGCGGAGGAGCTGCTCATCTACAACAGCTTCATGAGCAAGCGCGGCTGGCGCGACGATGAGACGGATGAATTCATCCCCGCGCAGATCGGCAACTACGGCCTGCCCGCGGACTGCGGCGCGGTGACCGACTTCGACCTCATCGAGATGGACGAAGGCCGCTGGTATCCGGACCAGTGGAGGGATGCGTGGAAGTGAGAAGGGCGTTGCCCGATTTCAGGTTTGGGTTACCCTGCGGCCATGGCCACCCTCAGTGAATTGGAGCCTCAGGTGCTTGCCCTTTCGGAGCGTGAGCGTGCGACGCTTGCTTCGCGGCTGCTCTCCTCGCTTCCAGCGGTCCTCGACGAAGAGGACGACGGAGTCGCTGAGGCTTTGAGACGGGAACGCGAGGCGGAGCTAGACCCATCGCTCTGTATTTCTTTCGAGGAGTTTGAGAGGGGGCTTTCTCGTCTTCGTGGGCGATGAAGGTTTCGTTTCATCGGCGGACTCAAAATGATGTATGGGGTGTAATCCGCCATTATGAGGACGAAGCGGGACAGAACTTGGCAGATCAGTTTTATGCTGAATTCGTCGCCAAGGTCGGAATTGTGGCCGCGAATCCAAAAAGGTGTCACGTCGACGCTTCGGGACTGCGCCGATGCAATCTCGACCGATTCCCTTATCACTTCCTGTTCAAGATCCGAAGCGACGACATTTTCATCCTCGTTCTCCGGCATAATCGAAGGCACCCGGGCTATGGCCTCAATCGGACTTAAAGTCGCATTGGCGGCTTCCGCCTTGCTCCTCTCCTCTTGCCAGACGCTCCAGTTCTACACCCAGGCGGTGGGCGGGCAGATGGAGATCTTGCACAAGAGCCGTCCCAACGGGCCGATTATCGCCTCGCCGGACACCGATCCGAAGCTGCGGAAGCAACTCGTCGCGGTGGAAGGCATCCGCCGCTTCGCCAGCGAGCATCTTTCGCTGCCCGGCCACGACAGCTACGGGAAGTATGCGGATCTCCAGCGCGAGCACGTGACGTGGACGCTCTACGCCGCGCCGGAATTTTCACTCGAGCCGAAGCGCTGGTGGTATCCCACCCTGGGCAAGCTCGACTACCGCGGCTTCTTCAAGGAGAGCGATGCCGAGGCACTGGCGACCGAGCTCCGCGGCGAGGGCTTCGACGTGCAGGTCGGCGGCGTGGATGCCTACTCCACGCTCGGCTGGTTCCACGATCCGGTGCTGAATACCTTCGTCCACTCCGCCGACGTGGACCTCGCCGAGCTGATCTTCCACGAGCTGACCCACCGGAAGTACTTCCGCGGGGGCGCGACCGTTTTCAACGAGTCCTTCGCCAATGCCGTCGCCGAGGAAGGCGTGCGCCGCTGGCTGAAGCATGAGGGCCGGACTGCGGACCTGAAGAAATTCGAGGCCCGCCTGATCCGACGCGCGGAGTTCTACGACCGCATCGAGTGGACGCGCGCGGAGCTGGAAAAGCTCTACGCCTCCGACCTGCCACCGGAGGAAATGCGCCGCCGGAAATCCGCGATCTTCGCCGACCTGCGCGACCGCTTCCGCGAGCTGCGCCGCAGGTGGGGTGGCCGCGGCCTGGAGTGGTGGCTGACGCGCGATATCAACAACGCCGACCTCGTCTCGCTGCACACCTACCAGAAGCACGTCCCCACCTTCCACAAGCTGCTCGCGGACTGCGGTGGCGATCTCGATGTCTTCTACAAGCGGGTAAAGAAGCTCGAGATCCCCGAGGAAGAGGACGAGTGACGTGACGCGCGGCCCGATCAGGTCGCGAGATCGACGAAGTGACGGCGCGAGGAAAGCAGGTGCTTGCGCATCGCCTCGGCGGCCTTGTCGGGCATGCCGGCCTCGATGGCATCGAGGATTTCATTGTGGCCGGAGATCACCGGCGTGGACCAGTCGCCGTCGCCACGGTTTGCCTGGGCGTAGGCGATGCAGCGCTTCTCCAGCGCGCCGAGCAGGATCGAGTAGATCCGGTTCCCCGACCCGCGGGCGATGGCGAGGTGGAAGGCGATGTCCGCCTTGCTGAATTTGTCCTTCGTCCCGCGCGCCTTGTCCATCGCGTCCACAATGCGCCGCAGCTCGCGGATGACCTGCTCGCCCGCGTTCTTCGCGGCGAGGCGCGCGCACTCCGTTTCGATCAGGATGCGGAAGTCGATCAGCTCCAGGAAATCGCTCTCCTCGGCGAGCACCGAGTAGCTCTCCACCGCGCTGCCCAGCGACTCCAGGCTGGGATCGGCGATGTAGGTGCCGCTGCCCTTCAGCGTGCGCAGCAGGCCGCGGCCGCGGAGCTGCTGGATCGCTTCCCGAATGACCGTGCGGCTCACCTTGAAGCGCTCGCAGAATTTCTCCTCGGACGGCAGCCGCTCGCCGGGCGGCAGCTTGCCGGCCAGGATTTCCTGCTCGAGTTCTCCGGCGATCTGGGCGCTGCGTCGTTGCACGTCAGGACGGTAGAACGTCCGCCGCATGGGCATCCAGTGGAAACGGGGCGTGCGACCTGACATGAGAATCCGCATGTCCGCTTTACGTTCGGTGATATTCCATCGGATGAACTGCGGAAACTCCGCCGCTCCAGCAGATTTCGGGAAGTTGCCATACAGATTTCCGGTTTCCAGGATTCCGCCTCACGTGTTCTTTGAACTCCCGCCAATTTGCGGCATCGTCCCGCCCTTCATGAGAATCGTCATCGCAGGCGTCAGCGGCAGCGGGAAGACCACCATCGGCATGCTGGTGGCGGACAGGCTCGGCTGCGAATTCGCGGATGCCGATGGCTTTCACCCGCCGGAGAACATCGCGAAAATGAGCGCCGGTATCCCGCTCGACGACAGTGACCGCGAGGGTTGGCTGGAGGCGCTGGGGGAATACATGGCGGGTCGCGAATCCATCGTGCTCGCCTGCTCGGCGCTGAAGAAGAAATACCGCGATCACCTCCGCGGACTCGCCGGTCCGGTCCGCTTCTGCGTTCTCACCGCTGGGCGCGGGCTGCTGGAGGAGCGCCTGTCCACCCGCGAGCACTTCATGCCGGCGAGCCTGCTCGATTCGCAATTGGATACGCTGGAGCTTGGCGAGGATGTAGTCGTCATTGAAAATGCCGCTGCTCCGGAGGAGGTTGCCGAGCGATTGATCGCGGGCCTTCCGGACAAGGGCTGAGAGGGGCACCGGCACCGCGCGTTTCCTGCGGTCTTCTTCCCGAGGATACGCGGCATTTGCCGCAAGCCATGCGTGGTCGCCCTCCCGCCCGCCCGGCACAATGGCGGGGATGAAAGCCAGCGCCAGCGCTAGCACCTGCGTCTGCGACCACTGCGGCACCGCCTTCACACCGACGGTCCGGGGTTCGGAGGATCGGGCTCGCGACCGCTATTGCTGCCGCGGCTGCGAATACGTCGCCACGCTGATCCGCGACCAGGGATTCGACCGCTACTACGATCTCAAGCAGGACGTCGCCACCGCCCCCGTCCGCAGCCGACCCTTTGAGGATCATGATTTCGCATGGCTGCGGCCGCTTGTTGACGCGGCAGAGGCACGCGAGGGAAATGATGCCGCGCAACTCGACTGCGCCATCGAGGGCATCTCCTGCATCGGCTGTGTGTGGCTCATCGACCGGCTTTTCGAGCGTCACGACGGTGCCATCCGTGCCGCGGCAAATCCCGCCAATGGTCGCCTCCATCTGGAGTGGCAGCGCGGGTCCTGTGATGTCGGTGCCTATTTGAAAGAGCTCGCGTCCTTCGGCTACGTCGCCGCACCCGCCGCCGCGGGCAGCCGTGACACCTCTCCGGAGCGCCGCGGTCTCGCCGGGCGCATGGGCCTCTGCGGGGCCTTCGCGTTGAATGCCATGGGCTTCTCGCTGCCCACCTATCTCGGCATGCCGGCGGACTTCGAGTTCGCCGGGCTCTTCCGCCTCATCGCCTTCACCTCGGCCACGCTGGCCATGCTCGTGGGCGGAGGATTCTTCATCTCCCGCGCCTGGCGGGCGCTTCGGATCGGCACGCTGCACATCGACTTGCCCATCGCGCTTGGGCTCATCGCCGCCTATCTCGGGTCCATCGCCGGTTGGGCCGCGGGGGAGGAGCGGCTGCTCTACTTCGACTTCGTCGCCACCTTCGTCTTCCTCATGCTGCTGGGCCGCTACGTGCAGACCGCGGCGGTGGAAAAGAACCGCCTCCGGCTCGTCCGCCGCTCGCCGCTGCCGGAGTCGGTCAGGTCGGGCGATGCCCTGCTTCCCATCTCCTCCCTCCAGCCGGGCACCCGCTTCCAGCTCGAGCCGGGGAAGGCGCTGCCGGTCTCCGCTTGCCTCAGCGACGGTACGGCGGAGGTCTCGCTGGAGTGGATCCATGGCGAGGCGGACCCCGTCATCCTGCATCCCGGCTCGCGGCTGCCCGCCGGGGCCATCCTGCTCGGCCGCAGGCCCGTCACCGTCACCGCGGATGAAACGTGGGCCGACTCGCTGATCTCCAAGCTGGTGGCGGATGCTTTCGGAGACCGCGGCTCTCCCGTCTTCCAGCGGCTGCTGAAAATTTACCTGGGTGTTGTTCTTGTGACCGGTGTCGCCGTCTTCGCCTTCTGGGCGATGGGCGGCGACGCCCGCACGGGACTCCAGGCGATGATCTCGGTCTTCGTGGTCTCCTGCCCCTGCGCCCTCGGCGTGGCCGTGCCGCTCGCGGACGAGTGGGCGGCGGCCCGCCTTGCCCGTGCCGGGGCCTTCGTCCGTCGCGCCAGCCTCTGGCCCCGCCTGCGCCGCGTGAAGCACGTCGTCTTTGACAAGACGGGCACGCTCACGCTCGAGCGCCCGCTGTTAGAAAATCCCGCCGCCGTCGATGCCCTGGGCGATCACGCCGCGCTCGCGCTCGCCCGGCTCACCCGCGGCTCGCTGCATCCTGTCTCGCGCACCTTGTTGGAAGCTCTGGGAAATCGCGGCCAGCGCCTGCTGGAAGCCCTCGGCCCTGTCGAGGTGACGGAGATCCCCGGCCAAGGCGTCCGCGCAACGATGGAGACGGGCGAGTGGTTCCTGGGAAAAAGCAGCCAGCGCCAGGGCACAGAGCTCCGCCACGATGGCTCGCTCATCGCCGCCTTCACCTTCAGCGATGCCCTGCGGCCCGGTGCTGCCGACGCGCTCCGCCACCTTGAAAGGCGCGGCCTATCCATCCATATCCTCTCCGGGGATTCCCCGCTGAAGGTGGCCAGCCTCGCCCGCTCGCTCGGCCTGCCCTACGATCAATCCCACGGCGGCCTGAGCCCGGAGGAAAAGTGCCGCGCCGTGCAGGCGCTCGACCGCCAGGACACGCTCTACGTGGGCGATGGTGCGAATGACTCGCTCGCCTTTGACGCGGCCTTCGTGACCGGCACGCCCGTAGTGGACCGCAGCCTCCTGGAGTCGAAGTCGGACTTCTACGCGCTTGGCTCCTGCCTTGCTTGGCTGCCGGAGGCCTTTGCCGCGGCGGATGCCCGCGCGCACGGGGTCCGCCGGGCATTCATCTTCGCTCTTTCCTACAATCTCGTCGTGGTCGCCCTGTCCGCCACGGCCCACATGAGCCCGCTTCTCGCCGCAGTGCTGATGCCCCTGAGTTCGGTGGTTTCCATCCTGCTCGTCGCATTTCGCACCCGTATGATTGAACTCCACAGAACCCACGATTATGGTCGCGATGTTATCCGAAAAGAAGAAGGTTCCCCCTCGCGTCTCCGTTTCTCGTCCCGCACCCGTCATGAGCCAAAGTCAGGCGACCAAGCAGTTCGAAGCCACCTTGCATGAGCGGCTGAAGCAGTCCGATCTCTTCAAGGTCTATCAGGACGCCTTTCGCACCGCCACCGGCCTGCCGTTGCGGCTCGTGGGGGCAAATCCCGAGGACTGGTGTCTGGATGACCAGTCGGTGAACCGCAGTCCCTTCTGCGAGGTGCTGAATCTCTGCAAGAGCGCCTGCCACGCCTGCGTCGATACGAACCGGCGGCTGATCGAGGAGGCCAGCGTGAAGGGCCCGTCGAGCTGCCACTGCTTCGCCGGTCTCACCGCCTCCGCCGTGCCGGTGAAGCTCGGCGCGGCTGTGGTCGGGTATTTGAAGACCGGCCAGGTCTTCTCCCGCACGCCGACCGAGGAAGACTTTGACCGCCTGCTCGGCAGCCTCGGCCGCAAGACGCTGGACGAGAAGACACAGGGCGTGCTGCGCAGCACCTACTTCCAGACCCGCTCCGTGGAGCCGGAGCGCTACGCCAGCATGATCACCCTGCTGCACAGCTTCGCCGAGCAGCTCAGCCACCACGCCGAGTCCCTCGCCATCATCGAGGAAGGCAGCGAGCCCGCCGCGATCGCGAAGGCACGCCGCTACATCCACTCGCACCTCGACGAATCCCTGCCGCTCGGTGCCGTGGCCCACGAGGCCGGCCTGAGCGAGTCGCACTTCTGCCGCCTCTTCAAGGAAGCCACCGGCCTCACCCTCACCGACTATGTGAACCGCTGCCGTGTCGAGGCTGCCAAGCGCGAACTTCTCAAGCCCGAGAAGCGCGTCTCCGAGATCGCCTTCGAGGTCGGCTACCAATCGCTCTCCCAATTCAACCGCAGCTTCGCCCGGATCGTCGGCACCTCGCCGACCCTCTGGCGGAAAGAGAAATTCGCCGAGGCGTGAGGCGACGCCATCCGCGGCATCATCGCTTCTTCACCGGCCCCGCATAGTCCTCGTGCTGCGGGCCGCGGGCGTAGATGTCCAGCGGCACGCCCTTGCGCTCCTTCAGCATCATCGCGTTGAAACGGGCCATGTAGGACTCGGCGAGCGGGATGTGTTTCCCGTAGCTGCCACCCATGCCCTGCCAGGTCACGTCGTAGCGGTCGTGCTCCTTGGCATGCCCGGCGACTCCGGGGATCCAGTAGTCCTTGGTGTCGTAGATCGCGAGGCCGAGCAGGCGGTATTCGCCCTTTGCAACACGGGCGCGCACCTGCGGCGCGGGATCGCTTTCCATCCACTCGACGAAGGCGCGCTCGTTCATCGAGTCGCTCGCCTGCTTCAATCCCGGAAGCCGGGACGCCTGGTAGATGGGATTCCCGCAACCGGTGATGAGGCAGGCGGCTGCGAGGGCGATCGTGTGACGGAGGTTCATTTTACCAGGTGAAAGGGTGCTCGCTTTCCCATTTCGAGATCAGCTTTTGGTCCGCCGGTCGTTGCGGGTCGAGCTGTCGGAAGAGTTCCTTCTGCCGGGTGCCGCCGAGGGTGTTCTCACCGGTCCAGCGGCCTTGGTCGAAGTAGAAGGTCTTCGCGCCGGGGTAGTCATCGCGGGTGGCGAAGTAGTAGCGATATGCGGTGGCCGCCGGCGGGCCTTCCTTGTGAGGAGCGTCCGCGTGAAGAATGCGTCCCGGCTGGCCCAGCGCTGCCACCAGGCTTTCCGGCGTGAGCGACTTCCGCTCGATCCCGGCAAAGGGCTCCGTGTGCCGGTAAGGGTCCACACCGCATCCACACGCCGCCATCGCGAGACAGATGAGAAGAAGCCGCCGGAAAATCATGAGTCGGGAAGTGTGCTGGAGATAGGCTGAGGGGAGGCCGCCGGGAGGCAATCGAAAATCCCTCCGCTCGCCCCTCTCTCCGGGGCCAAAATTGCCGGTCATCCCGGGATTGCCTGATCGCCGTGCGGCCCTATGGTCGCCGGCTTTCCACCACCGACCATGGCCATCGCTATCGAACGCATCCTCACCCATCCCGGCGGCTCGCATAAGGACGAACTCCTCGCGTGCAGCCTGCTGGCCGCCGTCCATGGCGTGGAAATCGTGCGCCGCGAGCCGACCGAGGCGGACCTCGCCGATCCCGCCACCGCCGTGGTCGACGTGGGTGGCCAGCATGATCCGGCGCTGAACAACTTCGACCACCACCAGTTCCCCGCGGACCATCCGCCGGTCTGCGCGCTGACGCTTGTCCTCCAGCACCTCGGCATCTACGAGGATGCTCGTACTTTCTGCGATTGGCTGGAGCCCGCCGAGTGGTTCGACACCCGCGGGCCGAATGTCACGGCGAAGTGGCTGGGCATCGACCGCGACACGCTGGCAAAGCTGAATTCCCCCGTGGATGTCACGCTGCTCCGCCGCTTCGCGAAGGCCTCCCGCCTCGCCCCCGGCGACGTGATCTACGAGATGATGCGGATGACCGGCCAGGATCTCATCGACTACGTACGCTCGCTGCGCCAGCGGCTCGATTTCATCCGGGACCACGCCGAGCTGTGGACCGTGGCGGGGCAGGAGATCGTCTTCCTTCCGCGCACGGAGCCCATGCCGGACGAGCCGTCCGCGGGCATCGGCCGCTACCTGCAATCCATCGGCAAGGACAAGACGGTCGCCGCGCTCATCTACCCGGACCGCCGGGGCAGTGGCTATGGCCTGTCGCGGAACAACGACCACCCGGCCTTCGACTTCACCCGCATCGAGAGCGAGGCGGATGTCCACTTCGCCCATGCCCGCGGCTTCGTCGCGAAGACCTCCGCCGCGGAGATCGAGCGCCTGAAGGCCCTGCTCGAAATCGCGCGGGCCTGAGCGGCTACGCGGCCGGACTGCCGGGCAGCACGCGATCCAGCAGCGCGATCAGCCGCTCCCGCAGTGGGGCGGCTTTCGCGGCGAGGCGGGCCTGCTCCTTTTCATACTCGCGGCGTCCTTCCGGCGTCTCGATGCGCACGGGATCGAGCCCGAAGCCGGAGAGGTCGTAGGGGCTCGCGCGCATGTCTAGGTCGCGCAATTCCATCGCCTGCTCGAAGCAATCCATCAGCAGGTCGGAGCCGGCCCACGGCATCGCCTTGAATGCCCACTTGTAGAGATCCATGTTCGCATGGATGCACGCCGGTTGCTCGAAGTCATGGCGCTCGAGCAGCGTCGGCTGCAGGCGGTTCAGCGGCAGGGCGTCGCTGTGAAAGAAGCGGAAGGCATCGAAATGCGAGCAGCGGATCGGGCGCGACTCCACCAGCGTGTCGATCTCTTCCTGCGGCAGGCGCAGGCCGGTGGTCATGCCGTGGCGGACCTCCGTGCCGCGATAGACCATCGCCCACTCGTGCAGGCCGTGGCAGGCGAAGTTCGGTGCGCGGTCGCGGGTCGCGGCGAGCAGCTCGCGCATCCATCGCAGCCGCGCGAGTTCCTTCGCGCCTGCCAGGAGAGGATCGGCGAAGACGAGCCCGCCCTCGATCCGGTAGGGCTCCTTTTTCCAACAGGCGGGCAGGGGCGCGGCTTCGCAGGCCAGTGCGGTGCCCGCTTCAGGGTGCCACTCCTCCAGCTTCGCGAAGGAGAAGGGGTAGTAGGTGAAAAGGAAGTCCTCCACCGGGTGGGCCTTGCGCGCGGCACGGCGGCGCAGCGCTGGCACCGTCCAGCGCTCGGCCCGGGCGCGATGCCGCGCGGCCCGCTCCTGCCATTCGCTGGCGGAGAGGGTGCTGGTGATCACGGTCGTGGCGGTCGCAGGAGCCATCGGCGGGGAAGGGAAGCACGGGCGCGGGGAAATCACCAGTGCGCGAAAAAAGGTGTTCATTCGACCTCTGTCATGGTCTGTTCGCGGGGCACCGCTGGATCGCATGAGCGAGAATTTCTACCAGAAGACCACCACCGCACCGACGACCTCCTACGATGTCTCGCTGCGGCCGCCCGTGTTTTCCGAGTTCATCGGGCAGGAAAAGGTGAAGGACCGCCTGCTCCTCATGGTGGAGGCCGCCCGCCAGCGTGGCGACGTGCTGGACCACGTGCTGCTCTCCGGCCCGCCCGGCCTGGGGAAGACCACGCTGGCAAACATCATCGCCCGCGCCACCGGCTCGCAGCTCCACGTGACCTCCGGCCCGCAGATCGAGAAGGCGGGCGACCTCGCCGGCGTGCTGACGAATTTGCAGAAGGGCGACGTGCTTTTCATCGATGAGATCCACCGCCTGCACCCCGCCATCGAGGAATATCTCTACCCCGCGATGGAGGATTTCCGGCTCGATATCATCATCGACTCCGGCCCGTCGGCCCGCTCGATCCAGCTCAATCTGCCGCGCTTCACGCTCGTCGGGGCCACCACGCGCTCCGGGATGCTGACCGCGCCGCTACGCTCGCGCTTCGGCCTGGTGAATCGCCTCGACTACTACACGCAGGAGGAACTGGCGCAGATCATCGAGCGCTCCGCCGGGCTGCTGGATATCCCGGTGATGCGCGAGGGCGCGCTTGAGGTCGCCGCCCGCTCCCGCGGCACCCCGCGTGTGGCAAATGCGCTGCTGCGCTGGGTGCGCGACTACGCGCAGGTGAAGAGCGACGGCACCATCACCGGCCCGATCGCCGATGCCGCGCTGGCGATGATCGAGATCGACGCGCAGGGCCTCGATGAAATGGACAAGCGCATCCTGGAGGCGCTGATCTACAAGTTCAATGGCGGCCCGGTCGGTGTGGGCTCGCTGGCCGTGGCGGTCGGCGAGGATGCGGCCACCATCGAGGAAGTTCACGAGCCTTTCCTGATCCTGCAGGGCTTCCTCCAGCGCACGCCCCGCGGTCGCGTGGCCCTGCCCGCTGCCTACGCGAAGATCGGTGCGAAGATGCCGCCGCCCGCGGACGGGCAGGGGATGCTGCTGTGAGGCAGGCCACTATGACCTTTCCCTCCGGCTTCTCAGGCTCTAGCTTTCCCGCGGATGTCCGAGATCGTTGCCCAGACCGTTGACCGATGCCGTGCCGCAGGCCTGCGGAGGACGAAGGCATTGGAAGAGCTCATCACCACGCTCATCGAGTCCCAGCGGCCGATGACCCTGGGCGAGCTGGCGACCTCCCCGCGCATGCGCGACCAGTGTGACAAGGCCACCGTCTTCCGCCTGCTCCAGCGCCTCGCGGAAAAGGGCATCGCCCGCCGCCTGGGCCTGCACGAGCGCGCCGCCTACTTCACCCTGCTCATCCCCGGTCGCCACGCCGACTACCTGATCTGCACGGAGTGCGGCAGCATCGAGTCAGTGAAGGCCCCGTGCCCGGTCCACGAGCTGGAGGACGAGATCCGCCGCAAGACCGGCTTCAAGAACCTCTACCACGAGCTGGAATTCTTCGGCACCTGCCCCGCCTGCGCATGATCGACCGTGGCTGCGGCATCCTGCCGCTAGCCTCCGCAATCCTGCCTTTCCATCCCTTGCATGAATCGCCTCATCCGCATCGCCCTGACCCTCTTCGCCGCGGCGAGCCTTCTCATCGTCCTCGTTTCCAAGCGGCTGGAAAATGCCCGCAACATGATCGGCGGCAATCCCGAGTCGGAGATCCAGATGGCCTACCTCGGCATCGGCATCGCAGGTGCCATGCTGATCATCGGCCTCGGGCTCATCATCACTGCCGTCATCCGCTCGAAGAAGGCCCGGAAGTCCGGCGACCATGGATGATCCGCTGGAGAGCGACTTCCTGAAATTCATGGAAGTCGAGCGCAGCGCCTCGCCGCGCACGCTGGCGAACTACCAGCTCGCCCTCGCCGCCTGCCGCGAGTGGCGTGGCGAGGGATTCCCCGGTTGGCGGGAGCTCGGTGCGGATGACTTCCGCCGCTGGCTCTTCGAGATGATGAAGTCCGGCCTGTCGAAGGCGACCATCCGCCTGCGCTTCGCCGCGGTCCGCTCGTTTTACAAGTTCCTCGTCCATCGCCGCGGCCTGCCGAGGAGCCCGGTGGTCGAGGTGCAACTGCCGAAGCCAGAGAAAAAGCTGCCCGTGGTGCTCACGGTCGCGCAGATCGACGAACTGCTCGCGCTGCCGCTCCAGGTGCAGCCGACGAAGCTGACCAAGCCATGGATGCCGCTGCGCGATGCCGCCATCCTGGAGCTTTTCTACTCCTGCGGGCTGCGCATCTCGGAGCTGCGCGGGCTGGACGTGCGGGATGTCGATTTCCTCGGCGAGACCGTGCGCGTCATGGGCAAGGGCGCGAAAGAACGCATCGTGCCCGTCGGTGGTCCGGCCCTCTCCGCCCTCCAGCGCTACCTGCGCGAGGCGGTCATCACGAATGGCCCGATCTTCCTCGGAAAGAACCGCACGCGGATCACCCAGCAGGCCATCGACCTGCTTTTGAAGAAGTATCTCAAGCTCAGCTCGATCCCCTTCAAGGTCTCGCCGCACAAGCTCCGCCACAGCTTCGCCACGCACCTGCTGGATGCCGGGGCGGACCTCCGCTCCGTGCAGAGCCTGCTCGGCCATGCCTCGCTCTCCACCACGCAGATCTACACGCACGTGACAAAGGAGAGGCTGCGCGACGCCTACGATCAGGCGCACCCGCGGGCGAAGTCCTAGATCTTCTTCCTCACCACCTGGCCGCCGGATCGCTCGGCGAGGGTCGCGATGAGGTTCGGCACCTTCTTGTCCAGTGTGTGGACGTATAGCTTCGTCTTTTGGGCGAGCAGCTTCTTGCCGAGTTGGATGATGTTCTCCTCGCGGGTGTCGTCGTCGAAGTCGCAGAACCAATACAGCGCATCGGTTTTCATCAGATCCACCATGCACTCCAGCGCGGCGGGGGCATCCCTCGTCCAGCGGATATAGGTGGAGTGCGGCAGGTCTTTCGTTGTCGGCACCTTCGGGATGTGGCGGTCCGGAGTGAATGGATTCACGCCGTCCACCGGCGCGGCATAGTACCATGGACAGGCTGCCACCTTTGTCAGGGCGCAGCCATCCACCTCGACGAAATAGGCGGATGAGAAATCCCGGGTGATCTCCTTCCGAAGCGGATCAAGGTACGGCTTCATGCTGCGGCTGGAGTCCAGCACCACGGTCAGGCGGGCGGCGGAGATGGTGGAGTCGTAGATGCGCCCCTCCCGTGCCACGGCTTCATCGGGATCGTCCTTCCATGCTGCGGCAGCCACGGCCTCGGCAGCGGCGAGCGAGGCCCGCACCCGCTCAAACTCGGTCAGGCAAGTCGTGATGTGTTCTTCCGCCGCCTTGTCGGAGAGGCGGCCCTCGGCAAAGCGCTCGAAGATTCGCTGACGTTTCTTGTCCTCCGTGGTCGCCATGTAATCATACTCCAGCTTGAAGGCGGTGCCTCCGGCATTGCCGAGCGTTGCGGCGCGCTTCTTGAAGTTCGCCTTCAGCCAGTCGAAGAGCAGTTGGGTATATTCCGCGATGCTCTCGTCATCCCACTTCCCGCGACCCTCCGCTGCTTTCGCGGTGGTTCCTGAGAAAAGGGTGGCGAAGGAGGTTGCGCCGAGCGTGCGGAGGCATTCGCGGCGGTTCACGTTCCTGACATGTTTGATCATTGGCAATCCGGTTACCGATTCTTGAGCGAATTGTCGTCTGCACGCCTCCGGCTGTGATCACTTCCTCGCGTCCTGCGCCTCGCGCTCAGATCGTTGCACCTCGCGCTGCCGAGAGATGTCTTCCTGTTGTTTCACGAGGTTAAGGGCCTTTTCTTTCCACACACCGTCGAGGTGGTTCGCCCAGGCTTGTGCATTCTCGAAATCTTGGGACTCAGCCACCTTCTCGACGAGGTGCAGCACCAGATTGTTGCGAAATTCGGAATCCGGCAGCTCGCGGAGGTAATCGGAGGCGTCAACCGGGTCGTTGTATATCCAACTCGAAATAATGTCCCTCGCAGCAGCTGTTCCAAATGACTTGTCCTCGATGTTGGGAATCAAAGCCAGCCCCTCGCGAAACCCGATCTGTTGGGCCGCAGCCGAGGCAATGTCTTCGTAGTAATATGGACTGACATTCTTCGCAGGTGCGGCAAGCAATGTCTTGTAGGCTTCTAACACCAAGTCGGGTTGAGCAACCAGAGCTTCGGAAAAGTGATAGATCAGAATGCCTCTCATGGTGCCCTCGGTTTCAAGTGCCTCAATATTGGCTGCTAACTCAGGATGGGCCCCGGAACGGTATGCTTCGACCACGGCTTTGGTGAAGGCGATCTGTGTTTCCGTGGATGCTTTCTTGGTCTGAAGTGCTACCTCGTGAAGAAAAGTCTGGTCGGACGGGAAGGCCTCAAGCAGCAGCTTGAAAGCGAGGCATGCCTCGTCAGCCGTTTTGGTCTTATTCGCGGAATCCACCGTCGCCATGATCCGCTTCTTCTGATATTCAGACACAACGGGCTGCTTCGGCTTCGAGACCCGGACCTGGGGTTTCTGAACAGAGCTTTCGCTGTCTACCGGAGACGCGTTCTCTCCCTTCCGGCACGACACCATTGACATCGTTATGTAGACGGCGAAAAGAGCTGGGAATGGGAGAGCAGCAATCCTCATGAATTAAACACAGTTAAAGTCTTTCGATCAATTGAGTCAGGCTGCCGCTGCGGTTGCTCGTTTGCGGGGAGGGAATCGAAGGGGGGAGAAAGATTCATGAGGGGAAGATACGAGAAAGTTCGCATCCCGCTGTCAAGCAGGCCGGGCGGCTCCGTGTGCCGTTTGACGGCGGGGCTTCTGCGGCGATGATGCCTCATGGCGGAAAGACTTCACGATCCTTGGCTGGTCGCCGTGTGGCCCGGCATGGGCACCGTGGCGATGGGAGCGGGATACTATCTCATGGCAAAGCTCGGGATGCACCTCTGGGAGGAGCTTCCCGCGCGGGATCTTTTCGAAGTGGACCACGTGGACGTAAAGGACGGCCTCATCCAGACCGCACCGCTGCCGCGCAGCCGGCTCTTCCTGTGGAAAGATCCGAATGAAAAGCACGACCTGATCGTCTTCATCGGGGAGGCCCAGCCTCCGGCGAAGAGCGCGCAGATCTGCCACCAGCTCATCGACCTCGTGCGGCCCCTCGGCGTGACGCGCGTCTTCACCTTCGCCGCGATGGCCACCGGCCTGCGACCGGGCGAGCATGGCCGGGTCTTCGGTGCGGCCATCGACCGCGGCACGCTGGACCGCTTCCGCGATCTGGATCTCACGGTGCTGGAGGGCGGACAGATCAATGGTCTGAATGGCGTGCTGCTCGGCGTGGCCGCGGAGAGCGGCATGCAGGGCGGCTGCCTGCTCGGCGAGATGCCGCAGCTTTTTTCCCAGCTCCCGTATCCGAAGGCCTCGCTCGCCGTGCTAGAGTTCTTCGCGACGCTCGCGGGGATCAAGATCGACCTCACCGAACTGGAGTCCCACGCGCAGGACGTGGAGGACAAGCTGGAGACCTTCCTGAGCCGCATCGAGCAGGCGATCCATCAGGTCGAGGGCGCGGGCGAGTCCGCCATCCCGGCGCTGGATGCCGACGAGGAGGACGAGAAGAAAAAGCCGAAGCTCTCCGCGGAAGATCGCCAGCACCTCGAGCAGCTCTTCACCGAGGCAAAGGCGGATCGGGCCCGCGCCTACTTCCTGAAGCAGGAGCTTGATCGCCTGAAGGTCTTCCGGGATTTCGAGGACCGCTTCCTGGATCTCTTCAAGAAATGACGGCCCGGTCCGGCGATGCATGCCAATAACGGGATTGCCGGTCCATCGCCTGTCCGCGAAGCTCCACGCGTGCGCAGCATTCTCATCACCGGCGGCAATGGCGGGCTCGGCTCCGGCATCGGTCGCTATTTCCTCGAAAAGGATCCCGAGGCCAAGGTGTGGCTCGGCGTCCGCAGCAACCGCTCCACCGCCGAGGCGCTGGAGGCGGAGTTCCCCGGCCGCTGCGCGCTCATCGATCTGGAGGTCACCTCGAAGGAAAGCTGGGAGACCGCAGTCGCCACCATCACCGAGACGGATGGCCGCCTCGACGTGCTGGTGAACAATGCCGGCCTCCACCGCGATCACCTGCTCGCCACCATGCCGGACGAGGTGTGGTCATCGGTGATCTCAGCGAATCTCGATGCCGTCTTCCTCGGCTGCCGCGCGGTCATCCGCCCGATGATGGGACAGCGCTTCGGACGCATCATCAATATCTCGTCGCTTAGCGCGATCCTGCCGCCGCTCGGCCAGACGAACTACGCCGCGGCGAAGGCGGGCGTGGTCGCTCTTACCCAGACGCTCGCGAAGGAAGTCGCCCGCGCCGGCATCACCGTGAATGCCATCCTCCCCGGCTACATCGCCACCGAGGCGCTGGCGCACATGGATGAGGATGCTGCAAAACGCGCGAAGGCAGGCATCCCCATGCGGCGCTTCGGCACCCCCGCCGAGGTGGCATCCGCGGTGCTGTTTCTCGCTTGCCACGATGCGGGCTACGTCACAGGGTCCGCCCTGAAAATCGACGGCGGCATTTTCTAACAAGTTAAGACTCATGGCTCAAGGCGCGGAACTCCGGCAAAAGATCAAGGAAGTGATGGTCGAGGAATTGATGCTCGACTTCGATGCGGCGGAGATCGGCGACGAAACCGCGATCTTCGGTGCCGGTGGACTGGGGCTGGATTCCGTCGATGCGCTGCAGCTTGTCGTCGCCATCGAGAAGCATTTCGGCCTGAAGATCGCCGACGCCGAGAAGGCGAAGGGCGTGCTCCAGAGCGTGGAGACCATTGCGAAGGCGATCGAGGAGAAGGGTTGAGCCCGTTCCTGTCAGCTTCCGGGGGAAAGGGCCCGCGATGAAAAAGTGGCTGCTCTTCCTCGCGAAGCTCGCCTTCACCGTCGCGTGCCTGTGGTGGGCGCTCTCCGGGCAGAATCTCCAGGAGTCCGCGACCTTCTGGCCAAAGGATCCGGAGTGGTCCTGGGCGCTCGCTGCCATCGCTCTCGGCGGTGTGACCGTCTTCCTGTCCGCCTTCCGCTGGTGGATGCTGCTGCTGGCGCAGGGCATCCCCGTGACGCTGTGGCGGGCCACCCAGCTCACGCTGATCAGCGGGCTCTTCAATCTCATGGGCGTGAGCAGCGTCACCGGGGATGCGGCGAAGATCTTCCTGCTCATCCGCGATCACCGGGAGCAAAAGCTGGCCGTGACCATGTCGGTGCTGGTGGATCACCTCGTCGGCCTGGTCGCCATGGCGCTCACCTTCTTCGCCGTCACCGCGACGAGCTTCCGCGCGGTGGAGTCGCAGAGCGAGCTGGGCGAGACGGCCATCAAGTTCGGCTGGGTCTATTTCAGCGGCGGGCTGGCGATGATCGCCCTGATGTGCGTGGTGGCCAGCCCGTGGGTGAACGAGCGCATCCACCGGCGCGTGACGAATCCCCGCATCGTCCGGATGAAGCAGATCCCGGACGTGTACGATGTCTTCCGCAAGAAGTGGAAGCTGGTGCTGCCCGCCCTCGTGTCGAATCTCGTGATGCTGCCGCTTTACTACGCCACCTTCTGGTGTGGCGTGCAGTTCGTCGGCAGCGATACCGGCTTCATGTCCGTCTTCGCCGCCATGCCGGTGGTGGATGCCGCCAGCGCGATGCCGGTCTCGATCTCGGGCATCGGCGTCCGTGAAATCGCGCTGAAGACCCTGATGAGCGACCTCGTGGGGCTGGAGCCGGGCATCTCCGTGCTCGGTTCGCTGGTCGGATTTGCCACCGGAACGCTGTTCTGGGCATTTGCCGGCGGTTTGCTATTCTTGCGCCCGTCCAACCGGACATCGATGAAGGAAATCGAGGAAACCACCCAGTCGGAGGCATGAGCGGCATGCCACCGGAGCCCGGCCACGATCCGGGACTGGCAGTCTGCTTGTCCTCGTCGTTCTTCGGCTACTATGCCCATCTCGGCCTGCTCGGCGCGATGGAGGAGGCGGGCTTGCGCCCCGGCCGCATCGCGGGCGCTTCCGCCGGTGCGCTGGCGGGCGGGCTATGGGCGGCGGGCCTGCGCGGCGCGGCGCTGGAGCGGGTGATCTACGATTTCCATTTCCGCCGCGCGTTCTTCGATCTCGGCGCCTTCTACCGCTGGCCCGGTATTTTCAGCGGCTTGGCCGGAGCGGGCCTCCTGTCCGGCGTGCGGATCCGGCGCTACCTGCGCCGCGTGATCGGCGAGCTGCGCATCGAGGATCTGGACAGCCCGCGGCTGGAAATCGCCGTCGCGAATATCACGAAGGGCTGCAGCGAGGTCCGCACGCGCGGTCCGTTGATCGATTTCCTCATCGCGAGCTGCGCGGTGCCTATCCTCTTCCAGCCGCAGCGGATCGGCGGCGAGGAATTCCTCGATGGCGGCGTGGCAAATGAGACGCCATTCGACCACTGGCTGGACGATCCAGCCATCCACACCATCGTCGTCCACCGCATCCAGCATTCCTCCTGCATGAAGGGCCTGCCGTGGCGCACGCCGGGCGGAATGATGGGGGAGTGCCACCGCGTGGTATCGGGCGAATTGCTCCGCCGCCGCACCGAGGACGCCATGGCCGCGGGGAAGCAGCTCATCTTCCTGGAAACCGCGCATGATCACCCCGGGCTGCTGCACGGGGGGAAATCCCGTACCTTTTTCGCCGCCGGAGCCGCCACTTTCCGTCAATCCTCGCTCTGCACGCCCGTTCCACGGGTGGCGCGAGAAATTCCCCTTTCCCCCGCGGAGAGGGCGTCCTAGCGTCCCGCCAGACATGAGCGGCTGCCACGGACCCCAGATGAAAATGGACCCCGCGCTCCACCAGGACAAGAAACCGTCCTGGATCAAGGTGCGCTTGCCCAACAATCCGGTTTTCTGGTCCACCAAGTCGCTGATCACCGACCTCAAGCTGGTGACCGTCTGCGAGGAGGCCCAGTGCCCGAACCGCTGGGAATGCTGGGGCCAGGGTACCGCGACCTTCATGATCGCCGGTGAGAAATGCACCCGCGCCTGCGGCTTCTGCGCCGTGAAGACCGCCCGCCCGGATGCGCTGGAGAGCGACGAGCCTTACCGCGTGGCCGAGGCCACCCGCCGCATGAAGCTCCGCCACGTGGTCATCACCGCCGTGGCCCGCGACGATCTCCGCGACGGCGGTGCCGAGCACTTCCAGCAGACCATCGAGGCCGTCCGCGCGATGAATCCCGGCATCGTCATCGAGGTGCTGGTGCCCGACTTTAACGACCGCGACTGGGCGCTCGAGATGGTGATGCAGGCCCGCCCGCACATCTTCAACCACAACCTGGAGACCGTCGAGCGGCTCACCCCGCTGGTCCGCTCCCGCGCCAAGTACCACCGCAGCCTCGCGGTGCTGAAGAAGGCGAAGGCCATGGTGAATGGCAAGGTCGCCACCAAGAGCGGCATCATGCTCGGCCTCGGAGAGACCCACGACGAGATCCTCCGAGCTATGGACGATCTCCTGGAAGCCGACGTGACCGTGCTGACCATGGGCCAATACCTGCGCCCGACGCCGCGCCACCTGCCGGTGGTTGAGTACGTGGAGCCCGCCGCCTTTGACAATCTCAAGCAGATCGCCATCGCGAAGGGCTTCCGCCACGTCGCCAGCGGTCCGCTCGTCCGTAGCTCCTATCATGCCGCGGACTTCCGTCCGGAGCTCGATATCATGGACGAGATCGACAAGGCCGCACCGGCCCGCGGGCTCGACCTGCAACCGGAAGACCTCCCCATCCCGGCCGCCAAGCCGGCGCTGGTGAAGGCCTCGGTCGCCTGATCCCCCGATCCCGATCTCATGACGCGCCGCAAGGCCCTTGCCATGGGATGCGGCATCCCGTTGTTGGTGCTGCTCGCGGTCATCGGCCTGCTGGGTCATGGCATGTTCGGACAGAACTTCCACCACGCGGTGGATGTCCCGGAGCATTCATTCGCGCCAGCGGGAGCGACCTCCATCGAGGTCTTCGAGGCCCGCAACATCAGCGGCGTGGTCTGCGTGACCTATCGGGTGAGCGAGGCGGATTTCCGGAAGTTCGCTGCGGAGAAAAGCTGGCCACTATCGGAAGGAACCGGGCCGGTCATGGTGAGACTTCCATCCGCCGACTATCCCCGCGCGACCCGGCTGATCGGGGAAAAGAGTGCCTATCTCCACTACGAGAAGCGGCATCCGAACGGGGGAGGCATCTTGGTGCATTTCATCCCCTCCGAATCGAGGGTCTACATTGATAAGAGCAACCGCTGACCTGATGGTCTCAAGAAGGGCGGGATTGACCTGATGGGCCGACCCTGCTAGGGGAAGTTTGTTCCTTCTCTCCCCCTCCCATGAGAGCCACCCCTCGTCTCACGGCGCTGCTGCTTGCGGCGTTTTCCGCGCCCCTCGCGGCGCAGGTCATCAATATCGACTTCGACGAAAGCGCGATTTCCCCGGTATTCTCCGGGCTCGCTGCCGCTCCCGATCCCTCCGGCACTGCCGCGGTGTGGAACCAGATGTATGGCAGCGGGAATGCCGTCCTCGTAGCCTCGGGCCTGCGGAACTCCGCGGACGAGGTCACAGGGGTCGGCATCAGCCTGGGCATCAATGGCAGCTACACCAGCACCGCCGGACAGCAGGAGAATGGCGGGGCGAGCCTGGTCTATCAGAACCTGATGGCGGACTACGTCTTCCTCTCCGCGCCGACCAATCTCGAGGTGATGACCCAATACGGCGCCATCACCGGGCTCGATCCGCTGAAGCTCTACGACATCTATCTCTACGCCCAGGGGAACAATTTCAGCGGCCAGTATTCCGACGGCCAGAACGCCCTCATCACGATCAACGGCGTCTCGAAGCAGACCTCGTGGGACGGCGTCATCGGCGGCAACGGCCTTTTGGCCGAGGGCATCGAATACGTGAGATTCTCCGTGCTGCCGGATCCCACGGGCAGAGTGGACTTCAGCTACGCGAATGTCGTGGCCGGGGTGAATGCCACGACCGATCTCGATGGCATGAGCTCGCGGTTCGCGGCGATCAATGCCATCCAGATCGTGGACGTCGCGGCGGTGCCTGAGCCTGCCGTGACGATGCTCGGTGCCATCGGCCTGCTGGCATTGCTTCGTCGCCGCAGGCCGTGACCGCGGCGTGCCTCACTCGGTCTTCGGCTTCTTCGGGCGGAAGTGCTCGTTGATCTTCGTCTCCGTCTCGCGGTCGATGATCATGGAGCTGGAAAGGTCCGTCGCCAGATTGCGGGCCGAGGCGATGTCGGTGTCGTTCGGCGTCGCATTTTTGTTGTCGAAGGGGCGCAGCTCGAAGTTCGGCACGACCTTCTCAAGGCCGGGCGAGATGGCGGGATCGATCACGCAGATGATGGCCGTGCGCGCGGGAGTCTCGGGCAGGTCGCCTCTCCGCAGGGCGGCGACTTCCTTCGGCCCGGCGAGCATGCCGAGTTGCTCGGCATGGAGGTAGCCTCGCATCAGGGTTTCGCGGGCCAGCTTCTCGCGCGACGGATAGTTCTCGAATTCCTCACCGGCACCGGGGTCTTCCTTTTTCGTGCCGAAGACGGTGTCGAAGAACACGGTCGGCTCCACGCCCAGCTTCTTCGCGTCGTCGATGATGGCGATGCTGCGGAGGAAGGTCGTGCGAGCGTCCTTCTCGGTCATTGCCCGGTAGAAGGATGCCTCGGAGACCTGCGCGCGCATTTCCGCGACGAGCTCGTCCTTCCGGGTCTCGCGCTTGTGGTAGCGGGACACGTAGATGAAGGTCACGAAGGCGAGCAGGCCGTAAACGGTCCACTTCAGAATGGCGGCTACACGGGGGTCCATCAGGTCCAGATTGATTTTGGTTTTTTCGCTTCGGCCGGTTCGGGCGGAGTGTCGAAGTTCCGCTTCTCGCGGCAGTGGAAGAGTGCTTCCTCGCGGGTGATGTAGCCGCTGTCGAGCAGGCCGCCTATCGATTGGTCGATGGTGCGGTTGCCGTCCTTGAAGCCGATCTCCATGAGGCCGACGAGCTGCTCCAGCTTCCGCTCGCGGATGCACGCGCGGATGCCGTGGTTCGCGCGCAGCACCTCGGAGGCAAGCACACGGCCCTGGCCATCTGCCCGCTGGATGAGGCGCTGGGAAACGATGGCCTCCAGCACGCCGGCGAGCTGTGTCACCACTTGCGCCTGCTGGTCCGGCGGGAAGACATCGACCAGACGGTCCACCGACTGCGGCGCATCCACCGTGTGCAGCGTGGCCAGCACCAGGTGACCCGTTTCCGCCGCGGTCAGCGCGATGCGGATGGTTTCCAGATCCCGCAGCTCGGATACGACGATGACGTCCGGGTCCTGCCGCAGTGCCTGGCGCAGGGCGATGGGGAAGCCGCGGGTGTCGCTGCCGATCTCGCGCTGCTTGATCAGGCAGCTCGCATGGGAAAAGACGAACTCGATGGGGTCCTCGATGGTGACGATCACCCCGGAGCGGTTCTCGGAAATCCGCCGGATCATCGCGGCGAGCGTGGTCGATTTGCCGGAGCCGGTGATGCCGGTCACGAGCACCAGCCCGCGGCGCAGCGTGCAGACATCGTGCACCACGGCATGGTGGCCCAGTTCACCGAGTTCCGGGATGTGCTCCGGGATGTGGCGAAAGGCGGCCTCGTGCGATCCGCGCGCGATGTAGACATTGCCACGGAAGCGGCCCACGCCTTCCAGGTGCAGCGCGTAGTCCAGCTCCAGGTTTGCCTCCAGCGCCGAGCGCTGCGCTTCCGAGAGCGTGTCGAGGATCAGCCGGCGCGTCGTGTCGGGATCGAGGAGGAATTCCTCCAGCGGCACGAGATTTCCCCCCACGCGCGCGGCGGGCGGCGCCCAGGCGGAGAGGTGGAGGTCGGAGCCGCCCAGCTCGACGGCTTGGCGGAGGTAGTCGGTGATTTCGCGGACCTGGCTCACGGGATTGGTTCTTTTGTAGGAAACTAGGAGATCCCCCGCATGGCGCGATCAAAATCCTGCGGTCGGTCGGTGGCCGTGCGTGCGACGGCGGGGTCGATGATGCCCTGCTGGGCCGCGGCGATGAGGTAGCGGAGGAAGGAGCAGCCTTGTGAATCGTCGCACTTGTTCAGGTGGTCCTTCAGGTCGTCGTAGCTGGCCTCGGCAAGCCACTTGCGGGTGATGGCCTCGTTCTGGAAATACTCCAGCACGGCGATCACCCCGCCATCCAGGCGCGGCAGGAGCTGCTGGGAGATGGCCCCGATGAGCTGGTGGGACAACAGGCTCAGCGCCCCGGCATTGCTGGAGTCGCTCATGATGCGGTTCAGCCGCTCCATGGCCACCGGCACCCCGGCGACGCCGGAGCCGTGCAGCGTGGAAATGACAAGGTGGCCGGTCTCCGCGGCCCGCAGCGCGGCGAAAGCGGACTCCGCATCGCGGATCTCGCCGAAGAGGATGATGTCCGGATTCTGCCGGAGCGCGGCCCGCAGCGCGATGTGGAAGCTCTCCGTGTCCCGCTTCACCTCGCGCTGGGAAAACCACGCGCGCTTGTTTTCAAAGAGATACTCGATGGGGTCCTCGATCGTCACGATGTGCCGCTGGTGGTGGCGGTTCACCCACTCGAGGCAGGCGGCGATGGTCGTGGATTTCCCTGAGCCGGTCGGCCCGCTCACGATGATGAGGCCGGAGCGGCGCTCCATCCATGACGCGAGGATGTGCCCGGGCAGGCCCAGCTCCTCGAAAGAAGGGATCTCCTTCTTGATCGGCCGCATCACCACGCCGAGACGTCCTAGCGTGCGGTAGCCATTGACGCGCAGGCGTCCCACGTCCTCCACCTCGAAGCTGGAGTCGCCGTCATTGTCAGTTTCCGGATTCATCCCGCAGGACTGCCAGATATCCGCCACGTCCTCCGAGGTGACGGGGCCACCGTGGGCGATGATGATCTCGCCGTCTCCCCGCACGCGCGGTCGCTCGCCCTCGATCAAGAACACATCGCTGGCACCGCCGGTGAAGGCATTCTGGATCAGGGCGCGGATCTCGGGACTCATGGGAAGAAACTAACAGGACCCCGCCGGGGGAGGGGAAGGGGGAAATCGTGATATCCCATCAAACCCCGCCGGTGGCGAAAGTTGCCGCCGTCCGCCGTGTCACGGCGTCACTTCATCAGGTAGCCGGTCGTGTCCGGCGTGAAGATCGCGGCGTCCACCTTTGCATTGATCTTCGAGTCGGAGAAGACCGTGCGGATCCGCGACTTGTCCTCCAGTTCCAAGTCCAGCGCGCGCAGCTCGTGGTTGCGGGTGTCGATGTCCAGGAACATCCACGACACGTGCTTGCGCATGGTCTTGTCCTTCGGCCGCACGGTGAGCTGGTAGATCGCGCCGCTCATGCGGGACTCCACCAGCTCGAAGGTCGCCTGGAAGCCCGCGAGATCGCGGAAGGCCTCGTCGGAGAGCAGGGTGAACTGCCGCGCTTCCGGTGATGCGGTGTCGATCTTCTTGCCGCGCTTCTTCGCCACATCGAGCAGCGTCATCGTCTTGCCATCGGAGGCGGCGAGCGTCTTCACCGGGTTGCCGAGTTCCCAGCACAGTTTGCCCGGCCGCACCATGCGCATGCGACCGGGGGTGGTGACGGGCTTCTTCAGCGAGGGCAGCTTGCGCTCCTGCACGAAGTTCGTGTCCAGGCTCTGCAGGTTCTTCTGCCTGCCGATCCAGGTTTCGAGCGGCTTCAGGTCGAGTTCCGCCCGGGCGAGCGAAACGAGGGACAGCAGGACGAGCAGGGCGCGCATGGTCGGGGAGCGGAGTGCCGGGTGAGATGATAGTTCCAGATGCCCGCGGGAAGCAGGCAGCAAGCAGGCGAGACGGGTCAGTCCTTCTTCGCGGTGTAGTCGAAGACGAAGGCCTTTTCGAGCAGCGGCTTGAGCTTCGCGCCGAATTCCTTGTGGGCCGGGTGCGGCAGGTAGGCCTCCAGCGCGGCCTTGTCTTTGAAGGTGACGAAGAAGCAGTGGGTGAAGCCGTCGTTGAGCTTTTCCACGCTCTCGCTGGTGCCCCATTCATAGCCCTTGATGCTGTCGATCTTCTTCGGCAGCTCGGCGAAGGCCTTCTCGATCTCCTTCACCTGCTCGGGCGTGGCCTCGGGCTTGAACTTGAAGAAGACGACGTGGCGGAACTCGTTTTCAGCGACAGCGGCGGTGGCTAGGGCGGCGGACATGACGGCGGTGAGAAGGGCTTTGGCCATGGCAGGATGCTCCGGCGAGCGAGGGGAGCTGTCAAACTCCGGAAACCCCGGAAATCGAGAACGTCATTCATGCCCTTAGCCGCCGCACCGAGGTGACGAGCAGCGGCAGGCACACCAGGGCGACCGGCCACAGGGTGTGCAGCGGGGCGGGGTCCGCACCTGCGGAGAGGCGGTCGATGGCGAGGCCGATGAGCGGTGCCCAGATGGCGGCGGCGAGCGAGCTGGCCTGGGACTCGATGCTGAGCACGGTGGCGGCGCGCTTCTCCTCGCCATCGCGGTCGAAGCGTCCGATGTGGATGGGCCGCCAGAGATTCTGCAGGATGCCCAGGGCGATGAAGACGAGCACGGCCAGCCAGCCGATGCCGAGGAAGAGCGACAAGCCGAGCGCCATCATGGAAATCGCGCACATCCACATGAGCCGCGAGATGGCCGGCTCCGTGCCGCCGCGCCTTTCCTCGAAGCGATGCGCGGAGCGCGATGCCCTGCTGGAGAGGATGTGCAGCGCGGCATAGGCGATGCCGCCGAGTACGGCGGTGCGCTGCTCGCCGGTCATCGCGAGGTGCACCGGTAGCGCGACGGCGAAGGCCTGCACCACAACCTGCAGGTAGTCCTTCACCACGGAATAGCTTCCCTCCACCGACACGCTGTCGGCGATGAGGCGGCGGATGGAGGACTTCGCGACGACTTCCTGGAAGCCATCCCGCAGGTGCCGCCACGCCTGGCGCAGTCCGCCGCCGCGCGGGATGCCCTCGTCGAGCGCCGCGGGGTAGGTGGCGAGATTCACCAGATTCAGCGCCGCGGGGATCGCGCTGAGCAGGAAGACGGTGGAGAAATTCCCCGTGAAGAAGACCAGCGCCGCCGCGATGAGCGAGGAGAGCGCGGAGCCCATCTTCGACCACGAGCGGGTGTAGCCATACACCTTTGTCCGCTCGCCCTCGCGTCCCTGCTCGCGCAGCCACGAGTAGATCAGCGCCTTGTGCGTGCCATCGCGGAAGGCATCCGCGGTGCCGTAAAAGACCATCGCGCCGACCAGCATCCAGGTGTCCGAAGCGAAGCCGAGCACCAGGTAGGAGACCACGTAGCAGGCCATGCTGGCGATCATGCAGCGGCGCCGCCCGATCGCGTCCGCCAGCGCGCCGGAGGGGATCTGGCTGAGATTCCCCGCGATCTCCCGCACCGCGATGAGCCCGCCGATGCCGAGGAAATCCATCCCGCGCTCCCGCAACGCCAGGATGAGGAAGGCCTCGAAGAACCGCAGGTTTTTCAGAAAGCCGTAGAGGGAAAAGCGGGCGATCATGCGGACGGCCTTGTTTTCGACGATTGGCGGCAGAGTTCAATGCCGCGGTGATCGTGAAGAGGTCATCTTCATGGGATTGGCTTGAACTCCTTCATCGGGGCGGCCAACTCTTGAGTTATGGTTAGCCAGACTCCTCCCATGCCTTCTTCCGAACAGCGGACCCCGGGTCTTGCGATTGCCAGCGTGATCTGTGGCCCGCTCGGTATCTTCACCGCTGGATTGAGCGGTATCGCCGCGGTCATCACCGGCCACATGGCGCTCTCCGCGATCAAGCGTTCCGGAGGGCGGCTGAAGGGCACGGGCCTGGCCATCACCGGCCTCGTCACGGGCTACCTCACGATCCTCATCCTGCCGATCGCGATCCTCGCGGGTCTCACCGCGCCGGTATTCTTGAAGCAGCGCCAAAGGGCGGACCTCACGGAGACGATTCAGAATGCGAGGCAACTGCACATTGCGTTCATCGCGTTCGACGGCGAATACGGTTCGTTTCCTTCGGACGAACTTGCCAGGGAATTGCCCGAGTTCTCCGGGCTCACCGGTCCGAGGGTTTTGGAGCAGCTTGAGGTTTCGGGGATGGTGGATGACCTGGACCGTCTGCTCGCGGCAAAAGCAGCGCCGGGATCGAAGTGGTACTACTTTCCTCGTATGAGCTCGTCGGGCAAGCCCGAGCCGCGATTGCTGATGGGACCCATGATCGGCGACAGATACGCCACCCTTCGTATTGATGGATCCGTGAAGGCGGAACCTCCAACGTCATTGTCACCGTCAGATCTCACTGGTTCGGTGGAGATCCCGGTGCCGCAGAGAAGTCGCTGACCTGACGCTCCAAACACGCCCCGCAGTTCCAATCGCGTCCTCGCGAAAACAGGCGATGATGCGCGGCAAATGGAACGTCCGCAAACGCACAGCAAGGTCATCGGATACCTGCTCTGGATTTTCGGTGTCACAGGTGCCCACCGCTTCTACTTCGGCCGCCCGATCACCGGTGTGATCTGGTTCTGCACGCTCGGCCTCTTCGGCATCGGGTGGCTGATCGACCTATTCCTCATCCCCGGCATGGAGCGGGCGGCGGCGCGGAAGTATGCCACCGGTCCGGTCGATTACTCGGTGGCGTGGATCCTCCAGACCTTCCTCGGTGTGTTCGGCATTCACCGCTTCTACATGGGCAAAGTCTGGACCGGCCTGCTGTGGATGTTCACCGGCGGCCTCTGTCTGATCGGCTATCTCTACGACTACTGCACGCTGAACGGACAGATCGACGAGAAGAACCGGGCCGGCGGCTGACGAAGCCCGCGGGGATGTGAAACTACGGCACCTCCAGTAGATGCCGTTTTGCTCACTCCTCGTCCCAGACGAAGTGCTCCAGCTTCAGTGCCTTCGCCCGCTCGGCAGCGGCCGGGGCACCGGGGCTGGCGAGCTTCTTGTGCATCTCCGCCACGCCGATGGCGGCTTCCCAGCGTTGCGCGCTTTCGAGCAGTGTGAGCGCGCGAACGCCGCAGCGGTCCACCCAGCGCCAATCGGACGGGGCTTGGCGAGTGGCGGCTTCCAGCACGGAGAAATACACGTCGAGTGCCTCTGCCTCGCGCTTCTTGGTCGGCAGCTTCGGATCGGGCAGTTGCTCCAGCACGCGGCCGCGCAGGTACTCGATCTCCGGGCGATCCATCGAGTCCGCGGACAAGTCGGCCAGCAGGGTCTCGTAGATCCTCAGCGCCTGCGCCAGCGGCGCGGGATCGGTGCCCGCGCTGTTGTAGAGCGCGTCTCCCAGTTCCAGGCCCACGCGGAGCCGCAGGGGATGATCCTTCCGCATCTCCTCGAACCACGGGAGCAGTTCCTTTGCGGCATCGGCGGGGCCGAGCGCACGGGCTTTCATCAGCCTGGCCGTGTCGGCGAGGGCTCCCTTGTTCCCGATCACCTTGTCGAAAAGCACCAGGCTCTCCCGCTTGGCTTCCGGCGTGGTGACCAGTGCGGACGAGCGTGCGGCCAGCAGCAGGGCTGCCTCCGCCTGTGGTGCCGCGGGTGCATCCGCGGCCAGCTTGGCGAGTTCCAGCCGTGCGTCATTGAAGTCGCCGTTCTCGTAGTAGGCATTTCCCAGCTCGAAGCGGAATTCATCCTTCCGCGGATCATCGGGAAAGCTGGCGAGGAAATCCTTCGCGAGAGCGACGGCATCCGCCCAGCGGTTCTCCCGTCCGGCGATCTGGATGCGCGCCATGGCCAGCGCGGCGGGCGGCAGCTCTCCCGCCTGCTCAGGCGACAGGCTGTCGAGCTGCGCAATGGCGAATGCGGTGTCCGGCGGCGTGCCTTCCAGCGCGGCCAATGCCGCTGCCAGCCGGGCCTCCGGCAGGCGCGGGTGATCCGGGTGGGCAAGGATGAAGCGGTCCAGCGAGGCGAGAGCCGTGGAGTCGCGCTGCGAGGCGAGGAAGAGCGATTGCTCCAGCTCCAGCTCCGTCTTCACGCTGCGCGGAGCCTTCGGATCAGCGGCGATTTTTTGGAAAGCGGGCAAGTCCCCCGCGGCCAGCCGCGAGATCGCGCCATTGATGGTGGCACCGCGCCGGGCGTCTCCGTCCAGCAGGTCCGCCGCCTTTGCGGATTCGCTGGCGGCCAGCGCGTGGTCACCTGCGGCGAAGGCGCTGGCAGCCGCGGAGATCGAGGCTTCGGCCCGCAGGACGGGTGCGCTATTGCTGCCGTCGAGCGCGCTCAGGGCGGCGGCGGCCTGCTCGTTCCGCCCGTCGGCCAGGTCCCAGCGGGCATTCTCCAGCAGGGCGCGCTCGGCCAGCGGGTGCTCCGGATAGTCGAGCCGCAGACGGGTCAGGAGGCGTCGTGCCTGGTCCTTCGAAGGTGTGGATCCCTCGCGTCGAAGGCCGAGCGCGAGGTAGTAGAGCGCCTGGGTGGCCAGTTCGTCCTCCGCCACCGGGGCGGCGGGCCACACGCCCGTGCTGCCATTGCCCGCATTGATCACCGCGGGCACCTTGATGACCGGCGGCGGACACCACTCGCGCAGGCGCGTGAGAATCACATCATCCGCGTCCGGGGTCTCCGGGAGGCAATCGAGCAGGGCGGGGAAGGCCATGCCGATCTTCGGCGAATCACGCTCGTCCTCGATGAAGGCGATCAGCCCGTCGGTCGCGGCCTCGCGGTTCCCTCCGGCGAGCTGGGCGCGGGCCAGGCCCACGGCGGCCTCGGTCCGGTAGATCTTGAAGGCCGGGTCATCGCCCGCCTTCGCCATGAGCGCGGAGAAGATCCCGGTAGCGGCGACGTGCTCGCCTTTTTCCAGTTGGGCGCGGGCGCGAAGCAGTTCCGCACGGGCGCTCTGTCGCGGGGACATGCGGGCATTCAGCGGCGGGATGGCGGTCAGCGCCTCCTCGGCACGCCCGCGGGAAAGCAGGATGTCCGCGCTTTCCAGCCGGGCGCGCAAGGCGGTGGCTGCGTCGCGGTCCTTCGCCAGCACGGCCAGCGCATCGAGGGCGGCATTCTGGTTTCCCAGCGCCTGCAGCAGTGCCGCTCGGGTGAAAAGCGCCTCGCGAAAATGCGGAGCTGTCGGGGCGATGGCGTCACCGTCCAGCAGTGTCAGCGCCTCCATCAGCCGGCCATCGGCCGCCAGCGCTTGGCCTTTCCAGAAGGGAATCTCGGCATGGCCTTCCAAAGCCGGATCCTCTAGGATGGACATTGCTTCACCCGCTTCGCCGGCGCGGATGCGGGTCTCCGCCAGTCTCAGCAGGATGGTCTGGCGTCCGGCGGCATCCAGATCCGGCGTCTCCAGCGCGGTCTGGAAGCGGGTGGCGGCCACCTCCCACAGCCGGGCTGAGAGCGCGTCCAGACCTTCCTTGTAGGCAGGGATCGATGCGGGCTTCGGGGCCGCGGAAAGCATCGTCACCAGTGGCAGGACGAGCAGGGTGCGGCGGAACATGCGGGGACCGTAGCGTGCGGCTGTACCGATGGCCAGCGGTGAGTGGACCCGGAGTCAGCGGCTGGACGACTCCAGCGAGCTGATGTGGTTTTCCGCCAGCAGCTTCCGCAGCTCGGGGGCATCCAGTCCCAGCATGGCGGCTGCCTGCTTGATGTCCCCGGATTGCCGCTCCAGCGCGCGCGTGGCCAGGCCGGTGGCGAGCCAGTGCACGGCGTTTTCCCCGGCAGGCACGGCATCCAGCAGGCGGTCGAGCGATTGCTTCAGCGGGCCTTTTTCCTCGCCCGGTGCCGCTGCCAGCGGGATATCCGCGGGCAGGAGGACGGTGGAGGAAGCCAGCGCGCACGCACGGGCGATGGTGTTTTCCAGCTCGCGGACATTGCCCGGCCAGCGGTGGGCCTGCAGCGCGGCGATCGCTTCCGCCGAGAGACGGATGCGTGCCATGCCATTCTTCCGCGTGATGCGCTGGAGGAAGAACTCGGCCAGCAGCGGGATGTCCTCCGCGCGCTCGCGCAGCGGCGGCAGGCGGACTTCCACCACATTCAGCCGGTAGTAGAGATCCTCGCGGAAGCGACCGGCGGCCACCTCGGCGGAGAGGGTCTTGTTCGTCGCTGTCACGATGCGGACATCGCCGCTCAGCGTCTCATTCGACCCCACGCGGGAGAAGGTTCCATCCTGCAGCACGCGCAGCAGCTTCACCTGCACGGACAGTGGCATGTCGCCGATCTCGTCGAGGAAGAGCGTGCCGCAATCGGCCTGCTCGAAGCGGCCCGCGCGGCGAGCGATCGCCCCGGTGAAGGAGCCCTTCTCATGGCCGAAAAGCTCGCTCTCCAGGAGATTTTCCGGGATCGCGCCGCAATTGATGGCGATCAATTCCTGCTGGCGGCGCGGCGAGTATTCGTGGATGGCCTTGGCCACCAGTTCCTTGCCGGTGCCACTCTCTCCGGTGACCAAGACAGGCGCATCCGAGCGCGCGACGCGGCCCACGATTTTGAAAACATCCTGAAGGGCGCGCGAAACGCCGATGATCTTCACCCGGCCATCCAGCGCCGGCATGTCAGCGGCGGGCTGCTCAGCGGAGCGGCGGTCCTCCACGATCTGGAGCGCGCTCTCGATCACCGGCCGCAGCTCGAAGGGAAGCGACTCCTTCCGCATCACATCGTGAGCACCGCGCTGGGTCGCCTCAATCACCTGCCCGGTGCTGGGGAAGCCTGCGGTCAGCACCACCAGCGTATTAGGGGAACTCTGGCGGACCCGGGAAAGCAGCTCTAGGCCGTCGTAGGGCTGGAGCTGGATGTCCGCGATCACCACGTCCACCGTGGTCTTCTCCACCACCTTCACGGCATTGTCCGCATTGTCGCAGCGCAGGATGCGCAGGTCGTTCGCGGTCAAATGCTTCGTGGCCCACTCCAAGAAGTCGTGGTCCTGATCGACAAGTAGGATCGTTTTTTCCGGTGACGACTCGGACATGGGCTAGAACGAAAGTGTGCCCGGCCCGGCGGGGAGCGCAAGCAACGGGTGAGTCACGCACGCTTGTTCGGGAGAAAACGCCATCTCGCCCGAAGCGAACACCGGCCGCGAAAAGGGGTTGCGTAAAAATACTTGCGGGAAGTGCCTCTGCGGGAGCGAGTTCTGGTGAAAATCGGACAAAATTTCTAACATTTGCCCTTGATTGTAAAATAATCTTTATGAACCGGGGGTGATTTGAGATGCGCGGCTCGCTGTCTCACAAATGAAAGTCATCTCCTATCACACACTTACGACTGCGGCCGCGGCGCTCCTCCTCGCCTCATGCGGACCGAAGCTCGACTCCACCACGGTGCTCATGTCCACCGTACCGGTCACCAAGAGCGATGGTAGCCTCGCCGGCACCATCCACTCCCAGGTGAATTCCTATCGTCAGTCAAAAGGCCGGGAAGTGCTCCAGCGTCACGCCGGGCTCGACCGCATGGCCCAGCAGCACTCGGAATTCATGCGTCGGAACCGCGGGAAATTCAGCGGGAAAAACGCGGCGGCAAACATCAGCCACTACGGCTTCGAGGAGCGTGCGTTGAATGCGCAGCGCACCATGAAGATGAGCAATGTGGCGGAAAACATCGCCACCTGCAGCGGCAGTCATTCGAGTGCCGCAAATACCCTGGTCGGTGCCTGGAAGAATTCCTCCAGCCACGACAAGAACATGCGCGGCAAATGGAGCACCACGGGTATCGGCGTCGTGGTCGACAAGGACGGCACCGTCTTTGCCACCCAGCTTTTTGCCACGGAGAGCCATTCTCATATGGCCTTGACCGACCGCATGCGCCAGTTCTGAGCGCATGCCAGATACCACCCTCGAATCCGCCCTCCGCGCCCGTGGCCTGATGATGGTCGCGGGTGTGGATGAGGCGGGAAGGGGCCCGCTCGCCGGACCGGTGTCCGCCGCGGCGGTGATCCTGCCGCCCCGGTGGCGATGCAAGGGGGTGGATGACTCGAAGAAGCTCACGCCGGCGAAGCGCGAGCAGCTTTATGAAAAGGTAACCACCGATAGCCGGGTCATCTGGGCGGTGGCTTTCGCCGAGGTCGAGGAGATCGACCGCATCAATATCCTGCGCGCCACCCACGCCGCCATGGCCCGCGCGGTCGAAGCTCTCTCCTGTGCCGTGGACCATTGCCTCATCGACGGCCTGCCGGTGCCCTCATTCCCCTGGCCGCACGATGGCGTGGTGAAGGGCGACGGCAAATCGCTCTCCATCGCCGCAGCGAGCGTCATTGCCAAGGTCTCGCGCGACCGTCTGATGCTGGAGATGTCGCGAGAGTTCCCGGAATACGGCTTTGAGAGGCACATGGGATATGGCACAAAGCAGCACCTCGCCGCGTTAGAACGCCATGGGCCTTGCCGCCATCATCGCCGCTCGTTTCAGCCCGTCGCTCAATTGTCGCTGCCGTTTGGCCCGGCGTGACGGCACGGCCATCGGCTCCGCCGCCATCGGAGTCATGGGTGAGCGTATCGCCCGGGCATGGCTCACGGCCAGCGGGGCGAAGGTCCTCTACCGGAACTTCCGCGCGCCCCGTGGCGGCGAAGTGGACATCGTCGCCCGGCACGGGAAGTTGCTGCTCTTCACCGAGGTGAAGACCCGCCGCGCCGGTGGCATGGGCCGTCCGCTTGATGCCGTGGACCGGGAAAAGCAGAAGCTCATCGAGCGCGGCGCGAACGAATGGCTGCGTCTGCTGGGCACCCGCGAGATCCCATGGCGCTTCGACGTCATCGAGGTCATCCTCACCGAAGGCGAGAAGCCCATGGTCCGCCGCGTCGAGAACGCCTTCTGAAATGGTCGGGCTGATGCGGCCCGCACAAGGGTGGTTCGCAAGCATAGTGGTCCGCATCGCTCCGCGTGCGGTTCACCGGTCCAGGAAGCAACCGGTGAAGCCCTCTCTATATAAGAGCGTAGGGCGGCGCCTCCCTCAGCGCCGCACCCCGCCGCAAATCGGCACCGCAGGCCTCTATATAGAAGGTAGAAGGGGATCCCGACCCTCCAGTGGGCCGAAAAGGCCCCTCAAAGCGGTCTTTCCGTGGTGCTGATGCTGCCGGTTTGCCCCTGAATCCGCCCCAATTCATCCTCCGTGGCGGAATGGTCGCGAAAAACTTCGCGGTCGATTTTGTTGAAAAACAACAGCTTAGCTCGGGATCGGGAAGAATCTTCAAAAAACCGTCACGAAAGATGTTGACCCACGGGGGTCGGGCGGTCTAGG